>NZ_JBFAHF010000037.1:0-73615 GCF_040654015.1 Nocardia sp. NPDC050799
GGCGCAGCCGCGAGTCTCGAGGGCTGAACGGCGGGACCTTCGGGGGCCTCGACCCCGCGCCGCCGAAGGCGGCGCCAGAAGCACAGCACACAACAGTGGCCCGGTCCGAGGACCGGGCCACCGTTGTCCGTCGGGAACTAACCTGCCGGGACCGGGACCCAGCGCGGCCAGACGATCGACGGACGCGGGCGGTGAGCGGCGAGACTGTGGCGGGGTGCGATGGTGAAAAGGCTCAGCCAGGGGCGGCGGTTCTTCGCCAGATACGCCGCCACGGCCGGAATGGTGAGACAGTGCACTCGCCCCGGCGCCCCCAGCCGGTGCCGGCCTGTGCGGTGGTACCTGATGCGCATGCTCGTTCCTTTGCTATCCGTAACAGAAGCGGTGAATCGGGGCGTGCACTCAGGCCGAACACTAACGCAGTCGCTGGCGTAATCAGGACATTTGCGCCGTTCCACCACGCCTGGGCGTGTCGAGCGGGTAATGCGCGAAACCTCGTCGCCGCGCCGGTACGGGCGGATGCGAGACTGGGCGAATGTTACGAATCGGCCTCACCGGCGGTATGGGAGCGGGCAAATCGACGGTCGCGCGAGCGCTCGTGGAACGGGGCGCGGTGCTCATCGACTCCGATGTCATCGCACGGGAAGTGGTCGCGGTCGGAACGCCGGGGCTCGCCGCCCTGGTCGAGGCGTTCGGCTCGGATATCCTGGCCGCGGACGGCAGCCTGGATCGTCCGGCGTTGGCGGCCAAGGCGTTTCGTGACGACGAAGCACGCACCACCTTGAACTCCATCACTCATCCGCTGGTCGGGCAGCGCACGGCCGAACTCTTCGCCGCCGCCGCACCGGACGCCATTGTGGTCCAGGATGTTCCGTTGCTGGTGGAGAACCATATGGCGCCTTTCATGAATCTGGTGCTGGTGGTGGATGTCGCCGCGGAGACCCGGATCCGGCGCCTGGTCGAACTCCGCGGGGTGGCCGAGGACGATGCGCGGGCGCGGATCGCGGCGCAGGCGACCGACGAGCAGCGCCGGGCCGTCGCCGATGTGCTGCTGGACAACAACGGCCCCGCCGGCGAGGTCGAAGCCGCTGTGGCGCGGCTGTGGAACGAGCGGTTGATCCCATTCGAGGCGAATATGCGTTCCGGCAGCGCGGTGCGGCCGGCGCCCCGGCTCGCGGACCCGGACCCGGAATGGCCCGCGCAGGCGCAGCGGCTGATCGCGCGGCTGCGAGTGGCCGCCGGTGCCGCCGCGGTGCGGATCGACCATATCGGTTCCACCGCGGTGCCCGGTCTGCCCGCGAAAGATCTGCTCGACCTGCAGATCACCGTGCCGGACCTCGCCGCGGCCGACGGTATCCGCGACGCGCTGGCCGCCGCCGGATTCCCGGTGATCCCACAGCACATCCACGACAACCCGAAGCCGGGCGCCGGGGCCGAGATGGATCCGGGGCGCTGGGAGAAACGTGTGCACGGTAGCGCCGATCCCGGGCGCCCGGCCTATGTCCATCTGCGGGTCGCCGGTGGGCCCGGGCAGGTGTTCGCGCTCGCCTTCCGCGACTGGCTGCGCGCCGAACCGGCCGCGCGGGCGGAATACGTCGAGGTGAAGCGGAAGGCGGCGGCTGCGGCCGACGGGCTCGGCCGCGAGGAAGCCGTCGCCGCCTACCTGACGGTCAAGGAACCCTGGTTCGATGCGGTGTACCAGCGGGTGCTCACCTGGCGGGCCGCGCATCCGGAGTAGCCGTAGCGGACGTGCCCGGGCTGCGCGCCCGCTCCGTGGAACGGGCGGGCCGGGTCCCGTCGCGCCGGACGGTGGGTTACAGCCAGGTGAGCGGCATATCCAGCGAGGCCGTCCAGGCCAGGAAGTCGTGGCCGTGGGCGGCGATACCGTCGATGGCCCGGGTGGCCGTGGCCACCGCCCGCTCCGCGGCGCGGGCGTCCAGCAGGCCCACGGTGTGCGCGGCCAGGAGTTCGTCGATGTCGAGGAGTTCGGTCTCCCGTCCCGTGCGGACCACCAGGTCGAGATAATGGTCTACCGAGCGCCATTTCTTCGGCCCGACCTCGCCGAATTCGCCGATATCGAGGTAATAGTCCTGATCGCGCCGATGGGCCGGATGGAAATGGAACACCGTCGAGCGCAGGTTCAATTCGGGGAGCAGCCAGGACTCGATGTAGTGGAATTGCGGGTGGTCGGCGGTCCGCGCCATATAGAGCCCCCAGGGCTCGAGGTGGTAGCGCTCCACATCGCGGACGAAACCCTTCGGATCGGTGTTCGTCAGTTCCGCGATATCGAAGTACTCCACCTTCGGCCGGTGGACGTCCACGCTCGGTGCCTGTGTCACAGCTGCTGAATCTACCCACTGGGCGGCCCGGGCGAGTAGGGGCCGCCGCTCGTCCCACCGGGCCCGGCCGCGGGACGTGGGCTCCGGCACAGGTAGCGGGCGGGATTCTGTCGGTGTCCGCGCTTAGTCTTGGGGAATGGCATTCGCAACCGAACTCCGTGCGGCCGGCGTCAGCGGGACCGAGGCCGACGGGGCGACTCCGCTGGCCCGATCGGAGTTCCGCCCGGTCGGTGAGATCGAACGCACCGGTGGGCGGTTCGAGGTGGTCAGCCCGCATCGGCCGGCCGGTGATCAGCCCGCCGCGATCGAGGAACTGGAGCGCCGGATCACCGCGGGTGAGCCCGATGTGGTGCTGCTCGGCGCGACCGGTACCGGTAAATCGGCGACCACGGCGTGGCTCATCGAACGGCTACAGCGGCCGACACTGGTGATGGCTCCGAACAAGACGCTGGCGGCGCAGCTGGCCAACGAACTGCGCGAGATGTTCCCGCACAACGCGGTGGAGTATTTCGTCTCCTATTACGACTATTACCAACCCGAGGCGTATATCGCGCAGACCGATACCTATATCGAGAAGGACAGCTCGATCAACGACGATGTGGAGCGCCTCCGCCATTCGGCGACCTCCGCGTTGCTGTCGCGCCGGGATGTGGTGGTGGTCGCCTCGGTGTCCTGTATCTACGGTCTGGGCACACCGCAGTCCTATCTGGACCGCTCCGTCCTGCTCGAGGTGGGCTCCGAGGTCGACCGCGACGCATTCCTCCGGATGCTGGTGGACGTCCAGTACACGCGCAACGATATGTCGTTCACACGGGGCTCGTTCCGGGTGCGCGGCGATACCGTCGAAATAATTCCGTCCTACGAGGAGCTGGCGGTCCGGATCGAATTCTTCGGCGACGAGATCGAGGAACTCTATTATCTGCACCCGCTCACCGGGGACGTCGTGCGCAAGGTGGATACGGTGCGTATCTTCCCGGCCACACATTATGTGGCGGGACCGGAGCGGATGGAACGGGCCGTCGTCGCTATCGAGGCCGAACTCGAGGAACGCCTCGCCGAGCTCGAGCGCAAGGGCAAACTGCTCGAGGCGCAGCGGTTGCGGATGCGTACCCAGTACGACCTCGAAATGATCCGGCAGGTCGGATTCTGCTCCGGTATCGAGAACTATTCGCGGCATATCGACGGCCGGCCCGCCGGTTCGGCGCCGGCCACCCTGCTGGACTATTTCCCGGACGATTTCCTGCTGGTGATCGACGAATCCCATGTGACCGTGCCGCAGATCGGTGGGATGTACGAGGGGGATATGTCGCGGAAGCGCAACCTCGTGGAATACGGTTTCCGGTTGCCCTCGGCGGTGGACAATCGCCCGCTCACCTGGGAGGAATTCGCCGAACGGATCGGGCAGGCGGTGTATCTTTCGGCCACCCCCGGCGACTACGAGCTCGGCCGCACCGGCGGTGAGGTGGTGGAGCAGGTCATCCGTCCCACCGGCCTGGTCGATCCGAAGGTCGAGGTGAAACCCACCAAGGGGCAGATCGACGACCTGCTGCACGAGATCCGGTTGCGGACCGAGCGCGACGAGCGGGTCCTGGTCACCACGCTCACCAAGAAGATGGCCGAGGATCTGACCGACTATCTGCTCGGTCTCGGCGTTCGGGTGCGTTATCTGCATTCCGAGATCGACACCCTGCGCCGGGTCGAGTTGCTGCGGCAGCTACGGCTGGGTGAGTACGACGTGCTGGTCGGGATCAACCTGCTCCGCGAGGGCCTGGACCTGCCCGAGGTATCGCTGGTCGCGATCCTGGACGCCGACAAGGAAGGCTTCCTGCGCAGTACGAAGAGCTTGATCCAGACCATCGGCCGGGCCGCCCGCAATGTGTCCGGTGAGGTGCACATGTACGCGGACAAGATCACCGCCTCGATGCGCGACGCGATCGACGAAACCGAGCGCCGGCGCGCCAAGCAGCTCGCCTACAACGCGGAAATGGGCATCGATCCGCAGCCGCTGCGCAAGAAGATCGCCGATATCCTCGACCAGGTCTATTCCGAGGCCGGCGACGAGGTGGAGGTCGGCGGTTCCGGTCGTAACGCCAGCCGTGGCCGGCGGGCCCAGGGTGAACCCGGTCGGGCGGTCAGCGCGGGCATTGTCGAGGGGCGCGATATCAAGTCCATGCCGCGCGCCGAGCTGGCCGACCTGGTCGCCGAACTGACCGATCAGATGATGAACGCGGCCCGCGAGCTGCAGTTCGAGCTCGCGGGCCGGCTGCGCGATGAAATCGCCGACTTGAAGAAGGAACTGCGCGGTATGGATGCGGCCGGACTGCAGTGACCGGATCCGGACCGCGCCGGCCATCGGGTTCAGGCCTGCGTGGCCATCCATTCGTTCACGCGACGCTCGGCCTCCTCGCGGGAGACGTCCTCCACCCGGGTCATCACGACCCAGCGATGGCCGAAGGGGTCCTTCAGGGCCGCGTACCGGTCGCCGGTGACGAAGGTGGCCGGGTCCTCGGCCACCCGGGCGCCGTGCTCCCGGGCACGGGCGATCACCGCGTCGACATCGGGGCAGTAGTGGACCAGCGAGGTGTGTACCCAGTCGCCGGTGGGCGCCAGCACATTCTGGTCCGGTACCGGGAGCCCCAGCTGGATGGTGGAATCGCCGATCTTCAGTTCGGCGTGGGCGGGTTGCCCGTCGGGCATATCGTTGCGCGAGATCACTTCGGCGCCGAACACCGCGGTATAGAAGTCGATGGCGGCATTGCCGTCGGAGACCGCGATGAACACGGTGATGGAGTGGTAACCCGCGGGGATGGGATCGACTGTTTCGCTCATGCCCATGACTCTGCCGCGCCGGGGCCGTGGATTCTTGTAAGAAAGCGACAGCCCACGACAGCTCCGCCCGGGCCCATCGGCGCCCCCGGGCGGCGCCGTCCGGCGGGTGGCGATCACCCGCCGTCCCCGGCCGCCCGCGCCGCGCCGCGCCGCCGGACCGGATACGGGTGCGCGAACCCGCGCCCGGCCGCCCGGCGTTCGACGGCGCGCCCGTGCGAGTACCCACCGCGGTCGATACCTCCGTATCCGGTCGCGGCGGGCATCGGTTGCCGCCCGATCCGACCGCCCGGCGTCACCACTGCCGGGGCGGCCCGGGGCCGCGTGCTCGCGTCCGGACGGTGGTCGTTCTCCGGCTACCGGATACCGGTGCCGAGACGGACCGGCCCGTGTGGGGACGGCAGCGGCCGTGGCTGATACGCGGATACCGGCGACCGACGTGCCTGCGGCCGGTGACCGCAAGGCGATCCTGCATCCGCATGAGCAGGAGCGGTACCGCACGCTGAACCGCCTGCCGGCGGGCGGCGCGGTATCGGACTACGTGGACTGGTACTGGTCGGTGCGCTGGGATGTGCGCGGCCGGGCGCCCTACCACGCCGAGGTTCTGCCGTATCCCTGCGTACACATCACCTTCGAACGCGACGGCGACCACCGCGGTGGTTTCGTCAACGGTGTCTGCACCAGGAAGTACGTCCGCGAACTGATCGGCCGGGGGGAGACCTTCGGCGTCCGGTTCCGGCCCGGCGGCTTCGGTGCGTTCACCGGGCTCGATGTCGGTGCGTTCCGGGATCGCGCGGTACCGCTGGACGAGGTGCTGCCCGATACCGGCGACCTCGTCGACCGGGTACTCGCCGAACCGGGTGATCCCGGCCGCCGCCGCCTGGTCGAGGAAGATCTCGGCACCCGCGCGCGCCGGCACGACCCCAACTATCGGCTCGTGCTGACGATCGCCGCCGCGATGGCCGGCGATCCCGAGCTGACCCGGGTCGATCAGGTCACGGAGCGATTCGGGGTACCGGTGCGCACACTGCAGCGGCTGTTCCGCCGCTATATCGGTGCGGGACCGAAATGGGTACTGCGGCGATATCGATTACAGGACGCAGCCGATCTACTCGCCCGCGGTCGTATCGCGGATCTGGCGGCGCTGGCGGCCGAACTCGGTTATTTCGATCAGGCGCATTTCACCCGTGAGTTCACGGCCGAAGTCGGAATGGCTCCCCTGGAATATGCCAAGAATTCGTTACGCTCGCGCGATGAGGTGACCTCCCAGGTCATGCCGGCCTCATAATCGGAGACGCCGCACGGGCGAAGCGGTACCGTCGGCGACAGATGAGGAGCTGTACATGGATGTCGTGGTGTTGATCGGCCGCGTGATGTTCGTCATTCTGTTCCTGAGTTCGGCGCTGGGGCATTTCACCCAGACCAAGGCCATGGCGGGTTACGCGCGGGCCAAGGGGGTACCGGTGCCGGAACTGGCGGTACGGGGGTCCGGGCTGCTCATGCTGCTGGGCAGTATCAGTATCCTGTTCGGGATCTGGGCCGACCTGGGCGCACTGCTGCTGCTGATCATGCTGGTCCCTACCATGATCATGATGCACGCCTTCTGGAAGGAAACCGAGGCCGAGGCCACCCAGGCGGAGACGATCCAGTTCAACAAGGACCTCGCACTCGCCGGCGCCTGCCTGATGCTGTTCGCGTTTTTCGCGCACACCGGGGAATTGGGCCTGACGATTACCGGTCCGCTGTTCTCCCTCTGATCGCGCCCGGAATGGTGCCGTTGCCAGCCGGATGCGATGAGCACCGGCACTGTGAGGAAAGTCCTACGGCGCCAAGGGTGTTCGCATTCCTTGTGACCCCTCACAGGTTTACCCGCGCCGGTAGGAGAAGTGCCAGGTAGACGCGGCATTCGTCGTTCGTCCGGGGCGAAATGTGAAACGCCACCGCCGTCGAACAAGTCTGTGATGTACAACGAATCGGGATATTCGAGCCGATGTTCCGGCTATGGTCTACGCAGTCGCTGCGCCGTCGCCCGACATTCCACGAGCTTCCGGCGCAGCCGCGTTTATACCCCGCACAGTTGGAGGAGAGAATGACCGCCTACCGGACCATTGTCGTCGGTACCGACGGCTCGGACTCGTCGTACGTCGCCGTGGAAAAGGCCGCGTCACTGGCCGGAGCCGCGGGCTCGACGTTGATTGTGGCCTGCGCCTACTACCCGACCGACGACCGTGATGTCGCCGCCGCGAGCGATATGCTCAAGGAGGAGGCGTACCAGGTTCGTGGTTCGGCGCCCACCAACGAGATCCTGCGCACCGCCCGCGACAAGGCCAGTGCCGCGGGGGCCAAGGAGATCGTCGAGAAGGCCATTGTCGGTGAACCGGTGGAATCCCTGCTCGACCTGGTCAAAGAGACCCAGGCCGATCTGCTCGTGGTCGGTAACCGTGGCCTGAACACCCTGGCCGGTCGGCTGCTGGGCTCCGTGCCTTCCGATGTGGCGCGCAAATCGAAGTCCGATGTGCTGATCGTGCACACCGTGCGCTGATACCGCGATCGCGGACCACCCGCCCCACCCGGAACTCGGTTTCCGGGCGGGGCGGCGCGGTCGATCGGCGTCACTCGGCCAGTCGGCCCAACTCCGGGGGGAGATCTGCGCTGTGCACCACGGTGAGCCGTTGGGTGGCGCGGGTGATCGCGACGTACAGGTCGTTTCGGCCGCGCGGTGATTCGGCGATCACCGCGGCCGGTTCCACCAGATACACCGCGTCGAACTCCAGGCCTTTCGCTTCGGTCACCGTCAGCACGCGCACGTATTCGCTTGCCAACCCGGATAATTCGTCCACCAGGGCGGTCGGTGTCAGCACCGCGGCGGTGCCCGGGCCCCGCTCCTCGGCGAGTACACCGGAAAGCTTCGCCGGCAGGCGCGCCGCCGGGACCCGGTGCGCCCGTGGCGGCACGCCCGAATCGCGGACCGAGCGCGGCACCTCGGCGGTGGGGTCGATCGCGGCCAGTACGTCCGCCGCCACCGTCATGATCTCCGACGGGGTCCGGTAGTTGACGGTGAGCTCGGTGCGTTTCCACCGTTTGGCCACATACGGTTCCAACATATCCGCCCACGAGCTCGCGCCCGCCGGATCACCGGTCTGCGCGATATCGCCGACCACGGTGATCCATCGATTCGGGATCCGGCGCATCACCATGCGCCAGGCCATCTCCGACAGTTCCTGTGCTTCGTCCACGATCACGTGCCCGTAGGTCCAGGTGCGATCGCCCGCGGCACGTTCGGCGGTGGTCTGGCGGTTGCGCACCTGCTGACGTTCGGCCAGCTGGCTTGCGTCGATGAGGTCGTAGGCCATCAGGATCTCCGGGTCGAGTTCGTCCTCGAGGTCCTGCGGGGCCGATCCGGTCAGGATGTCCAGGGCGTCCTGTGCCTCGGCGAGCTGGGTGCGCCAGCGCCGCCGGGCGCGTTCGCGTTCCTCGGCGTCGTCGGTGCCCAGCAGTTCGGCGAGTTCGTCCAGCAACGGGGCGTCGGCGGCACTGAATTCGCCGGTACCGGTGCGCAGCAATTCGGCTCGGTCGGCCGGCTCGAGCACCTTGCCGGCGGCGCGCTCCAGCCGGTCCGGGTCGGCGAACAGATCGCCCAGCACCTGCTGTGGCGTGAGCATCGGCCACAACTCGGCCAGCACGCGCTGGACCTTCGGGTCGGCGCGCAACTCGTCGCCGATCTCGGATAGATCCGCAGCACTGAGCAGGCTGCGGCCGTTACCGGCCGGGTCGGCGCCCATGGTCTGCGCGAGCTGGTCGGTGAGCGCCTCGATCACCATCGACGCGAAGATGGGCCGCGCCAGGTTGTGCGGGCGACGCGAGGAGCGGGCCCGGCCGCGGGCCCGGGTGACGATCTTGCGGTCCAGGGTCACCGGGTATCCGTCGAAGCTCAGGGTGATCGGTTCACCCGGCACCTGCTGGCGGTCGCGTACGGCGTTCTTCAGGATGTCCAGCACACTCGTCGAGCCCTTCAGCTCCCCGGCGCGCAGCGAGTCGGTGAGCGTGGCCTTCACGCCCGGGTACAGATCGCCGATGGTGGACAGTAGGACCCCGGTTTCACCGAGGGACGGCAACACCTGACCGATGTAGTCCAGGAAGGTGGCGTTGGGGCCGATGATGAGTACGCCGCTCTTGGCCAGCTGCTGGCGATAGGTGTACAGGAGATAGGCGGCACGGTGCAGGGCGACAGCGGTCTTACCGGTGCCCGGCCCGCCCTGCACGACGAGCACGCTCTTGTGCTCGGCGCGGATGATCGCGTCCTGTTCGCTCTGGATCGTCTCCACGATGTCGGCCATCTGGCCGGTGCGGGCGGCGTTCAGCGCGGCCAGCAGGGCGCTCTCGCTGCCGACGCCGCCCTCGGAGGTCGTGACCCCGGCTCGGTGCGCGACCTCCAGATCGAGGTATTCGTCGTTGACCGCGGTCACCCGGCGGTTGCGGGAGCGGATATGGCGACGCCGCAACACTCCGTCCGGCGCCGCGGTGGTGGCCAGGTAGAACGGCCGCGCCAGCGGGGCCCGCCAATCGAGCAGCAGGGGTTCGTAGTCGTTGTCCTCGTCGAGGATGCCCAGCCGGCCGATATAGCGCTGTTCCGGATCGTCGTCCGCGGCCGTGAGATCGATGCGGCCGAAACACAGGCCGTGCTCGGCGGCGTCGTATTTGGCCAGGTCCTCGGTGTAGAGCTGCGTGAACGACTCCCGTTCGGTACGGGCCTGCGGGGTCCCCCCGGTTTCCAGCAGGACGGTGCGCAGCCGATTGTCGGCGTAGGCGCGCATCCCGTCGAGCCGCTCGTACAGCACCGACAGGTACGCCTGTTCGTGGTCGAGGTCCCGCATCGCCGGATCTGGAGGCGCCACCTCGGGAGCCGGTTCGGTGGGGCGTTCCTCGGTGCGGTTGTCGGGCAAGTTCTGACTCCTTCTCACCCACGGCGGGACGGGCTCGGCGGGACACGGCGGGATGGCGTGCACAGAGTTGTCGAGTCTACTGCGGGTTCGTATCGGATGTTGTTCGCGCAGGTCACATCGGCGGGATCACGAGACGTGCGAGTTGTCGCCGCGCATTCCGCGCCCGCGCGTGCCATCGCGCCGGCTCGGCGATTTGGCCTCGTACATGGCCACGTCGGCATCGTGCAGGACCGCTTCCGGGGTGCGCGTATCGCCGGGTTCCAAGGTGGTCACCCCGATGGACGCGTTCACCGCGATCCGGTGCCCCCGGGCGACGATCGGTTCGGCCATGGCGGCCCGCAATCGCCGGACCAGCGGTTCGAGCTCTTCATCGCCGGGCCGCCCGGCCAGCAGGACCAGGAATTCGTCCCCGCCGAGCCGGCCCACCAGATCCTCGCTGCGCAGCGCGCGCTGTAGCCGATGCGCGACGATCCGCAGCACCGTGTCGCCGATGGCGTGGCCCATGGTGTCGTTGATCGATTTGAAGCCGTCGAGGTCGATGAACATCACCGTGGACACCCGGTGCGTACCGCTGGCCGCGAGCGCTGCGGACAGCTGCGACAGGATCAGCGACCGGTTGGCCAGTCCGGTGAGCGGATCATGGGTGGCCTGGTATTCGAGCTGCCGGCGGCTGGCCAGGTATTCGGTGATATCGGCGAACGAGCACACCGCGGCCGTGCCCTGCTCGTCGGGATTCAGCAGCCGGCTCGATACCGCCAGCCAGCGGCGCTGACCGTCGGGGCGGACGATCGCGAAAACGTACGCGGTGACGGTTTCGCCGGTGGCCAGTGTGCGCGCCACCGGATGCCGTTCCCTGGGCATGGGTTGGCCGTTCGAGTCCAGCAGTTCCAGCGGCAGCGTGGTGATATTGGAGCCCACCAGCGGTATCCGGTCGTCTATTCCGAAGATCCGGCGGGCGGCGGGGTTGGCCGAGGCGATGGTCCCATCCCGATAGAAAACAGCCACCCCTTCTTCGAGCTGCGAGACCACCGTGGTGAAGTGCTGTTCGGCCCGCCGTTGGGCGCGTTCGGCCGCTTTCTGGGCCGTCAGATCGTGGATCACCACCTGGTAGGCGAGGCGATCGTGCCACGCGGTGAGCACCGAGACGGTCTCCACCGGAACCTCGCGCCCGTCCAGTGCCAGTAACACCATCTCGGTGGGTTCGGACGCGTTACCCGTCGCGGTCAGACCGGCGATGCGCTCGTACATGGGCTGGCGGAAATCGGGGTGCACGAAACGGGCGATGTGCTGCCCGAGGACCTCGGCGAGGTTCTTGGCGCCCATGATCCGCAGGGCCGCCGGATTGGCGTAGACGACGATGCCGCGTTCGTGCACACAGATGCCGTCGGGGGAGTGCTCGACCAGGGAGCGGTACCGATGCGCGAGTTGCTCGGCGGCGGACGCCCTGCGCTCTCCCATACCAACCCCCATCGTCGGCGGACCCGGACATTCAAACACGGCTCTACTCCGGTATCCACACGCATAAAATCGGACATAGTAGACGTGATCTGGATTGATCACGCCAAGACGTGTTCCCGGCGGTGCCGAGGGCGGGAACCGGCGAGGAGATTGTCATGGCGGGGACCGGATTCAGCATCGATCTTATGTCGATCATCGGGATCGGTGCGGTCACCGGATACGGATGGGGGCGGGAGACGTTCTGGGAGGGAATTCTGAGCGGGCGCTCCGCGGCCCGGTTCGAACCCGGCTACGGAATCGACCCCGCGACCGGGGGCTGGGCCGCGCTGGTGCCCGAGGGCGGCGATCCCGCCAACGGCACCCGGTACGGGCGCGCGGTGTTCGCGGCGGTCGACGAGGCGGTCGCCGATGCCCGGGCCCGCGGCTGGGAACCCGGCGCGCGAGTCGGGCTGGTGCACGCGGCCGTGCTCGGCGACGTCCGGCACCAGCGGGACTTCTCCGGTCCCGCCGGCACCGGGTTCCGTGGCCGGGACTTCCTGCGGCTGCTCCCGTCCACCCCGGCCTCGGTGGTGACCCAGGCGTTCGGGTTCACCGGCCCGGTGATGGGAGTGTCCGCCGCGTGCAGTTCGGCCAATGTCGCGATACTGCAGGCCCGGCTGTGGTTGGCCGCCGGGCTGGTGGACGAGGTGGTGTGCGTGGCCTCGGACCTGTCGGCCACCCCGGAACTGGTGCGGCAGTTCGCGAACCTCGGCGCCGCGGTGGTCGATGTCGAATCGCTGCAGGGATGCCGGCCGTTCCAGGAGGGCAGCCGGGGATTCAGTGTGGGGGAGGCGGCGGTGGGGTTCGTCCTGAGTCGCGGATCCGGCCGGGCCTACGCCCGGATCCTCGGCGGGGCGATGAACAGCGAAGCGCACCATGTGGTCTCGGTGGAACCGAGCCACGATCGGATCGTGGACTGCGTACGGGGCGCACTGTTCGACGCCGGTGTCGGCGCGGCCGATATCGGTTACCTCAACGCGCACGGTACGGGGACCGCCCAGTGCGACCGGGCCGAACGCGATGTGCTCGCCCGCGTGTTCGACGACCGGCCCGCGGTGTACTCGATGAAGCCGCTGGCCGGGCATTGCCAGTCCGCGTCGGGTGCCGTGGAGCTCGCGGCCGCGGCGCTGGGATACGAGCGCGGCGTCATTCCGGCGCCGCCCGCGGTGGCGCCGGCGCATCCACGGCTGCTGAGCGGGCCGGCACCGGCGGGTCCGGCGCTGACCGCGAAGCTGTCGCTCGGGATGGGCGGGAACAACTCCACGGTGATCCTGGGTCCGGCCGTCTGACGGCCGGACCGGGGGCGGGAGTGGCCGGTGCCACGCCCCCTGGACACCCCGGGTTGGCCTACTCTGGACTGGTGAGCCCGTCCGGCCGGCGCGTGCCGCCGGTTGCCGGCGCCCGCCCCGAGATCCTGCCGGGGCGCCCCCGATGAGGGTAGGCGCGGCAGTCGGGTCACACCCCGTGACCGCCCGGGACCGGCCGTCCGGCGAAACTTGTCGGTGGTCGGTCCTACCATCACCGCGGGCCCGCCGTGTGGCCCGGGCCGCGGATACCGGCCGGGCGGATCGGGCCGTTCACCGTGCTGTCGCGGCCACGGTATGACCCACACGCTGCGACGGGCGCGGCGGCACTAGCGACGACGAACGATGACGAGAAGGGACCGACCTGGTGGCGGAACGCCTGACTGTGCGCGGAGCACGGGAGCACAACCTCAAGGGAGTCGACCTCGATCTGCCCCGCGACAGTCTCATCGTCTTCACCGGTTTGTCCGGGTCGGGTAAATCCAGCCTGGCGTTCGACACGATTTTCGCGGAGGGGCAGCGCCGCTACGTGGAATCGTTGTCGGCCTACGCCCGGCAGTTCCTCGGCCAGATGGACAAACCCGATGTGGACTTCATCGAGGGGCTCTCACCCGCCGTCTCGATCGACCAGAAATCCACCAACCGCAACCCCCGGTCCACGGTCGGCACCATCACCGAGGTCCACGACTATCTGCGGCTGCTGTACGCCCGCGCCGGTGTCCCGCACTGCCCGGTGTGCTCGGAGCTGATCGCCAAACAGACCCCGCAGCAGATCGTCGACCAGGTCCTGGCCATGGAAACGGGCGTCCGGTTCCAGGTGCTGGCGCCGGTGGTGCGCACCCGTAAGGGTGAGTTCGTCGACCTCTTCGACCAGCTGCACGCGCAGGGATACGCCCGGGTCCGGGTGGACGGGGTGGTATATCCGCTCACCGATCCGCCGAAGCTCAAGAAGCAGGAGAAGCACGATGTCGAGGTGGTGGTGGACCGCCTCGCCGTGAAACCGACCGCCAAACAGCGACTCACCGATTCCATCGAAACGGCGCTGCGTCTCGCCGATGGCATCGTGGTGCTCGATTTCGTGGATCGGGACGAGCACGCACACGACCGGGAGCGCCGCTTCTCCGAGAAACTGGCGTGTCCCAACGGCCATCCCCTCGATATCGAGGACCTCGAGCCACGTTCGTTCTCCTTCAACTCGCCCTACGGCGCCTGCCCCGACTGCACCGGTCTGGGTATCCGCAAGGAGGTCGATCCGGAACTGGTGGTGCCCGATCCGGAGCTGAGCCTGGCCGACGGGGCCATCGCGCCGTGGTCGCGCGGGCAGAGCGCCGAATACTTCCTGCGACTGCTGTCCGGGCTGGCGGCGGCGCAGGGTTTCGACCTGGACACCCCCTGGCGGGACCTGCCGCCGCGGGCGCGTAAGGCGGTCCTCGAGGGCAGTTCCGACCAGGTGCACATCGTCTACACCAACCGCTACGGCCGCAAACGCTCCTACTACGCAGATTTCGAAGGGGTCATGCCGTTCCTGCAGCGACGGCTGGACTCCACCGAGTCCGAGCAGATGAAGGAGCACTACGAGGGCTATATGCGCGATGTGCCGTGCCCGGTCTGCAACGGCGCGCGATTGCGGCCGGAGATCCTGGCGGTCACCCTCACGGCGGATTCGGAGCGGAAGTCGATCGCCGAGGTCAGCGAACTGTCCATCCGCGACTGCTCACAGTTCCTGAACGCGCTGACCCTGGGCGAACGGCAGGCGGCCATTGCCGGGCAGGTGCTCAAAGAGGTGCAGGCGCGGCTGGGCTTCCTGCTCGATGTCGGTCTGGACTATCTGACCCTGTCCCGGGCCGCGGCCACCCTCTCCGGTGGTGAGGCGCAGCGCATCCGGCTGGCAACCCAGATCGGGTCCGGCCTGGTCGGGGTGCTCTACGTGTTGGACGAGCCGTCCATCGGCCTGCACCAGCGCGATAATCGGCGCCTCATCGAAACGCTGACCCGATTGAAGAACCTCGGCAACACGCTGATCGTGGTCGAGCACGACGAGGACACCATCCGGGCCTCGGACTGGGTGGTCGATATCGGTCCGCTCGCCGGCGAACACGGCGGCCGGGTGGTGCACAGCGGCACCTACGCCGACCTGCTCACCGACGAGAACTCGCTGACCGGGGCCTATCTGTCGGGCCGGGAACGGATCGAGATCCCGCTGGTGCGGCGCCCGGTGAACAAGAAGCGGCGGGTCACCGTGGTCGGGGCGACCGAGAACAATCTCCGGGGTATCGATGTGGCCTTCCCGCTGGGCGTGCTCACCGCGGTCACCGGCGTTTCCGGGTCCGGTAAGTCCACCCTGGTCAACGACATCCTGGCGACCGTGATGGCCAACAAGCTGAACGGCGCCCGACAGGTACCGGGCCGGCACACCCGGGTCAACGGTCTCGATCAGCTGGACAAGCTGGTGCGGGTGGACCAGTCGCCCATCGGGCGTACGCCGCGGTCCAATCCGGCCACTTACACCGGGGTGTTCGACAAGATCCGCAGCCTGTTCGCCTCCACCACCGAGGCCAAGGTGCGCGGATACCAGCCGGGCCGGTTCTCGTTCAATGTGAAGGGCGGTCGGTGCGAAGCCTGCTCCGGCGACGGCACGCTCAAGATCGAGATGAACTTCCTGCCGGATGTATACGTGCCGTGCGAGGTCTGCCACGGCGCCCGCTACAACCGGGAAACCCTCGAGGTGCACTACAAGGGCAAGACCATCGCCGAGGTCCTCGATATGCCCATCGAGGAGGCCGCCGAGTTCTTCGAACCGGTCACCTCCATCCACCGTTACCTATCGACCCTGGTCGATGTGGGGCTGGGATATGTGCGGCTCGGGCAGAGCGCGACGACGCTGTCCGGTGGTGAGGCGCAGCGCGTGAAACTGGCCGCCGAACTGCAAAAACGCTCCAACGGGCGGACGGTCTACATTCTCGACGAACCCACCACCGGCCTGCACTTCGAGGATATCCGCAAACTGCTCGCGGTGATCAACGGCCTGGTGGACAAGGGCAACACGGTGATCGTCATCGAGCACAACCTCGACGTGATCAAGACCGCGGACTGGGTGATCGATATGGGTCCCGAGGGCGGTTCGGGCGGCGGCACGGTGGTCGGTGACGGGACACCCGAGGACATCGCGGCCAACCCGGACAGCTACACCGGCCAGTTCCTGAACGAAATCCTGGCCGAGCCGGCCGCACCGGCACCCGCGGCCCCGGGTAAGGCCGCGGCGAAGAAGTCCGCCTCGGCGGCCCGCAAGGCCGCGGCACCGGCGAAAAAGAAGACCGCCGGTCCAGCGGAAGCCACCGCGGCGGCACCGGACCCACAGAAGGCGAAACGTCTCGCCCGCAAGGCCGCTGCCCTGCGCTGAGGGAGGGGCCGGGCACGTCCGGCTCGGCGCCGGGCGGCCCGGCTGCCGCCGGGCCCGATCTCTCGACGCCGGCGACTGCTGCCCACGCCGGAGGCCGGTCGCGCCGATTCGGCGGGACCGGCGAGACGCCGGTTACGGGTGCCGAACCAGGCGAGTTCGAGGTACGCACTGCCGGTCCGGAGCCGGGCCGGTGGCAGGGGCCCGAGTGCGGAGACCGTAACGCTCGGTCGTGCCGGTGGCCGCCGGTCCTATCGGGCAGCCGGAAGGTACTCGGTACCGCGGTCGGCAGGAATCGGCCCGGCGAGCGGCGGTACCCGGGGGCGCCGCCGCCCGTCCATCGGTCGGGGCCGAAGCACCCGTGGAGGTCAGTAGACGGGACCGGTGTACTTCTCACCCGGGCCGGCGCCGGGTGCGTCGGGTACGGCCGAACTCTCCCGGAACGCCTTCTGCAGTGACTGCAGCCCCTCCCGCAACGGTCCCGCGTGCGGACCGAGGTATTCCACCGAGGCGGTGATGAGTCCGGCCAGCGCGGTGATCACCCGCCGGGCTTCGTCCATATCGCGGCGCGGGCTGTTGTCCGGATCGTCGTCGCCGAGCCCGAGCTTTTCCGCCGCCGAGCTCATCAGCATCACGGCGGCACGGCTGATCACCTCCACGGCGGGGATTTCGGCCAGTTCGCGCACATCGCCTTCGGGCTGTTCGGTCATGATCCCAGGCTAGAGAACCGCCGACGGGGGTCAGCGCCCCGGTCCGGCAGCGCGCAGCATGCGCAACTGGCCGATCTCGGTCACGTTCTTCATCAGTTCGGCATCGACCCATGCGGCCAGATGCGCGACGGTCAGTCCGGCCTCCGCGGGCCAGGGGTAGGAGGTGGCGGCGTCGAGTTCCGCCTCGCCGGCGCGGTCGAGCACCGCGAGCCAATGCTCGCGCAGGGTATGCAGCCGGGCGAGGGCCGCGGCGATATCGCCCGCCCAGTACACCTCGGTGCGCTCGGGTACCGGCCTGCCTTCGGCGTGCGCGACGGCCGAACTCCACCACCAGTCGATATGCCAGGTGAGCCAGCCGATGGTCGGCACCGGTACGGGGTCGGGTTCGGTCTCCGCGAAATCCGGGCGCCAGCGGCCGTCGGCACCGCGGTGCACCGTCCAGCTCACCGCGGCGGGCGTCCAGTGCGTATCGTCGTCGGTCAGGGCCTCGAAATGCAGCTGGGACAGCGACCAGACCAGGTCGAATTGCCAGCGCAGTAGGTCACGTCGGCTGCTCACGGGCGTCGAGCCTGGCACAGTGCCGGCGGCGGGGCAAGCGGTTTACGGCCGGGGTCCGGGGGCGCGATTCGCCGGATCGGAACCCGGACTGTTAGACTTTTCGGCGACGACCGCCCCGGTCCTGTCCGGGGCAGACAAGTGGAGCCCGACTCCCACCGTTGCCGGCGAGTGATCGCCTGGTCAAACGGTCCGGTCGCCCGCCCTTCCCGGGTGGGTCCGCGATCCCGCTCCGGCGTGATCGCCGCGCAGGCGTGTACGACCTGCGTGGACCGGTCGACATCGGGCCTCGTGGCGGTGAAATACCGCACCGGGGCCTTCGTGTTGAACAAGGGGTTCATTGCGAGCGGTCGTCGGACGACACCGCTAGACCTAGGAGGCCCCATCAGCACTGAGACCCGCATCAACGATCGCATCCGTGTTCCCGAGGTTCGGCTCATCGGACCCGGCGGTGAACAGGTTGGGATCGTGCGTGTTGAAGATGCACTACGCGTCGCCCTGGAAGCAGACCTCGACCTCGTAGAGGTCGCGCCGGACGCACGTCCGCCGGTTTGCAAGATCATGGATTACGGCAAGTTCAAGTACGAGACCGCGCAGAAGGCGCGCGAGTCCCGGAAGAACCAGGTCCAGACCGTGATCAAGGAACAGAAGCTGCGGCCCAAGATCGACGATCACGACTACGAGACCAAGAAGCGCAATGTGGTGCGCTTCCTCGAGGCGGGGTCCAAGGTCAAGGTCACCATCATGTTCCGGGGGCGCGAACAGTCCCGGCCCGAACTCGGTTTCCGGCTGTTGCAACGGCTGGCCTCCGACGTGGCGGAATTGGGTTTCGTCGAGACCTCGGCCAAGCAGGACGGTCGCAACATGACGATGGTCCTCGCCCCGCACAAGGGCGCGAAGACGCGGGCCAAGGCCGCCGAGGATTCGGTCCGGTCGCAGCCCGGCAGCGCGGCGCCGAATGCCGGTCGGCCGGTCGCGCAATAACAACGGCTTCTGCCGTGCACACTGCGGCGCTCCGCCGCACATATCGCGGCGAACGCCGCAGCGGTATTGCGTCGAGCCCGCAATAACGCTGATCAGTACACCTGGTCCGCCCCTGCGCGGGCACGACACAGATTGAGGTTGCCATGCCGAAGATGAAGAGCCACAGCGGCGCTTCGAAGCGTTTCAAGGTGACCGGTAAGGGCAAGCTGCGCCGTCAGCAGGCCAACCGCCGGCACCTGCTCGAGCACAAGCCCACCCGCCGGACTCGTCGTCTGGACGGCACGGAGTCGGTCGCCGCGTCCGACGTCCGCCGTGTGAAGAAGCTGCTGGGTATCTGATCCCCTTCCCGGGACCGATACCGTCCGGTACCGCATCCGCGACCGGACGCCGAAGAACCGACCCACTCGGGTGCGCTCGACCGGGCACCCCCAAGATCGATTAGGACTGACCAGTGGCACGCGTCAAGAGGGCCGTCAACGCTCAGAAGAAGCGCCGTTCCATCCTCGAGGCCTCCAAGGGCTATCGCGGGCAGCGCTCGCGCCTGTACCGCAAGGCCAAGGAACAGCAGCTGCACTCGCTCACCTACGCCTACCGGGACCGCCGGGCCCGCAAGGGTGATTTCCGCAAGCTGTGGATCGCCCGGATCAACGCCGCGGCCCGCGCCAACGACATCACCTATAACCGTTTCGTGCAGGGCCTGAAGGCCGCCGGTGTGGAGGTCGACCGCAAGAACCTCGCCGAGCTGGCCGTCTCCGATGCCGAGGCGTTCGCCGGTCTGGTCGCCGTCGCCAAGGCCGCGCTGCCCGAGGATGTCAACGCCCCGGCTGCCTGAGTCGTCGTTCCGGGTTCGGACCACTGTCCGGCCCGATGTGCAGAAGACCCCCTCCCTCGGGAGGGGGTCTTCTGTGTTTTCCGGGGGCCGCAGGTCGGGTGCGGTGGCGCCCGGTTCAGAAAGGTGATGCCCGCACTTCGGTGGCGTGGCCGGACTTGCGGTGGGCGGGGATGTCCGCTATTACTTAGCCATATGGCAAAGTATTCGGAGTCGCTGGACGGTGTGTTCGCCGCCCTGTCGGACCCTTCCCGGCGGCGGGTTGTCCAGCGACTCGGCGCCGGTCCGGCCAGCGTCGGCGAACTGGCCCGGGATCTGCCGATCACTCTGCCGTCGTTCATGAAGCACCTGCGCGTGCTGGAGGACAGCGGGCTGATCCGGACGGTCAAAACCGGGCGGGTGCGCCGGTGCGAGCTCGATCGCGACCGGTTCGCACTGATCGACGGCTGGCTGGCCGAACAGCGGCGCGTCTGGGAAGACCGCACGGACCGACTCGAACACTTCCTGCTGACAACCGAGGAGCCCACTGATGAATCCTGATCTCGACCTGTCCCTGCACCGGGTGATCCGCGCCCCGCGCCGCAGTGTGTGGAACGCCTGGACCGACGCCGGCAGCCTCGCCCGCTGGTGGCTGCCCGCCCCGGCCCGCTGCCGGGTCGAACGGCTGGAGGTCCGACCGGGCGGCGCCTTCGTGACCACGATGAGCGCGGATGGCGGCGACTTCGTCCCGCACCTGGACGCCTGCTTCCTCCTGGCCGACGAGCGGGAACGCCTGGTCTTCACCACCGCGCTCGACAGCGGCTGGCGGCCGGCCGCCGGGGAGATCGTGATGACCGCGGAGATCACTCTGCGTGACCACCCGGACGGTACCGACTACCACGTCCTGGTCCGGCACGGCGATCCGGCCGCGCGGGCCCGGCACGAGGAGCTCGGTTTCGCGCACGGGTGGGGCACGGTCACCGATCAGCTCGCCGCGCTCGTCGAGAGCGAGGTGCGGGCATGAAACTCGTGCTCACCGAATTCCTCACCCTCGACGGAGTCGCGCAAGGGCCGGGCTCGCCGACCGAGGACACCAGCGACGGTTTCGACCGCGGCGGCTGGCTGGTTCCGTACCTGGACGAGGTCTTCGTGCGGCGGACCTCCGAATGGCTCGACGCCGCCGACGGACTACTGTTCGGCCGCCGGACCTATGAAGCCTTCGCGCGCGACTGGCCCGCGATCACCGACCCCGGCGACCCGTTCGCGAAGCGGATGAACACCCTGCCGAAATACGTGGTCTCCAGCATCCTGACCGAGGGAGAGTGGGACCCGACCACCGTGCTGCCGGGGGATCCGGTCGTCACGGTCGCCGAACTGTTGCGCCGGCCCGGTCGTGAACTGCAGATCCACGGCAGCTCCCGGTTGGGTGACGCCCTGCTCGCCGCCGGACTGGTCGATACCGTCCGGTTGACCGTCGCGCCCACCGTGTTGCGGACGGGCCGGCGGCTGCTGGCCGGCGCCGGGCCGGCCACGGGTCTGCGCCTGACCCGCCACGAGGCGACGCCCAGCGGCCTGCTCCTGCTCGAATACGAGGTCACCGGTCCCGCACCGCTCGCCGAATTCGACGGGGTCTCCCAGTTCGCCTGACCCAACCCTCACGTGTCACCTGCCTGGTCGCGCCCGAGGTCCCGAATCCGGGGCGCGGGTGCGACCGGGTTGGTACTGTGACTGCTCGCAACGATGAGGCCGAGGAGTGATCATGAACCGCAGGGTGCTGAATATTGTTGCCGCGGGTGTAGTTTCGCTGGTATTCGGCCTGCCACCGGCCTCGGCTGCCGCAGCGGGGATCGCGGTGCGGCCCGCCCAGCCCACCGAGCGGATCGAGGCGACGACGGCACCGTTCGATCCGATCTGCCCGCTGTGCTTCGTACGCGAATTCCTGGAGACCTTCTCCTAGTCTTCTCCGGAAAGTTCGACGCCGAGTTCCGCGGCCCAGCCGTCGGCCCAGGCCGAGATCGGCCGGAGATGGCCGAGGAGCCGGTTTCCGGGCTCGGTGAGTGTGTACCCCGCATCGACTCGTTCGACGAGACGGGATTCGGTGAGTTCGTGCAGTCGGCGGGTCAACAGGCTGGAGGACATGTTGTCGCACCGTGCCCGCAGATCACGGAAGGTCACGGGGTGCGCGGCCGAGTGCAGTTCCCACAGCACGCGCAGCGCCCAGCGCCGGCCGATCAGATCCAGTAGGGCCATGACCGGCCGGCCGGTGGACGATCCGCGGACCGGCCTTCCGGGTTCGGGGATCGAGGACACGGATTCGGTTTTCATTCGGGCCGCACGGGCAGCGGTGAGCGCTCGAGCCGGGTTCGCATCGCGGCAATCGCCGTGCGTAGAACCGCCAACGGCCGGAGGAACAGCGTGATGTGGACGAGCCGACCGGTCGAATCGCGCTCTTCGTGGAGGAGGCCGTGGAGCTCGTCGCCGCCGATGGATGCGGTGAAGCGGCTGAACGTGGTGGTATCGCCCTCCTGCTGTTCGATCAGGGTGGGGTTTTCGATGACCTCGCCGATCATTGTGAGTATGTGCAACGCCGCGTCTCGACCGCGATAGTCGGTCACCGGGCTGGAGAACACCACAGCGTCGGCGACGGCTGCCGCCAGAACGTCGGTTCCGCCGGTCCGCCATGCCGTGAGTACGGGTGAAGTGGTTCGCATGCCTCTAAAATAGAGGCATGCGGGAGGTTTGTCACCGAGCGCACGGCGGTGGCGGCCCGCCGATGCGGGCGCCGGCACCCTTTACGATCTCCTGGTGCCCGACCGATATGAACCCATCGACGTGCGGAATCCCCGCGTGGTCGCCGCCGTCAAACTCCATCGTGGCGTTGCGCGCAAGCGGGCCGGCAGATTTCTGGCCGAGGGCGCGAATTCGGTCGGCGCCGCCCTCGCGGCCGGCCGGGTCCGCGAACTCTTCTACTCCGCCGAGGGCGCCACTCGGGAACATGCGCTGATCGCCGGAGCCGAGGCCGACGGTGTGCGCACCACGCTGGTCTCCGACCGGGCCGCGCAGGCACTGGGGGAGACGGTCACACCGCCCGGCCTGGTGGCCGTCTGTGATCTGGTCGATGTGCCGCTGGACCGGATTCTGTCCACGGATTCCGGGGTGAGTGTTCCGCGAATACTGGCGGTGCCGGTGGCGATTGCCGATCCGGGCAATGCGGGCACCCTGATCCGGGTGGCCGACGCGGTCGGCGTGGACGCCGTGGTGCTGGCCGGTGACAGCGTGGATCCGCACAACGGAAAATGCGTACGCTCCTGCGCGGGCAGCCTCTTCCACGTCCCGATCGTGCGCGCCCGCGATACCGCCGCGGTGCTGGACCGTATCGAGGCCGCGGGCATCACCACCGTGGCGACCACCGCCGCCGGCGAAGTCGATCTCGAAGACGCCGGCGAACTGTTCACCCGGCCGGTTGCCTGGTTGTTCGGTAACGAGGCCCACGGCCTGGACCCGGAGGTCGCGCACCGGGCCGGGCACCGTATCCGGATCCCGATCCGGGGGCGGGCCGAAAGCCTGAACCTGGCCACGGCCGCCGCGATCTGCCTCTACGCGAACTCGCGGACCCGCTTCGGCTGCGGCTGACCACGGCGTCGGCCGAGGCGAGCGGTCCCGGTCCGGAGCGGCGCGGATTTACGTTCCGTGCTCGTACAGATCGGTGAGGATGTCCTGGGCCCAGTCGGCAGCGATGGCCTCCGGGCCGGTGACGCGCAGCGCGGCCATCACGGTGAGCAACATGCCGGTCGAGAGGAATCGCCGGGTGTCGGCGATCGAGGCGCCGGTGAGTTCCCGGACGAGCCGGTAGATGCGGCCGTACCGGTCGCGGACGACCGGGCCGATCTCGGGATCGCCGGCCGCCGCGAAGGCGTGCAGTAGCACCTGCAGCAGGGTGCGCTCGGCGAGGAAGCGCTCGTAGGCCTCCGGCAGCGCGTCCAAGGCGGTGTCCGGTCCGGCCCCCGCGGCGGCCTCGGAGAAGACCTCCTCGATGCGATCGCAGACCTGGGCGACGGCAGCGAGGAACAGGCGCTGTTTGGAGCCGAAGAGGCGGATGACGTACGGCTGGGAGACACCGGCCCGGCGGGCGATCTCGTCGGTCCGGGTGGCCGCGTAGCCGGATTCCGCGAAGGCCTCGACCGCCGCGGTCAGTACTTGAGCCCCCCGTTCACCGGCGGTCATCCTGGTCCGGCTCGTCGATTCCGGCATGGTCCTCCTCGTCGTTTCGTGCGCTCTTGACATGTTATCAGTCGATGCATACCGTCATGAACAAATTAGTTATCAGTCGATTACAACAAGGACTGGACATGACCGAGATCCTGAGTTCACCAGCTACGACACCACTCGCGGCCCCGAGGGTCACGCCGACGGCCGACCCCGGGCGGCGACCGCTCGCCGCCGTGCTCGCCGCGGTCGGTATTCCGATGTTCATGGTCACGTTGGACAATCTGGTGGTCACCAACGCGCTCCCGGTGATCCGCGCCGAACTGAACGCCTCGCTCGGCGACCTCCAGTGGTTCGTCAACGCCTACACCCTGTCGTTCGCCGCCCTGCTGCTCACCGCCTCCGCCCTCGGCGACCGGCTGGGCCGTCGCCGCGTGTTTTTGGCGGGTATCGCGGTGTTCACCGCCGCCTCGGCGGCCTGCGCGCTCGCCACCGATCCGGCGATGCTGGTCGCCGCGCGGGTGGTGCAGGGCTTCGGCGGCGCCGCGGTGATGCCGCTGTCGCTGACCCTGCTCTCCGACGCGGTACCGGAGCGGCTGCGCAGCGCGGCCATCGGGATCTGGGGCGGTATCGCCGGGCTCGGCGTGGCCGTGGGCCCGCTGCTCGGCGGTGCCGTGGTCGACGGATTGAGCTGGCAGTGGATCTTCTGGGTCAATGTGCCCATCGGCGTCCTCGTGCTGCCGCTGGTGGTCTGGGCACTGCGTGAATCGCGGGGCGGCGGCGGCCGCCTGGACCCGGTGGGACTGATCCTGGCTTCGGCGGGCGTGCCGGCGGTCGTCTGGGGCGTCGTGCACGGCGCCGACGACGGCTGGAATTCGGGCGGGGTGCTCACCGCGCTGATCGGCGGCGCGGGCCTGCTGGGCGCGCTCATCGCCTGGGAGCACCGGGCCGCGGCCCCCATGCTGGCGCCCCGGCTTTTCCGGATCCGGGCCTTCGGCGTCGCCAATATGGTGGCCTTCGCCTTCTCGATCGGCGTTTTCGGGTCGATCTTCCTACTCGCCCAGTTCTTCCAGGTGGTGCAGGGTTACAGCCCGCTCGAATCCGGTATCCGGACCATGCCGTGGACCATGGCGCCGATGGTGGTGGCCCCGCTCGCGGGCCTGGTGATCGACCGCGTCGGGGCCCGGGTCCTGCTGGTCACCGGGCAGGCACTGCTCGCGGTGGCGCTGGCCTGGATGGCCGCGATCACCTCGGTGGACGTCGGCTACGGCACGTTCGTGGCGCCGCTGCTGCTCGCGGGAGTAGGGATGGGCCTGACCTTCGCGCCGCTGGCGACCGTGGTGATGGGGGCCGTACCGGAGGCCGATCGGTCCGTGGCCTCGGGCACCAACAACACGGTGCGCGAGGTCGGCGTGGCGGTGGGCATCGCGGTCCTGGCCTCGGTGTTCGCCTCGTACGGCGCGTACACGGACCCGCAGAGCTATGTCGACGGGCTGGTACCGGCGGTCTGGGTCGGGGCGGGGATCGTCGCAGCCGGGGCGCTGGCCGCCGCACTGCTCCCGGGTCGGACGATCGTGCGGGAACCGGTGAACTGACCAGTACCGTCCGCCGCGGCGGGCGGGAACCGGCACCGGATGGATCGATCGGCGGCGCGCTCCGGCGCGTCGCCGATCAGCGTTCGCGGACCGAGACCAGCGATTCCGGGGCGCCGGCGGGAACGGCCGGGCCGGGCGTGCGCTGCCGCCGGCTCGCGGTGGCGTACAGCACGACCAGCAGCAGGCTGAACCAGACGTAGCCGTTGCCGATCACCTTGTCCCAGGCCGACCAGTCCAGCTCCCGGCCGTCGTTACCGGGCAGGTCGCTGTGTTTGGCCAGCACGAAGACCACCGCGGTGGCAACTGCCGCGGCATACCAGCCGCGCGCCTGCGACCAGGGCCGGGTCGTCGCGTAGCCGATCATCGCCAGCAGCGCGGGTGCCACCCATACCCAGTGGTGCGACCAGGAGATGGGCGAAACGAGCAGCGCTACCACCGCGTTGACCGCCAGCGCGATCATCGGGGGTGCCCCGGTCCGCCGGATGGCCGCCACCGCCACCGCCACGAGCGCGAGGGCGGCGAGCAGCCACAGCGCTGTGGCCAGGGCGCCGGTGACCTCGAAGCGGGCCAGCACGGCCTGAATGGACTGGTTGGTCTGGAACTCCGACCCGCTCAATCCACCGACATTGCCGAACCCGCCGAACCAGTACCGCACCGATTCGTCGGGCATCACCGCGAAACCGATCGCCGTGGCGATCGCACCGCTGATCGCGGCCGTCACGGCGGCCTTGTAGTCCTTACGGATCAGGAAATACAGGACGAAAGCCGCCGGGGTCAGTTTGATCGCCGCGGCGATACCGAGCAGCATCCCGCGCGGCCAGCGCGGATTGCGGGTCAGGCAGTCGGCGGCGACCAGACCCATCAGGATCAGATTGACCTGGCCGAAATCCAGGGTGGACCAGACCGGCTCGAGCAGCAGCGCGAGCGGGGTCGCGGTCGCGGTGACCACCAGGGCGAGTCTGCGCTGGTCCTGACCCGGCCAGACCTGCCGGGCCACCAGGAACAAAGTCATCGCCAGCGCGCCGATGGAGACCACCAGGTAGGTGACCACCGAGGCGGCCCACGGCAGCAGTGCGTAGAGTCCGAGCGCCAGCGCGGCGAACGGCGGGTAGATGAACGGGAGGCTGATATCGGCGGCCGTCTCCGGGAGATGACCGTAGAGATCGCCGCCGGCCCGCCACTCCTCGACCCCGAGCCGATAGACCTCGAGGTCGATGTACTCGCCGCTGATGGCGCGGAACGGATCGATCGGGTGCGACATACACACCCACGTCACGACCACCGCCAGGAGCGGCAGCAGCCAGGCCGCCTGCCGGCGGGCACGTCCGGCGAGCGTCTCGGTGCGGGTCAAGGCGTTCGTCATCGGAGGGGACTTTACCGGTTGACGGTGTCGATGTACCGGGCAGTGAGCGGCGGGGGATATCGGCGTGAGCCCGGTGGGGGCCATCGAATACGATTCCACCAGCAGCAATACGGGCGCCGGAGCCGACCGGGCCCGCTCACCGACGCCCAGGGGAGAGACGAGTAGACCGTGGCCGACGACACCGACGCAGGCGCAGCGACCGGCGGGCAGGAATCCGCCCTCACCGAAGAAGCCCTGGCCGCCGCGGCCGCGGCGGCCGAGAAGGACTTCGCGGCCGCCGCCGATCTGGACGCGCTCGCGGGCGCGAAAATCGAGCATATGGGCGGCCGGTCGCCGATCGCGCTGGCCCAGCGGTCGCTGGGATCGCTGCCCGGATCGGAGAAGGCCGACGCCGGTAAGCGGGTGAACAAGGCGCGGGCGCGGGTATCGGAGGCGTTCGAGGAGCGGCAGCGGGTGTTGCTCGCCGAACGTGATGCCGCGGTGCTGGTCGCCGAGGCGATCGATGTCACGCTCCCGGCCGACCGGGGGCCGGTGGGAGCCCGGCATCCGATCACCGTCATCTCCGAGCAGGTTGCCGATGTGTTCGTCGGAATGGGCTGGGAGATCGCCGAGGGACCGGAGGTCGAGACCGAGCATTTCAACTTCGACGCGCTCAACTTCCTGCCCGATCACCCCGCGCGCACCATGCAGGACACCTTCCATATCGCACCGGCCGGTTCGCGCCAGGTGCTGCGCACCCACACCTCCCCGGTGCAGGTGCGGTCCATGCTGGAACGCGACTTGCCGATCTATGTGGTGTGCCCGGGCCGTACCTTCCGCACCGATGAACTCGATGCCACCCATACACCGGTGTTCTCCCAGGTCGAGGGGCTGGCCATCGACAAGGGCCTGACCATGGCCCATCTACGCGGCACGCTGGACGCTTTCGCGCGGGCGCTGTTCGGACCCGACACCACCACCCGGATCCGGCCCAACTACTTCCCGTTCACCGAACCCTCGGCCGAGGTCGATGTGTGGTTCCCGGACAAGAAGGGCGGCGCCGGCTGGGTCGAATGGGGCGGCTGCGGCATGGTCAACCCGAAGGTGCTGATCGCCAGCGGTATCGACCCCGACGAGTACAGCGGTTTCGCCTTCGGGATGGGGCTGGAGCGGACTCTGCAGTTCCGCAACGGCATCCCCGATATGCGCGACATCGTCGAGGGCGATGTGCGATTCACCCTGCCCTTCGGTATCCGGTCCTGAACTTCCGAGCGAGAGAGCGAACGTCACAGTGCGAGTAGCGCAGTCCTGGCTGACCGAAACGATCCGCCGCACCGTCCCCGGCTGGTCGGTGACGCCGGAAGAACTCGACGCCGGATTCGTCCGGGTCGGGCTGGAAGTCGAAGAGATCGACACCCTGGAGCGAGTGGGCGGGGAGATCGAACACCCGCTGGTGGTCGGCCGGGTCGCCGAGATCACCGAACTCACCGAGTTCAAGAAACCCATCCGGTTCTGCAAGGTCGATATCGGCGCGGAAGAACTCCAGGAGATCGTCTGCGGCGCGTCCAATTTCGCCGTCGGTGATCTGGTGGTCGTGGTGCTGCCCGGCGGTGTGCTGCCGGGCGGTTTCGCCATCTCCTCCCGCAAGACCTACGGGCACGTCTCCCACGGCATGATCTGCTCGGTCGCCGAACTCGGTATCGGCAAGGACCATTCGGGCATCCTCGTCCTGGAACCCGGTACGGCCGAACCCGGCACCGACGCCAACGAACTGCTCGGCCTCGGCGATACCGTCATCGAACTGAACATCACCCCCGACCGCGGCTACTGCTTCTCGGTCCGCGGTCTGGCCCGCGAACTGGCCTGCGGTTTCGACCTCGAATACGCCGACCCGGCCGTACGCACCCTGGGCGAAGGCGACGAGGCCTGGCCGGTCCGGGTGGAACCGGAAACGCGGTGCACACGTTTCGGGGTCCGCCGGGTGACCGGTATCGATCCGGACGCGGTGAGTCCGTGGTGGTTGCAGCGCCGGCTGCTGCTCTCGGGCGTGCGCCCGATCTCCCCGGCGGTCGATGTCACCAATTACGTGATGCTGGAACTCGGTCAGCCGCTGCACGCGTTCGACGCCGCGAAACTCAGCGGCGGTCTCGTGGTGCGCCGGGCCCGCACCGGTGAGACCCTGCGTACGCTCGACGATGTCGAACGCGAACTCGACACCGAGGATGTGGTGATCGCCGACGACACCGGTGCGGTCTCGCTCGCCGGTGTGATGGGTGGCGCGACCACCGAGGTGGGCGCGGAATCCACCGATATCGTCCTGGAAGCCGCGACCTGGGATCCGCTGTTCATCTACCGCACCGCCCGCCGCCACAAACTGGTGTCGGAGGCGAGTAAACGCTACGAGCGGGTGGTCGATCCGGAACTCAACCTGGCCGCGCTGGACCGGGCCGCGACTCTGCTCGCCGAGATCGCCGGGGGCACCGTGGAGCTTACCCTCACCGATATCCGGCTGCCGCTGTCGCCGCCGGAACCCATCCGTATGGATATCGACCTGCCCGACCGCGTGGCCGGCGTGCAGTACGCCCCCGGCACCTCCGCGCGCCGGCTCACCCAGATCGGCTGCCATGTCGAGGTGGCGGTCGACGAGACCAGTGGTCATGGTCAGCTGGTGGTCACCCCGGCGAGCTGGCGGCCCGACCTCGTCCAGCCCGCCGACCTGGTGGAAGAGGTGCTGCGGCTGGAGGGCCTGGAGCAGATTCCGCTGGTGCTGCCGCAGGCACCGGCCGGGCGCGGACTGACTGCCGTGCAGCGTCGTCGTCGCGCGGTGAGCCGGGCGCTGGCTTTCGCGGGTTGTGTCGAGGTGCCGCCGCCGGTGTTCCTGCCCTCGGGTGTTTTCGATACGTGGGGTCTGGATGAGGACGACCCCCGCCGGACGACCACCCGGGTGCTGAACCCGCTGGATGTCGAGCGTGCCGAACTCGCCACCACCTTGCTGCCGGGTCTACTGGAGATCGCGGTCCGCAATATCTCCCGCGGTGCGCGCGATCTGTCGCTCTACGGGATCGCCCAGGTGGTGTTGCCCGGGCCGGACACCAAACCTGTCGAACCGCTGCCGGTGGACCGCCGCCCGACCGATGCCGAGATCGGCGAACTGCTGGTCTCGCTGCCCGATCAGCCGCAGCATGTCGCGGTGGTGCTCACCGGACGCCGGGAGCCCCGTGGTCCGTGGGGGCCGGGGCGGGCGGCCGAAGCCGCCGACGTTTTCGCGCTGGCGGATGTGATCGCCGAGGCCGCCGGGGTCGCGCTCGAACGCCGGCCCGGTAAGCGGTTGCCGTGGCATCCGGGGCGATGCGCCGAGCTGACGGTGGACGGCACCGTGGTCGGCTACGCCGGTGAACTGCATCCGGGTGTACTGGAACGGTCCGGTCTGCCGCCGCGCACCTGCGCCCTGGAACTCGATCTGGACGCGCTTCCGTTGCGCGAGTCCCGGCCCGCGCCGGCCATTTCACCGTTCCCGGCCGTGCTGCAGGATGTCTCGGTCAGCGTCTCCGCGGATGTCCCCGCGGCGGCCGTCGAGACGGCGCTGCGAGCCGGTGGTGGTGAACTGCTCGAGGATATCTCGCTGTTCGACGTGTACGCGGGTGCGCAGGCAGGGGAGGGGCGTAAATCGCTCACCTACGCCCTGCGTTTCCGGGCCGCCGACCGCACCCTCACCGAGGACGAGGCCAGTGCCGCCCGCGACGCCGCCGTGACCGCCGCCTCGGACGCCGTGGGCGCGGTGATCCGTTCGTAGGTAGGGCTTGTTCTCAGGCAACGTGGTTCGGTCCGTCCGAACGGGCGGGCCGGACGTCGTAGGGTGGTTGCATGAGTGAACCGAGCGCAGGCGATCCGGGCGCGCTCGCCGCGCGGTTGGCGGCCCTGCCCGACGAGCAGTTGCTGGCCGTCCTGGTCGTGGCCGCCGCGGGCCGCGACAAGCTGGCCCCCCTGTACGAGGCCGCCACGAGACTGCTGTCCGAAACCGGGCAGGGTGGGTCGGTGCCCGGTGTGATTCCGGGCACCCCAGCCGCGACCGGCTATGGATCCTCGCCCGATCTCTCCTCGTCGTCGCAGGTCGGCGGGGGTGTGGGTGCGGAAGCCGGGCAGGGCGCAGCAGCCGCCGGCTCGGTCGGTGGCTACACCCGCTCCGGTGTGCCGACGTTCGGGTCCGTACGCGATAAGGTCGAGCGGCGTATCGGCACCGCGTTCGGCGCCCGGGCACTCGACCGGCAGAGCCCGGCCGGGCGCGGCGCCGACGAACAGTGGGAAGCGCGTGAACAGGCCGCGCGGGAACGTCTGGCACAGATTCGCACCTCCCTGCACGAGGGCGAAGAGGCGTGAGGCGATACCTCCGCCTTCGCTGCGGCCTCCGCCGACCGCATGAAGCCGCTCCGAAGGAGGATCTGTGATCGAGGTGGATGCTGCACGGGTGCTTGCCGACCGGCTGCTCGACGCCCAAGTGCAATGGCTGCTCGACGAAGTGAGTGGCGACCGGTTCGCCGAGGTCGTGGCTCGTGATGTGGCCGCTGTCCTGGACGTCGCGGGCACGGTGAACGCGGGGGAGGTGGTCGAGGCCGAACAGCTCGAACAGACGGTGGCCGTACTCGTCGACAAGGTCGGCGGCGCCGCTGTACTGGCCGATACCGTCGGCCTGTTCGCCGACGCGATCTACGACAGTATCGCCGCCAACGAGGATCACACGCTCGGTGATCTGGTCGAACGTGAGCCGGTCGAAGCGCTGCTGCAGAAGATCGTGGATATGCACCAGACCCAGGAACGGGTTCTGGAACGCCTGACCGACAGCCCGCTGGTCGCCACCGTCGCCTCCAAGTTCGTCGACAAACTGGTCGGGGATTTCGTGGAGGTCAACCGGCAGCGCGCGGAGAAGATCCCCGGTATGGGCACCCTCATGTCGATCGGGCAATCCGCCGCCGACCGTGCGCGCAAGGCCGCCGAATCCAACACCATCCTCGGCGATATCGCCGGTAAGGGCGCCATGTACGCGCTCAAACGCACCAACAACGCGATCCGCGAGATGCTGCGGGACGCCCCGGTGCACGACGCGACCATGGAGTTCTGGGATCTGCACGCCGGCGAACCGATCAGCGGCCTACGGGAGTACCTCACCAAGAAGGATCTCAACGAGCTCGTCTTGCTCTGCTACCGGATAGCGGTGACCACCCGCGAGAAGGAGTATTTCGGCCTGCTGGTAGCCGAATGCGCGCAGGTCTTCCACGAGAAGTATCGCGATCACACGCTCGCCGCGCTGCTCGGGGAGTTGGGTCTTACCGGCGAGGACATCGTCACCGAGATCCTGCGCTACGGGCCGGCGGTCGTCGAAGCGGCCAAACGGGACGGGGTGCTGGCCGGGCTGATCCGGGAACGCCTGGAGCCGTTCTACTACTCGGACGAGGTATTGAAGATCCTGACCCCGGCCGGGTAGCGCCACGGATCCGATCAGGAGTTCCAGTCGCTGCCGCTGTCCGATCCGGAGTCCCGCAAGATGAGCGCAAGGGTCTCCGGGTCCACGGGACGTTCGGGCAATTCGTCCGGTTCGGTGGCATTTGCTCGCGCGAGTGGCAGGAGTTCGTCGTAGCCATCCTCGCCCGGGCGTAGTTCCTCGTACCCGCGGTAGTGGATACCGTCTTCTGTCCTACCGCGCAGGGGGAGCCGAATGGTGACACCGTCCGGTGCGAGTTCGGGCGGGCTGGTGTCGTCAGAGTACGCGGTCAAAGTAGGCCTTCAGTCGGTCGGCGAGGACTCTGTCACCCAGGGTGAACTTCTCCAGCTTAGCGGTGTCGCCGTACATCCAGGCGGTGAAGCCCTCGGCGAAGGCTTCCGAGGGCTCGTCGAAGTAGCGGTTCCACCCGCGGCGCCCGCCCAGCGCCTGGAGCATATCCGCGTGCAGGCTTCGCCACTCCGGACTGCTGCTCAGCCATCGTCCACCTGTTCCGTAGGCGGCGTCCGTGGCATGTCCGAATTCGTGCCACACGACGTTCTGGCTACCCGAATCTCCAACGCTGTTGATGACGATCCGCCGGGGCCCGCCCATATACACACCTTGTACGGTGTTCCAGCTGGTACCCGGTTTCCGGCCGTACGGTGTGTTGCCGCGCAGGCTGTCGGTACCGGGCATATCCAGCAGCGGCCGGCTGCCGATAACGATGCCGCCTCCGGGAATCGCGTTCATATGATCGCTGACCCGCTGGTAGATATGGCGGGGAACGCGGGCGAGTTCCCTGATCACCTGTTTCGTCTCGGGCGATGCGTCCATGATGTCCACGAACGGCCCGCCCTCCGGTTGCGGGAATGCGACGGTGAACTCGTATCCGCCGCCGAGGTCGACGTGGTTACCCGGGTGCAGCGTCATCTGCAGGCCGGGCGTGATCGTCCGGCCGTCGATCCGAGTGCCGTTGCTGGAGCCTTCGTCGCGGATCCAGACACGGCCGGAAGGATGGACGCCGAGCGTGGCGTGACGACGAGAGGTCTGCTCGCCGCTCGGGACCCCGGTCGGCAGATCGGAGTTGTTGCGGCCGAGAACCATCGGCTCTCCGCCGCGCGGTAGCTCGAAAGAACGATCTCCGTGCATGCTGTTGAGTTTCACAGTCGTGTTCTTCGGTGCCACCGGGCTTTCGCCGTCCGCGTACTGGGCACTGCCCACCCAGTCTCCGAACCGGACGTTATCGCCCGGACGCAGGTTCACCGGTGGTGCGTCCGGATCGACCTTTACGCCGTTGATATAGGTCCCCTGCTCGGAGTGGTTGTCCCGCACCATCAGGTTTCCGTAGGAGTCCCGGAAGATCGTCGCGTGCCGCGGGGACACCGACTGGTTCGTGAGCAGCTGATCCGCGATCGGTGAGGCCGGATCGCGACCGATGAGCAGTTCCTCGCCCCGGCGCAGGTGCAGTGGCGGTGCGTCCCGGCTATCGGACAGGCGCAGTGCGAGCGGTTTCTCGTTGCCCAGCTCGAGCCGAGATCGGTGACCATCCACCAACAATTCGTCCTCGGGACCTATATACCGCTTCTCGCCGGCCTCGAGGGTCCGGCCGTTCACCTGGGTGGGCGGGGGGAGATCCGGTTGCGGATCGCGGACCCAGACCCGGCCGTCCGGGTCACGTCCGACGAAGACATCGCGAACCTCGGTCTTGAATTGCTGGACGAAATTGCTGGGGCCGTCCGATTCGCTGACCCAATAGCGGACCGGGACAGACACCTCCTGCCCCGGATCCAGCCGGATCGGCGGCAATCGGAGTTCCGGCGCGAAATGCACAACCGCGGGCGGATGTACGGATGCTCCACCCAGGTGCGCGGGCGCGAGGAAAGCAGGGCCCAGCCCGACTTGATCGCCATCGTTCAGGGTCACCCGCTGATTCGGGGCGATCCGGTCGCCGTTGACCCAGACCCCGTTCGAGCCGGGATGGTCCCGGATCCATACCCGGCCTTCGTAGTCCATGCCCAATGTCGCATGCTCTGCGGAGATTCCCTGGTGCCCGCTCAGCTGCCGTGCGAACGGTGAGGTCTGGTCGGTCCCCAGCAGTACCGACCGACCGGGCTGCAACTGCATCGGGATCGCTTCCGGCCCGTTGCCGAAACGCATCTGCAGCGGCGGTGCTTCGACGCTGCCGTCCGCCGGCAGGAACTGCGCTTCACCACGGGTCAGCCCGAACCGCACCGAGTCGCCGGGGCGCAATGTGCGTTTCTCGCCCGGGGCGAGCGGCTCGTCGTTGACCTTGGTGCCGTTTCTGGACCCGTCGTCCTGGATCCACACGCGGCCGTCGTCGTCCATGCCGACTACGGCGTGATCCTTCGACATGGTCCGCAGGTCGGCGCTGTTCGGTCGTTGGACGAAGTCCCGGCCGATACCGACTTCCTGCCCGCGGTGCAGTCGCAGGGGTGGTGCGTCGTTGCCGAACAGCCGGACGTCGGCCATCTGGCGCCGGAAATCGAGGCCGAGGTCGTACTGGCGGCTGAGCATGAGTTGCTGGCCGTCGTAGACACGTACCCATTCACCGCCGGTCATCTGTTTGCCGTCGATGAATGTCCCGTTCAGCGAATTGTCGTCGCGGAGGAAGACGTGACCGGCGTCGTCGACTCTGATGGTGGCGTGCCGGCGCGACACGTACTCGCTCGCCACGTTGTGCAGGAGCGCGTCTCGGCCACTGCCGAGGACGTACTCGGTGCCCGGCATCAGTCGCAGCGACAGTTCGTTTCCGCCCGGTGGGGTGAACACGACATCGACGTGACCGCTGTCCGGGTGGCGGAAGAATTGGGTCTGTCCCGGCGGAGGCGGCGCTCCGGCCAGTTCGTAGGCGTCGCGATCGGGCGGCCGGTTGTCCGATTCGATGCGCTGGAGCGGCCGAGTAGGCGGACCGTCGAACGACTCTTCGCGCGGAACCGGGGTCCCGTCGACCGGCTGTTCATCCGCGGCGGCGCGGCGGCCGATATTTTCGGGAGGCGGGGTGGATTCGGATCCGCTGACCCGGTTTCCGGGAGCGCGGATCTCCCCAGGGTCGACTCGGGGAACCGATCGATCCTGCCCCGCGGGCGGCCGAACCTGTGCGCGCTGGTCTCCGGATTCGGGCCGGCCGTCCCGCGGCGCAACGATATTCTGGTTGGCCCTGCGCTCGGCGGGAATGTGCTGCTGAGTGTCCGCTGTCACCCTGCGGGCTTGCCCGGGTGCGTCGCCGGGAGGGTGGGGCGGCGGAACCACGCCCCCCGAATCGGCGGCGGACGGGGGCCGAGCCGCGTCGGCCATCCCGTCCAGTCGCTGGAGGACTCCGTCGTGCCACTCGCTGCGTCCCAGTGCGGAGAATGCCGGCCGCAGCTCTTCGACGCGCTGCTGTATCTCCGAGACCTGAGCCGGGGAGAAATCGTGCTCCCGCCACTGCACGGTGCCCTCGGCGGGACCGTAGTCCAGGAACTGTTTGGCGAAAGCGCCGATGCGGCCGTCCGGTTCGAAAGCCAGACTGTGGTCGATACCCCAGACATTGCCCGTCGGATCGATCATCCAGTTCTCGGCGCCGCGGTCGGGGACATCGATCAGGGCATCGAGCAGTCCGAGCCGGTTCGCCGAGGGTGTGCCGTGGAAGCGATTTTCCGGCGTCCAGTCTGTCGGATACGCGTCATGGGCGTTCTTGCCGGGGACCACCTCCATATAGACGTGGCGCCCGTCGATGTGCACGGCGGGTACCCGGGCACCGACCGCGTCGCCGACGACCGAAGCGAGGAACTCCGCGTGCGCGTGCTGCGGATCGGATACGACCTTGTGCACCACCTGGCTGCCGTCCGGAAAGGTGAGCAGTTCCATGGTTCTCGCCGAGTTCTCGGCGGTGCTGTGTCGCGCCATGGGTTCCGCGAGCGGCGGCTCCCCGGCGAGAAGCTCGTCGACGCGTACCCCGAACTCCATGTGCCGCCGGGCGATCGGGGGAAGGTCGAGGTTCCCGCCGGCCCCCGTGGCACCCGCTCGATGCACGCGCAGTGCGCTACCCGCAGCCCCGACGAAGCCGCCGCCGAAGCCGACCACCGCCGATTCGCGGACCATCTTGAACATATCGCCGAAACTGTGGATCTCGTCGAAGTGGATGATCAGCGAGGGCACGGCCCCCGCGATGCCGCCGGTGACACCACCCGCCCCACCGATGAGCATGGTTCCGCCGAGATGAGCGGTGAAGCGGCCGATATCGGTGGTGGCCCGCCCGCCGAAACGTTCCAGCACGCGCGGCGCGACACGTCGCCCGACCTCGGCGCCGACCACGCCGCCGAGCACGCCGCCGGCCACCATCTCGAGCAGTGCGCCGGTGTCGAACTTGTCGCGGGCTCCGGTTTCGAGATCCCATAGCTGGGCTCCGACACTCATCCCCACGCTCGTGAGAGCGCCGATCTTCGCCGCGTGCGCTGCCCCGTGCAACGCGGCACGGCGTGCCGCACCGGCGGCGGCCTGCGTACCCGCGGTGGTCGCCAGTCGCACGACGGCGGCACGCATCGCCTGCTCGGCGGCGATTCGATCGGCCAGCGCCTTGTACCCACCGCCGTAGAAGAACAGCAGTGCGTCGTAGGCGAGCTGCACACCGAGTACGATGCCGGTGACCACCAGCAGATGCTGCGTCTGTTCAGTGATGTCGGCGATATCGTGGCACTGGTTGCCCATATCCGTGCACACCGCGGCCTGATTGCGCATCGCCGCGACGACTGTGCGGTTCCGCTGGGCGAGTTCGGCCTGGGAGGCACCGTCCAAGGCGCTCTCGGCCTGCTTTCCGCCGATCTCGTACTGGTCGGCAGCTACGGTCAGTCCTTTGCCGGTTTCGATGTACCGGTCGCCGCGGGCACGCGTGGGCTCCACGAGAAGTTCGGGCCAATGCCCGATCACCAGGTCGCGGACCGCGGCCGGTACCTCGGCCAAGAGCGCGGTCGCGTTCATTACCGTCTGCCCCCGGTAGTATCATCGTTCGATCGGACATCAACGTGAATTGTCCGAGATCTCCCATTATTCGATGACCGGCGACATTGCGCCTCTCAAAGGCTGTTTTGTAGGGGTTTCCCTATTGGTGAGACGCCCGTTCGTGTGCTCGATGGCCCGCCGGGCGTCGCCACGGGCTTCGACTCCCGGCCGTATCCTGGCCTTTCCGCTGCCGAGAGGTCTGCTGCCTCGGAGCCAGGGCGGAGCAGCACGGTGAGGGAGCACAGGTGAGCGAGCAGTTTCGAGCCGATCCTGACCGATTGCGTTCGGCGGCACCGGCTTTCGACCAGATCGGCGCGGAGGTCGCGGCATTGGTGCACCGATTGGAAGAACTGGTGACCACCGATCTCGCTCCGTGGGGAAACGATGACACCGGACGGGCGTTCGGCGAGCAATTCGCTCCGGAGGAACAGCAGACGCTGTCAGAGCTGAGAATCCTCAGCGAAACCGTGCAGCAGACCGGGCCGGACCTGCGGCAGGTCGCGGCGAATTTCGAGCAGCAGGATCTGCTGGGCAGCCAGGCTGTGCGGACCGCCGGTCCGCCGGTGCCGACCGGCGTGAATCCGGTGCAGACGAACTATGTCTCTCCCGTCGTGGGTTTCGTCTCCGATCCCTCGGCTTCCACCGCGGTTCCCGCCGCCGAAGTAGCGCCGACGGACCCCGGTCGGAACGAGACGGTCGCGGGGGCTTCGGGGCTGGTGCCCACAGGGTCTTCGGTACCTGGGGACACGGGCCCCGGCCGGGCTCCGGCCGGTGATCCAGGTTCGGCACCGGGTGGCGACGCCCGGGCCTCGGACGCACAGCAGTCACGATCGCCCGAACAGCAACAGAGTCCTGGCGAGCGGGATCTCCGGGATGGGCCGCAGACCGCTCCCACCGGGGTGCCCGCGGTACTACCCGGTGCCGCGGGGCAGGCCGCAACCGCGGGTCCGCCGCCTTCCGCCGTCTCCCGCGGCTCGGCGAACACACCTGCCGATGTGACCCGTCCGGCCCGCGCCGGATCCGCGAACCCCTCTGGCTCCCCGTGGTCGAAAACCCCGCCTGGTGGTTCACCCCGGGTCACCGCGCCCGGGTCCAGCGCATCCGATATGCCGCCACGGATGCCGGGACGTCCACTACAGCGGTCCTCCGAGAAACCCGCGGAACCGGAACGCCGGCCGGCCGAAGAAGCGGTGGAACCCATAGCTGCCCGACTGGCCCGGGAACTGGCCGAACGGCACGGTGTCCGGGCATTCGGATTCGATACGCCGGGTGTGCCCCGTGAGGTGCTGATGGAGATGGTCGCCGCGGTGCACGATGTCCTACCGCGGCATCCGGCGATCGCTCTGGCCGCCATCGGTATCGCCGAGCTGGCGGACGGAGCCGCGACACGCCTGGACCCCGAGCCGTCGGATCCGGCGCCCGCGCCGGATGATCACCCGGATACGGGCACCGGCCACCCCGTGTGCATAACCCTGGCGGTCCGGGCGGCCGTGGAACCGGCGGCGCTGGAACGCGCGGTTCGATCGGACGAGGAAGCGGGTGTGCTCGCCCCGGGTTGCGCCCAGCGGCCGGTGTACTCCGCCGTGGTCCGTGAACTGGGGCGGGCGCTCGACGTGGCCGGTGGTTTCCGGGCGCGTACCGGAACCCGGCATGCGCTCGTCGTCACGTATCTGCCGCTGGTGAGCCGGGATGCCGCCGGATCGCTGGCCCGCACCGTTGCCGGGTTCGGGCAGTGGCGCGCACAGCTGAGCGGCGGTTTCCGCGCCGGTCGGTTCGATCCCGAGGCGGCGCTGGCCGAGGCCTTCACCGAGGTGGTGCTGGATGTCGCCCGGGCCTCACCGCAGGCCCGTGCCCTGCACCGGCTGCTGGTCGACAGTGCGAGTGCGGCGCGGCCCCGCAGCGATCCGCCGGGAGACCCCGGGCGGTGAGGACCGTGCCCACACCGGACCATCACTCACCGCCGGGCCACAACCGCCCGTTCGACCGCCCCGAAGGCGATATCGCTGGGCTTACCGAGTCCGGTCAGCGCTGCGGAAGGTCACCGCGGAAGATATGCCCCCGATCAGCGTTCGGACAGGTTTCTACGAAGCATGATTCGGATGAGCGGTCCGCGCTCGCCCGGACTCAGGAGGAGTGCACCTGCTGGGTGTCCTTCTCGACCAGTTCGGGCCGCCCGGCCTGCTCGGCGAGCAGATCGCGGATCTCGGTCAGCAGGGCGATATCGGCCGGGGTCGACGGTTCGGCGTCCACCTTGTTGCGGGCGTAGAAGCGCTTCTGCATGGACTTCATCGGCAGGATGAGGGCGAAGTACAGCACCGCGGCGACCATGACGAAATCGATGGCGGCGCTGATGATCGGGCCGAGTGCGATGAAGGTGGCGGGTTTGCCCGCGAGCAGTGTGACACCGAAACCGAGCTGGCCGCTGCCGCCGAGGACGGCCAGCAACGGCTCCACCACACCCTTGGTCACCGAACTGACCACCGCGGTGAAGGCGGTGCCCATCACGACGGCGACGGCCAGATCGATGACGTTCCCGCGCATGAGGAAGTCTTTGAAACCTTTGAGCATCAATCCACTCCGTATCGAACGCTGCTGTTCACCGCCGGTCCCGGCCTCGGCCGCTGAGCGGTACCGCTGCGATCGAGGTTCCGGCGCTACACCGCAGGTGATAGTGGCAGCCAGGATTGCGCCGCGCAAACCGGCAGCGATCGGATGTGCGCCCTGCTCACCGGAATCCGTGCCCGGGGTGGTGTTGCCGGACCGGCGGTCCGCGCCGGACCGCGTTAGTGTCGAGGCATCGCCGGGGAAAAGCTGTCAGGAGGAACCGTGGCATCGACGACACTGCTGGGCCGGGCGGTCCGGGGCTTCAACACGGGGGTGGTCGCCCTGCTCGACGCCCCGGTGCTGGGCCCCCTGCTGGGTAAGGGGTTCGTGGAGATCGAGTACGTGGGGCGGCGGTCGGGCCGGACGTTCCGGACCCCGGTGAACTACTCGAAGAAGGACGGCGGCCTGCTCATCGGTGTCGCCATGCCCGACAAGAAGACCTGGTGGCGCAACTTCCTCGGCGAGGGCGCGCCCATCGTGCTGCACTTCCGCGACGGCGATCGGCGCGGGCAGGCGACCGCCCGGCGCGACGAGAAGGGCCGTGTCGGCGTAAGGGTCCGGTTCGACGAGCCCGGCTGAGTTCGGCGCGGGTATCGAGAGTGCGGGCGGGTCGTTGCCGCGGGGCACGGAAAACAGGTGTGCGGCAGGCCGGGCGAGCCGGTAGTCTTCCTGCCGTGTCGAGCCCGGAGGCATCCAGAGCAGGGCTGTCGGTCATCCCCGTCAGCCCCTGACCTTTCGCTACCCGTTCGCCGTGCCGCCTTCCGGCCGCACGGTCATGCGGTGATTCCCGGGCGCTGACCGGGGTGACGAGACGTTTCCTGTCTCTTCCACCTCGGAGCCTGTCATGCCTTTCGCTCTCTATTTGCTCGCCCTGGCGGTTTTCGCCATGGGCACTTCGGAATTCATGCTCGCCGGTCTCGTACCGGATATCGCGGCCGATCTCGGTGTGGACCTCGGTGCCACCGGCCTGCTGACCTCGGCGTTCGCCATCGGAATGGTTGTGGGCGCACCGCTGATGGCGGGTCTCGCCCGAAACTGGCCGATCCGGTCGAGCCTGCTGGGTTTTCTGCTGCTGTTCCTGGCCGCGCATATCGCCGGAGCGGCGACCGGCAGTTTCTCCGTCCTGATCGGCACCAGGGTGGTCGCTGCCGTCGCGAACGCCGGGTTCCTCGCGGTCGCGCTGACCGCGGCCGCGGCGCTGGTCCCCGCCGGACGGCAGGGCCGGGCGCTGGCGATCCTGCTGGGCGGTACCGCCCTCGCCACGGTGGCGGGGGTGCCGGGCGGGGCACTGCTCGGGGCGATGCTCGGCTGGCGGGCCACCTTCTGGGCGCTCGCGCTGCTGTGCCTGCCGGCCGCGGCCGGGGTTGTCCTGGCCGGAATGCCCGGCCGCTCGGGGCGGACCGCCACCGACCTCCGTCGCGAACTCACGCAGTTGCGACGTCCGCGGTTGCTCGCGGTCATGCTGCTGGGCGCGCTCGTGAACGCGGCGACCTTCGGCGGCTTCACCTTCCTCGCGCCGTTGGTCACCGGGACGGGTGGGCTCGGTGTGCTCTGGGTGCCGGTGGCGCTGGTGCTCTTCGGCGTGGGTTCCTTTGCCGGGGTGACGGTCGCCGGGCGGCTGTCCGACGAGTACGCCGCGGTGGTGATCGCGGTCGGCGGCCCGCTGCTGTGCGGTGGCTGGTTCGCGCTCGCGCTGACCGCCGACCGTCCAGTCGCCCTGCTCGTCCTGGTGTGCGTGCTGGGCGCGCTGTCGTTCGGGGTGGGGAGCACGCTGATCGCGCGGGTGCTCTACGAGGCCGCGGGCGCGCCGACCATGGCGGGCTCCTATGCGACGGCGGCGTTGAACGTCGGTGCCGCGGTGGGGCCCGCGCTGGCGGGGCTCGCCCTGGGGACCGGTTGGGGTGACCGGGGGCCGATGTGGGTGAGCGGTGTCCTGGTGGGAGTGGCGTTGCTGCCGGCACTGTGGTTCCGCGCGATACTCACCGCGTCGGCGCCCCGGTAGGGCGGCGGACCCGCTGTGCGAGCGCGGTTTATCGGCCGGTGAACAGCAGGTGGTGTAAACGGAACGTAACAGTGTCCAGAGTTCGACGACACACGACCGGAATCGGTGTGCCGACCTCCTGCCGTTCGTTAATCTCACCTGACCATCCGGATCGGCCGAGTGGTGTGGCGCAGCGGCCAGGGGTGATGGAGGTCGAGCGTGGGTACACCGTCGGCGATCGATAGGCGGGCCCGCGGCCCGCGTCTGTATCACGTACACCAGGAGCATCCGCTGGCCGTGGCGCTGCTCGCGGAACTCGCCATCGACCACAGCATCCGCTACGGCGGTACGGCCGGTGCGATCCACCGGCGCCTCCGGGACTGCCCGGCCGCCGATTACTCCGCCCCCGACGGTGATCTGCTGGTGCTGGTGGACCACGGCGGCCCGGTCGCGGGCGGCGGATTCCGCCGCGTCGATCCGACGACCGCCGAGGTCCAACGTGTCTGGACCGCGCGCGAGCACCGGCGCGGCGGACTCGCGACCCAGGTGCTCGCGGAACTGGAAGCCGAGATGGTCCGGCTGGGCTATCAGGAGGCGTTCGTCACGGCCGGCGACCGGCAGCCCGAGGCACGGGCGCTCTACCGGGCGGCCGGATACGCGGAGGTGGGTTCCGGTGCCACCTGCCTCTTCCGCTTCGCGAAAGCGCTCGGTGCCGGCGCGCGGCAGCTCGGCACGACAACGCCGGGTGCCGCGGCGCGGATCCGCGGCCGGGGTCGCCGGCGCGGGTGAGCCGGGCAGCCACCGCGGGGCGGCGGCGCAGCGACGACGGAACATCGCGGACGGGCCGAAAAGATACGGTGGCCGCGGCGGCAGCGACTCCGGAGGATCGAGGCGGGCCGCCAGGGAGGTCCGGTGGCAGTATTCTGGCGGCCGGTCTCGGCCCGCCGCGGCCGGAAAGGATTCTCGTGCTCGCGTCCGTACTCTTCGCCGTGCTCGCCGCCGGTCAGCTGGCGCTCGCCGGCCGGTGCGCGCGCCGCTTCCGGGCGACCGGCGACCGGCTGGTCCTCGTGCCCGCCGTGGTGTGCGCGGCCTTGGTCTACGACAACGCGGTACTCGCGGCGGGTCGCTGGATCGGCGCCGGTGCGACGCTGGAGAGTTGGTCGGCGCCCCGCTTCGTCGCCCATATCGTGCTCACTCCGCTGTTGATGCCGTGGGCGTGCGCCGCCGCGGCGCGGGCCGGGGTCGAAGGGGCGCGGACACGGTGGGTACGGGCCGCGGTCGCGGCGGTGACGGCGGCGGTGATCGTGGTGGGGGTGGCCGGCGAACTGACTCCGCTCACGCTGGAACCGCGGGAGTGGGCGGGCACCGTGCGCTACACCACCGCGCACGCGTCGGTGGGCGGACTGCTGCCGCCGGTGGTGACGGTGGTGGTTGTGCTGGTGGCGGCCGTGGCGGTGTGGCGGGCGCGGGGTTACCGGCTCTGGACCGTGACCACCGTGATCATGACGGTGGTCTCGGCGGCCATGCCACCCATGCTGCTCACCAACTGCGCCGAACTGGTATTCACCGGAGGTGTCGTCGCGACCGCGCTATGGCTGGCGCAGCCGTCCCGGGCGCGCGGCGCGTTGAGCGAATTTCCGGCAGAGCGATGAATCCCGGGCCCGGGGGGTCACCCAGAACCCCCCGAGCAGCCCTACGGCGTGCGCGACTGTGGTTTCGCCGATCCCCCTGGGGAAACTTCTTGCGTTTCTCTCAGCCGCTGGGCTGAGCGGTAGGAGGGGCGTCACCTGTGCCGATAGCCGGGTGCCGCGGCGTCCGGCGCACACAGCCGGGCCCGGCCGTGTGCGTCGTCACAGCTACCGGCACGGTGGCCGTCCATACTTCTGATCATGGGCGATGCGCAGACCGCTGAAGGAAACGACGCGACCCTGCCGCTGCGCGAGGACATCCGGTTCCTCGGCGGCGTGCTCGGCGACACCATTCGCGATCACGAGGGCCCCGAGGTCTTCGACCTCGTGGAGCGGGTGCGAGTGGAGGCGTTCCGAGTCCGGCGGGCGGAGGTGGAGCGCAGCGCGGTCGGCGAAATGCTGGCCGGAGTCGATATCGCGGTGGCACTGCCGCTGATCCGGGCGTTCAGTTATTTCGTCCTGCTGGCCAATCTCGCCGAGGACATCCAGCGCGACCGCCGCCGCGCCGCGCACGAGGCAGCGGGCGAAGCCCCGCAGGACTCCTCCCTGGCCGCCACCTACCGGAAACTGGATGCGGCCGCGGTGCCGGGGGAGCGGGTCGCGGAATTGCTGGCCGACGCGCTGGTGTCCCCGGTGATCACCGCGCACCCCACCGAGACCCGGCGCCGTACGGTGTTCGACACGCAGACCCGGGTCACCGAATTGATGCGCCGGCGGCAGCGGGCCCCGGAATCCGAACGGAAACAGCTCGAACTCGAGATCCGGCGGCAGGTACTCACTCTCTGGCGTACGGCGCTGATCAGGTTGTCGCGGCTGCGTATCCAGGACGAGATCGCCGTCGGCCTGCGGTACTACGAACTCACGTTGTTCGATGTCATCCCCGCCATCAACGCGAGCGTGCGTACGGCGCTGGGGTCGCGCTGGCCCGAGCAGCGGTTGCTGCCGAAACCCATGTTGCGGCCCGGTTCGTGGATCGGTGGGGACCGGGACGGTAACCCGTATGTGACGGCGGAGGTGGTGCGCACGGCGGCTGCGCAGGCCGCGGGGGTGGCGTTCGCGCGCTACCTGCGCGACCTGGTGCAGTTGGCGAAGACGCTGGCGCTGTCGGCGCGGCTGGTCCCGGTGACCGCGGAACTGCGCGCGCTCGCCGATTGCGGCTATCCGGACCCGAAGACCTACGCCGACGAGCCGTACCGGCGGGCGCTCTACGGCATCCGGGTCCGGCTCACCGCGACCGCGCGCCGCGCCGTCGCCGCGCTGGACCCCGAGGCGGCGGGTCCCTGGGAGTTCGAATCGTCCGCAGCCGGCGAGGGCACCTCCGGTGCTCCCTACGGCACTCCCCAGGAGTTGCTCGACGATCTCGACGCCGTCGATGCCTCGCTGCGCGCCGGCGGGGACGCATTGCTCGCCGACGACCACCTCGCGGCGCTGCGCTGTGCGGTGGAGACCTTCGGGTTCCATCTGCAGGGCCTGGATATGCGTCAGAATTCCGAAACGCATGAGCAGGTTGTCGCCGAACTGCTGGCCTGGGCGGGTGTACATCCGGATTATCCGAGCCTGTCCGAGTCCGAGCGGGTAGACCTGCTCACCCGGGAACTGCGTACCCGCCGGCCGCTGCTGGGGCCGCGGGCACGGATCGGCGAGCAGGCGGCCAAAGAGCTGGGAGTCGTCCGCGCGGGCGCCGCCGTGGTGGCCGCGCTGGGCCCGGACGCGGTCCCCAACTACATCATCTCGATGTGTACCTCGGTCAGCGATCTGCTCGAGGCCGCCCTGCTGCTCAAGGAGGGCGGGCTGCTCGATCCGGGGGACGCGGACAGCGGACCCTCGTGCCCGGCCGGGATCGTGCCGCTGTTCGAGACCATCGAGGATCTGGCGGCCGGTGCGTCGACGCTGGCCGCGGCACTACAGGTGCCGGAGTACCGGGAGCTGGTGGCGGCGCGCGGAATGCGCCAGGAGGTGATGCTCGGCTACTCCGATTCGAACAAGGACGGCGGATACCTGGCCGCGAACTGGGCGCTGTACCGGGCGGAACTGGACCTGGTAGAGCTGGCGCGCGAACACGGGATCCGGTTGCGGCTGTTCCACGGCCGCGGTGGCACCGTCGGGCGCGGCGGGGGCCGCAGCTACGACGCGATCCTCGCGCAGCCCGCCGGCGCCGTGCGGGGTTCCCTGCGGCTGACCGAACAGGGCGAGGTCATCGCGGCGAAATACGCCGAACACGGCGCCGCGCACCGCAACCTCGAATCGCTCATCGCGGGCACCCTCGAATCGACGCTGCTGGATGTCGAGGGGCTGGGCGCCGACGCCGAACCCTCCTACGCGCTCATGGACGAACTCGCGGACCGGGCTCGCGCCGCCTATGCGCGCCTGGTGCACGAAACCCCTGGCTTCGTGGAGTATTTCCGGCAGTCGACCCCGGTCGCCGAGGTGGGCGACCTCAATATCGGTAGCCGTCCCGCCTCCCGTAAACCCACCAACTCGGTCGCGGATCTGCGGGCCATTCCGTGGGTGATGTCCTGGAGCCAGGCCCGGGTGATGCTGCCCGGCTGGTACGGCACCGGGACCGCGCTCGAGGAGTGGATCGACGGCGATCCGGACCGGCTCGCCCGGCTCTCGGACCTGTACCGCCGCTGGCCGTTCTTCCGGACCGTGCTGTCGAATCTCGCGCAGGTGATGGCGAAGAGCGATCTCGATATCGCCGCCCGATACGCGGAACTGGTCGACGATATCGATCTGCGCAAGCGCATCTTCGGGATGATCGAGCGGGAGCATGCCCGGACGGTCGCCGTCCATGCCGCCATCACCGGCAACGATCATCTGCTGGCCGACAATCCGTCGCTGGCGGAGTCCATCCGTAACCGATTCCCGTATCTGGAACCGCTGAACCAGATGCAGGTCGAACTGCTGCGCCGGTTGCGTGCGGGGGACGATTCCGAACTGGTGAAACGCGGCATCCTGCTCACGATGAACGGTTTGGCCACGGCCCTGCGCAACTCGGGCTGACCCGTGCCGGCCGGCGGTACGGGTACCGGTGCGGGCTTTGTTCGTCTCGGATCGGGCTCGGCGTCATCCGCGGCGGCGCCGGTCGTCGTACCGTCGGCTGTATGACGACCTGGAGTGAATTCACCGCCGAGGCGCCGCGGATCAGCGAGATCTTCCGTCGTCGCCACACCGCGACCAGCAATCTGTGCATGCTCGCCACCCTGCGTTCGGACGGATTCCCCCGGATCAGTCCGGTGGAGCCGCTCATCTTCGAGGAGAAATTGGTGATCGTCGGGATGCCGGGCACCACCAAATTCCGGGATCTCGCGCGCGATCCGCGCTTCTGTCTGCACACCGCGACCGAGGACACGATGGTGTCCGACGGGGACGCCAAACTGTTCGGTCTGGTGATCGATGATCCGGATACCGCGTTGCATGCGCGTTTCGCCGACTATCTGTACGAGGACAGCGGTCTGGATCTGCGGAACCAGCCGTTCGAGCACTTCTTCGTGGCCGACTTGACCTCGGCGTCGGCGGTCGAGGTCGGCGATGATCTGCTGCGGGTCACCATCTGGAAACCGGGCGAGGGCGAGCGCGTGGTCGAGAAGCGTTAGACCGCGGTGCGGGTTCTCCCTGCCGGGCCGGTGTCCGGCCGGTCGTCACTGCCCGGTGAAACGGGGCGTGCGCCGCTCCAGCATGGCGGCGACGGCTTCGTCGTGATCGGCGGTGTGGTGCGTGAGGGCCTGCATGGCGGCGGAGAGCTCCAGTAGTGTTTCCAGGCTCTGCTGCTGGCCCTCGCGCAACAGGCGTTTGGTCATCCGCAGCGCGTGCGGTGGATTGACCGCGATCTCCGCGGCGAGCCGGTGCGCGGTGTCGAGCAGCCGATCGGGTTCGACGACCTCGTTGACCATTCCCCAGTCGAGTGCGGTGGCGGCGTCGATGGCGGCGCCCGTGAACGCCAGTTGGCTGGCGCGGGCCATCCCCACCGCCCGCGGCAGCAGCCAGGCGCCGCCGTCCCCGGGGATGAGGCCCAGGCGGACGAAGCTTTCCGCGAAGGTGGCGGTGGTCGCGGCGATCCGCATATCGCACATGAGGGCGAGATCGCAGCCGGCGCCGATCGCCGGGCCGTTCACCGCGGCGATGGTGGGGATCTCGCAGTGGTACAGCGCCTTGGGGATGCGCTGAATACCGTGCCGGTAGCCTTGCCGCAGGTCGGCCGGGGCGCCGCCGAACATGCCGGCCTTGTCCCGCATGTGCTTGACATTGCCGCCGGCGCTGAACGCCGTACCCGCTCCGGTGAGGATGGCCACCCGGATCGAATGGTCGCGGTCGGCGGCCCGGACGGCGTTCTCCAGGGCCTCGATCGTCGCCTCGTCGGAGATCGGATTGCGTTGCTCGGGATTGTCGATGGTCCAGACGACGACGTCGCCGGTGCGCTCCACGCGCACGGGTGCGGTCACGGTAACTCCTCGGGCCACGGTGCTGCGGTCATCGGCAACAATGCCCGATCGGTTCGGGCGGGGCGAGTGCGAGGTGCGGTTCGGCGCGGCGGCCCGGGTCTCCCCGGGGCACGCGGCCGCTCGTGTGGGTGTGTCGCCGGGAGCTGCCGCGACCGGTCCGTTCCGGTGGTTGCGTTCGTGCGCCAGCCGCGCGGTGAGGCCGACGAGGGTGCGGGTGCGTGACTCGAGCCGTGCGAGTGAGGTGCCGAGTTCGCTGTCCGGGACGGTGGTGAGGTCGCAGGAGAGCAGTGCGTCGACGACCTGCTCCAGGGCGCCGAGCCGGTCTCGAAGCCTGCCATTCGAACACATGTTCTAAATGTTAGCCGATGTCGTGAGGGTGTCGACGGGTGTGGAAATGGGGTCGGGGGACCGGTTTGTGAATGAGCTTGCATGGTCGTGCATAATCATGACATGGCTGATCTCACGGATATGCCCGACCGGAACGGACCCTTGCGCGTGGCCGTCGCCGGTGCCAGTGGTTACGCGGGCGGGGAAGTGCTGCGTCTGTTGCTGGGGCATCCGGAGTACCGAGCCGGGCGCCTCCAGATCGGGGCGCTGACCGCCGGTAACAACGCGGGTACCGCCCTGGGCGCACTGCAGCCGCAACTGCTGCCGCTGGCGGACCGGATCCTCGCCCCGACCACGGCCGCCGAACTGGCCGGACACGACATCGTGTTCCTCGGCCTGCCGCACGGACAGTCGGCGGCACTGGCGGCCGAGCTACCGGAATCCACGGTGATCATCGACTGCGGTGCCGATTTCCGGCTCACCGACCCGGCCGCCTGGGATCGCTACTACGGCGGACCCCATGCGGGGAGCTGGCCGTACGGCCTGCCGGAACTGCCCGGGGCGCGGGAGTCGTTGCGGGGCGCCACCCGGATCGCGGTCCCCGGCTGCTACCCGACGGTCAGCAGTCTGGCGCTGGCTCCCGCGGTCGCCGCGGGCATCGTCGAGCCGACGGTGCACGTCGTCGCCGTCAGCGGCACCTCCGGGGCGGGCCGCAAACTCGATGTCGGCCTGCTCGGATCCGAGGTCATGGGGTCCGCACGGGCCTACGGCGTGGCCGGTGCGCACCGGCACACCCCGGAGATCACGCAGAACCTGTCGGCGGTCGCCGGTGCCCCGGTCCGGGTGTCGTTCACCCCCGTACTCGCGCCCATGCCGCGCGGAATTCTCGCCACCTGCACCGCGCCGGTGCGGGTGGACGCGGCCGAGGCACGCGCCGTCTACGAGAAGGCCTACGCCGACGAGCCCTTCGTCCATCTGCTGCCCGAGGGCATCCTGCCCCAGACCGGGTCGGTGCTGGGCGCCAACTCTGTCACGCTGCAGGTCGCCGTCGATGCCGACGCGGGTCTACTGGTGGTGATCGGTGCGATCGACAATCTGACCAAGGGCACCGCCGGCGGTGCGGTGCAGTCCATGAACCTCGCGCTCGGCTTCGACGAAACCGCCGGGCTGTCCACCGTAGGAGTGGCACCGTGACCACCGACCAGAACGGAAACCTCGTGCACAACCAGGGCGTCACCGCACCGCTGGGCTTCCGGGCCGCCGGGATCGCCGCGGGTATCAAGGCCAAGGGCGGCCCCGATCTCGCGCTCGTGTTCAACGAGGGCCCCGACTACGCGGCGGCCGGTGTTTTCACCACCAACAAGGTGAAAGCCGCACCGGTGCTGTGGTCGCAGCAGGTCCTGAAGGCCGGACGGCTGCGCGCGGTGATCCTGAACTCCGGTGGGGCCAACGCCTGCACCGGACCCGAGGGCTTCCAGGACGCCCATCGCACCGCCGAGGAACTCGCCGCGGCGCTGAGCAACTGGGGCACCGAAACCGGGGCGGGAGAGATCGCGGTGTGCTCCACCGGCCTCATCGGCGACCGGCTGCCGATGGACAAACTGCTGCCCGCGGTCACCGAGATCGTGCACGAGATGGGCGGCGGGATGTCCGGTGGCACCGATGCCGCGCACGCCATCATGACCACCGACACCGTGCCGAAAGAAGCATCCCTGCACCATCCGGACAAGTGGAACGTCGGCGGAATGGCCAAGGGCGCGGGCATGCTCGCCCCCGGCCTGGCGACCATGCTGGTCGTGCTGACCACCGATGCCGTGGCGAGTGCCGAACAACTCGACACCGCGCTGCGGCGCGCCACCCGGCTCACCTTCGACCGCCTCGATGTGGACGGCGCGATGTCCACCAACGATACGGTCCTGCTGCTGGCCAACGGCGCCAGTGAGTCCACGCCCACCCAGGACGAACTGGATGCGGCCGTGCTCGCGGTCTGCGACGATCTGGCCGGTCAGCTGATGGCCGACGCCGAAGGTGTCACCAAGCGGGTACTGGTCACGGTCGAGGGCGCGCGCAGTGAGGACGACGCACTCGTCGCGGCCCGGATCATCGCCCGGGACAGCCTGGTCAAAACCGCCATGTTCGGCTCCGACCCGAACTGGGGTCGAGTACTGGCCGCGGTGGGCACCGCGCCCATCGAACTGGACCCGGACCTGATCTCGGTGTCGTTCAACGGCTTCCCGGTCTGCGTCGACGGCACGGGCGCGCCCGGCGCGCGCGAGGTCGACCTGTCCGGCGCCGATATCCATGTGGTCGTCGATCTGCGCCTCGGCGACGGCACCGCCACGGTCCGCACCACCGACCTGTCCCACGGCTACGTCGAAGAGAATTCGGCCTACAGCTCATGACCGACGCGCTGCACGAACTGTCCGCGCTGGACAAAGCTCATATCCTCGCCGGGGCGCTGCCCTGGCTGCAGAAATTCCGAGACAAGATCGTGGTCGTGAAATACGGCGGTAACGCCATGATCGACGATGGCCTGAAACGCGCCTTCGCCGCCGATATGGCCTTCCTGCGCACCGTCGGCGTGCACCCGGTGGTGGTGCACGGGGGCGGACCGCAGATCTCGGCCATGCTGAAACGCCTCGGCCTCACCGGGGAGTTCCGGGGCGGGTTCCGGGTCACCACACCGGAGGTGATGGATGTGGTGCGGATGGTGTTGTTCGGCCAGGTCGGCCGGGAACTGGTCGGGTTGATCAACGCGCACGGGCCCTACGCCGTCGGGATCTCCGGTGAGGACGCCCGGCTGTTCACCGCGACCCGCCGCACGGTATTCGTGGACGGGGAGGCCACCGATATCGGACTCGTCGGCGATGTGACCGATGTGCACCCGGATTCGGTGCTCGATCTCATCCGCGCGGGCCGGATCCCGGTGGTGTCCACGATCGCCCCCGACGCCGACGGTGTGGTGCACAACATCAACGCCGATACCGCGGCCGCCGCGCTGGCCGAAGGGATCGGCGCCGAGAAACTGGTGGTGCTCACCGACGTCGAGGGCCTGTACACGAATTGGCCCGACCGCTCCTCGCTGACCAGCGTGATCGACACCGACGCGCTGGCCGACCTGCTGCCGTCCCTGGACGCGGGGATGGTCCCCAAAATGGAGGCATGTCTGCGCGCGGTCCGCGGTGGCGTATCGGGCGCACACGTCATCGACGGTCGCCTACCCCATTCGGTACTGCTGGAGCTTTTCACCGGGGAGGGAATCGGGACCATGGTCACACTGCCGGCGAACGAGGAAAACGGAGTCAGAGCATGAACACTGCGGAACTGCGGCAACGCTGGTCGAACGTGATGATGCGCAACTACCCCACGCCGGAGGTCGTACTGACCCGGGGGACCGGCGCGGTGGTGTACGACGCGGACGGCAACCGCTACGTCGATTTCGTGGGCGGGATCGCGGTCAACAGCCTCGGTCACGCACATCAGGCCATTCTGAACGCGGTGATGGACCAGCTCGGCACGCTCGGCCACGTCTCGAACCTGTACGGCAGCGAACCGGTGATCGAGCTCGCCGAGCGGCTGCTCGGGCATTTCGGTGACGGTGACGGTCGTGCCTTCTTCTGCAACTCGGGTACCGAGGCCAACGAGGCGGCCTTCAAACTGGCCCGGCTCACCGGCCGCCGCAAGATCATCGCCTGTGACGAGGCGTTCCACGGCCGCACCATGGGCGCGCTCGCGCTCACCGGCCAGCCGTCCAAACGCGCGCCGTTCGAACCCATGCCGCCCGGAGTGGTGCACATCCCCTACGGCGACGCGCGGATCCTGGAGCGCGCGGTCGATTCCGATACCGCCGCGGTCTTCCTCGAGCCGATGCTCGGCGAGAGCGGTGTGGTGGTACCACCGATGGACTATCTGGTGCGCGCTCGGGAGATCACCGCGCGGGCCGGGGCGTTGCTGATCCTGGACGAGGTGCAGACCGGTATCGGCCGCACCGGCAAAATGTTCGCGCACCAGTCGTTCGGTATCACCCCCGATGTCATCACCCTCGCCAAGGGGCTGGGCGCCGGTCTGCCGATCGGGGCGGTGCTGGCCATCGGGCCGGCGGCCGAACTGTTCACGCCCGGTATGCACGGCACCACCTTCGGCGGTAATCCCGTCTGCGCGGCCGCGGCCCTGGCCGTGCTGCGCACGCTCGAGGACGACGGGCTGCTCGAGCACGTGGAATCGGTGGGTAAACGGCTCAGCGACGGGATCGCGGTGCTCGAGCATCCGCTGATCGCCGATGTGCGCGGGGCCGGACTGCTGATCGGGATCGGGCTGACGGCTCCGGTAGCGCCCCGGGTCGAGGCCCACGCGCGGGCCGCCGGGTATCTGGTGAACCCGGCCAAACCCGATGTGATCCGGTTGGCGCCGCCGCTGGTGCTCACCGAAACCCAGGCCGACAATCTCGTGCTGGATCTGCCGGGGATTCTCGACGAGGTGCTGGCCGAAACGAAAGGACCGCGCGGATGACCGCCTCCCCACCACCGGCCACCGCTGTCCGCCATTTCCTGCGTGACGACGATCTGACACCCGCCGAGCAGGCAGAGGTGCTGGCGCTGGCCGCCGAACTGAAGAAAAGCCCGTTCGCGCACCGTCCGCTGGAAGGCCCGCGCGGTGTCGGGGTGATCTTCGACAAGAACTCCACCCGCACCCGGTTCTCCTTCGAGCTGGGTATCGCCCAGCTCGGCGGGCACGCGATCGTGGTGGACGGCCAGACCACCCAGCTGGGGCGCGAGGAAACGCTGGCCGATACCGGGCGGGTCCTGTCGCGTTATGTCGAGGCCGTCGTCTGGCGGACCTTCGGCCAGCAGCGGCTGGAGGAGATGGCATCCACCGCCACGGTTCCGGTGGTCAACGCGCTGTCCGACGAATTCCATCCCTGCCAGGTGCTGGCCGATCTGCTCACCATCACCGAGCACAAGGGCGGTCTGCGCGGGCTGCGGCTGGCCTATTTCGGGGACGGCGCCAACAATATGTCCCATTCGCTGCTGCTGGGCGGGGCCACCGCCGGACTGCACGTGCGGATCGCCGCCCCCGCGGGTTTCCTCCCGGCGCTCGCGGTGATCGAAGCCGCCGAAGCCCGTGCCGCCGAAACCGGCGGCAGCATCGTCGTCACCGAGGACCCGCTGATCGCGGCCGCCGGCGCCGACGTGCTGGTCACCGACACCTGGACCTCCATGGGTCAGGAGAGCGACGGCCTGGACCGGATCGGCCCGTTCCGGTCGTACCAGGTGAACACCGAGTTGCTGGCGCGGGCCGGTGCCGATGCCATGGTGCTGCACTGCCTGCCCGCGCATCGCGGCGAGGAGATCACCGACGAGGTACTCGACGGGCCGCAGAGCGTGGTCTGGGACGAGGCGGAGAACCGGCTGCACGCGCAGAAAGCGCTGCTGGTGTGGCTGCTGGCACGCAAGGACGCACGACGACGATGAGCGAGGCCCGAATAGATTCGACGGGACCGGTCACCGCCGCCACCCGCGCCGGCCGGCAGTCGCGGATCATCGCGCTGCTGGCCGCGCATCCGGTGCGCAGTCAGACCGAGCTCGCCACCCTGCTCGCCGCGGAGGGGATCGAGACCACCCAGGCGACGCTGTCGCGTGATCTGGACGAACTGGGCGCGGTGAAACTCCGGGCCGCCGACGGCGGCGCCGGGGTGTACGTGGTGCCGGAGGACGGCAGCCCGGTGCGCGGGGTCACCGGTGGCACCGGGCGATTGGCCAAACTGCTCGGTGATCTGCTGGTCTCCACCGATTCCAGCGGTAACATCGCGGTCCTGCGCACCCCGCCGGGCGCCGCGCATTTCCTGGCCAGCGCCCTGGATCGGGCCTCGCTGCCCTATATCGTCGGCACTATCGCCGGGGACGACACCATCGCGGTGATCGCGCGCGAGCCCCTCACCGGCGCCGAACTGGCGGCGAAGATCGAGAACCTCGCCTGACCCGCGCGGCCGCACCCGGCCGGTCAGTACCTGGGTCCGCCGGCCCGCACGGACGTGCGATACGACACCCACCGCCCGGTAGCGCGGGACACGACGCAGCCGAACGCGACCGCCGACAGCACCAGCAACGGACCGGTGAGCGCCAGGACCGCCGGCTCCCGCGCGGCGACGGCGGCCACCGTTCCGGCGATCGCCGAGAGCACGCCGATCACCGAGCTCACCAGCGTCAGCACGCGACCCGATCGTCTGCCCGTCAGCAACAGCAGGCCGGCGCCGACCCACAGCAGGGAGACGACCCCGATGAACACGAGTGCGAGCACCGAATAGACGAGGTCCGCGCGCCCGGCCGGAGCGCCCTGGGTGACCGTCCGGGCTGTCTCCACCAGCCCGACACAGAAGACGAACACCGGGAACACCGCGACGAGCAGGGTGGCAAGACCGGCGGTGACAGCGGTCCCGCGTCCCGGCTTCGGGCCGGCTGCCTGCGGCTGCGGCCACGACCGGGCGCCCGGCTGCCGCGGGCCCGTAACCGGCGGCCGCGGATCGGTCACCACCCGCTGCCGTACCGGCCGCGGTTGCGGCCGGGAGATGTGGCTCGCGCGGAATTCCGGCGGAGCCGGGGCGAGCGCCGGTGGCGCGGCCGGTACGGATGTCGCCGGGGGCGCCGCGATATGCCTGCCCCCCAGGGCATCACGGACGGCGGTGGTGAACTCGCCGCAGCTGCGGAACCGTTCGTCGCGCTGTTTGGCCATGGCGCGGGCCACCAGCGCGTCGACGGAGGTGGGCAGGTCGGGGCGGGTGGCGGTGAGCCGCGGCGGTGGTTGCGAGATATGCCCCATCACCACCTGGCCGGGGTTCGTGGCGGCGAACGGGGGCCGACCGGAGAGCACCGCGAACAGGGTGCAGGCCAGCGAGTACTGATCGGAACGGTGGTCGACCGCCGCACCCGACAACTGTTCGGGGGAGCCGTAGGCGAGGGTGGCGGTGAACGCGCCGGTGGCCGTCAGTTTCGTATTGGCGTCGGTGAGCCGGGCGATACCGAAATCGGTCAGCACCGCATGCGATTCCCGCAGCGACTCGGCATCGGCGATGAGGATGTTGGCCGGCTTCACATCACGGTGCAGTACGCCCCGGCTGTGCGCGTAGTCGAGTGCCGCAGCGGTCTCGCCGAGTAACCGGATCGCGGTCGCGGGCGGATGCGCGCGGGCGTCCCAGGTCGCTGCGTCGCTGCCCCGGATGTATTGCATGGCGATCCACAGGTGCCCGTCGTCGGTGCCACGGTCGAACACTCCGACGATTCCCGGATGCTCCAGCCGGGCGACGACATCGGCTTCCAGTTCGAACCGGCGGGTGAGTTCGGTATCGGTGCTCACCTCCCGGTTGAGCAGCTTCAACGCGACACTGCGTGGTAGCCGCGGATGGCGGGCGAGGTACACCGTTCCCATACCGCCCTGACCCAGCACCCCTTCGATCCGGTATCCGGCGAAGGTCGTGCCCACCCCCAGCACCGCCGCTCCTTCCGCTCCCGTCCGAACGCCGTGACGCTACCGCACTTTCGGGTGCGGGACCCGTATAGGGGAGCTGCCGGGTAATGAGCGGCGCTCAGCGGTTGTTGACCAGATCCTGCAGGAACGGGGTGGCCATCTCGATACCGGATTTGCCGAGTGCCAGGGCGGCGTTGCCGAGGGTGACGACGTAGTAACCGATCGTCTCGTAATTGTCCTGCGCCCACTGCTGCAACATCTGCACGGTTCGTCCTCCTCTGTCTGTCGAGCGCCGATCGATGTGATCAGCGTCTCATAAGGCAGGTGGGCGGGGAAGGGTCGAACGCCGATCGCGACCGATCCTGGGCTCGATATACCGCCAGGTAGTGGGCATTGCCACCCCGATTATGAATGAGATTGCACCATCGTGCATAATCATTTGTAGCGGCGGCGCGAGCCGATACGGCAACGGGACAGCATACTGCTGGGACGACGGCGGGCCGCGCACGCAGAACATCACCCCGCACCACCGAACATCATCCGAGGAGCACCAGAACATGTCCGATCGCGTCGTACTCGCCTACTCCGGTGGGCTGGACACCTCCGTGGCCATCAGCTGGATCGGCAAGGAGACCGGCGCCGAGGTCGTGGCCGTGGCCATCGACCTGGGGCAGGGCGGCGAGGATATGAACGTGGTGCGTCAGCGCGCGCTGGACTGCGGCGCCGTCGAAGCGGTCGTCGTGGACGCCCGCGACGAGTTCGCCGACGAGTACTGCTTGCCGACCATCCAGGCCAACGCGCTCTACCAGGGTGAATACCCGCTGGTATCGGCCATCAGCCGTCCGCTCATCGTCAAGCATCTGGTGGAGGCCGCCAAGTTCCACGGTGCGGACACCGTGGCGCACGGCTGCACCGGAAAGGGCAACGATCAGGTCCGCTTCGAGGTCGGAATCGGCGCCCTGGCGCCCGACCTGAACGTGATCGCCCCGGTCCGCGACTACGCCTGGACCCGGGAGAAGGCCATCGCCTTCGCCGAGGAGAACAAGCTCCCGATCAATGTCACCAAGAAGTCGCCGTTCTCCATCGACCAGAACGTTTGGGGCCGCGCGGTCGAGACCGGGTTCCTCGAGGACCTCTGGAACGCGCCCACCAAGGACGTCTACGACTACACCACCGACCCGACCGTCAACTTCGAGGCGCCCGACGAACTCATCGTCACCTTCGAACGCGGCATTCCGGTCGCCATCGATGGCCGCCAGGTCAGCGTGCTCGAGGCGATCACCGAATTGAACAGCCGCGCGGGTCGGCAGGGTGTGGGCAGGCTCGATATGGTCGAGGACCGGCTCGTCGGTATCAAGAGCCGCGAGATCTACGAGGCCCCCGGCGCCATCGCGCTGATCACCGCGCACCGCGCGCTCGAGAACGTGACCCTGGAGCGGGAGCTCGGCCGCTACAAGCGGCAGGTCGAGCAGCGCTGGGGTGAGCTGGCCTACGACGGCCTGTGGTTCTCGCCGCTGAAGCGGGCGCTGGACGCCTTCGTCGTGGAGACCCAGCAGCATGTGTCCGGCGATATCCGGATGGTGCTGCATGCCGGGAACGTCACGATCAACGGCCGGCGCAGCGACCAGTCGCTCTACGACTTCAACCTGGCCACCTACGACGAGGGCGACAGCTTCGACCAGTCGCTGGCCAAGGGTTTCGTGCAGATCCACGGCCTGTCCTCCAAGGTCGCGGCCAAGCGGGATCTGAACCAGAAGTAACGCACAGCGCAGCCGGTACGGCCAACCGAGACGTGGGAGAGGTAGTGGGCACCAACGAGGGCGCGTTGTGGGGTGGGCGGTTCGCCTCCGGTCCCGCCGAGGCGATGGCGGCGCTGAGCAAATCGACCCAATTCGACTGGGCACTGGCGCCCTACGATATCCGCGCCTCCAAGGCGCATGCCCGAGTGCTGAACAAGGCCGGGCTGCTGTCGGAGGCCGATCTGAGCGCCATGCTCGCCGGCCTGGACCGGCTCGCCGCCGATGTCGCCTCCGGCGCCTTCGCGCCCGCGGAATCGGACGAGGACGTGCACGGCGCGCTCGAGCGCGGACTCATCGACCGGGTCGGCCCGGAGCTCGGCGGGCGGTTGCGCGCCGGTCGTTCCCGCAATGACCAGGTCGCCACGCTGTTCCGGATGTGGTTGCGGGACGCGGTACGGCGTATCGCGGCCGGACTGGTGACGGTGGTGGACGCCCTCGCCGACCAGGCCGGGGCGTATCCGGACGCGGTGATGCCGGGCAAAACCCATCTGCAGGCGGCGCAGCCGGTATTGCTGGCCCACCATCTGCTCGCCCACGCGCATCCACTGGTGCGCGATATCGACCGGCTGCGTGATTTCGACAAGCGGGCCGCCGTTTCGCCGTACGGGTCCGGTGCGCTCGCCGGGTCCTCGCTCGGCCTCGATCCCGAGGCCATCGCGGCCGAACTCGATTTCACCGCCGCGGCCGCCAATTCCATCGATGCCACCTCGGCCCGGGATTTCGCGGCCGAGGCCGCCTTCGTCCTCGCGATGATCGGGGTCGATCTCAGCCGGATGGCCGAGGAGATCATTCTGTGGAGTACGCCGGAATTCGGCTACATCACCCTCGCCGACGCCTGGTCGACCGGTTCGTCGATCATGCCGCAGAAGAAGAACCCGGACGTCTCCGAACTCACCCGCGGAAAGGCGGGCCGGTTGATCGGCAACCTCACCGGGCTCCTCGCCACCCTGAAGGCCCAGCCGCTGGCCTACAACCGGGATCTGCAGGAGGACAAGGAACCGTTGTTCGACTCGGTGGCCCAGCTGGAACTGCTGCTGCCCGCGATCGCCGGCCTGGTCTCCACGCTCACTTTCCACACCGGCCGGATGGCCGAGCTGGCGCCTGCCGGTTTCACCCTGGCGACCGATATCGCCGAATGGATGGTCCGGCACGGGGTGCCGTTCCGGGTCGCGCACGAAGCGGCCGGCGCGTGTGTCCGGACCGCCGAGGCGCGGGGGGCCGGTCTGGACGAGCTGACCGATGAAGAGTTCGCGGCGATCGATCCGGCGCTCACCCCGCAGGTGCGTGAGGTGCTGACGGTGGCCGGCTCCGTCGCGTCGCGCAATGCCCGCGGTGGCACGGCGGGGGAGCGGGTCGCCGAACAGCTCGGCGAGATCCGCGCTGCCGTCGACGATGTTCGGAGCTGGCTGGCCTGATCCGGCGTCCGGGCGGCGGGCCGTCCGGGGGACCGGCTCCGGCAAACCGGCCGGCCCGCGCGGTCGGGGCGGAGAGACGTCCCAGTACGCGCGTGCCGGCGGCCCGGCCGTCGTTGTCGGCCTCGGCGCCGCTACTCGATGCGTTACAGCGAAGACATCCTGGGCGGCTCACCACAAAAGATGCGACTACCTAGATATGCGCATCTGGCTATCAAAAACCTCCCGGCCACGCGATGAGACGACGGGAGAGGCCGGGATAACGCCCGGTCGCTGTCGGCCGATGAAGTCGGCATGGAGTTCATACTGGTCGCACTCGCGGTGGCTTATATCACTGTGTCCAATTTTCTCGGCAGTATCGCGCAGGCGTTGGGCTCGGCCGGGATGTAGAAACCATGAATTCGTCGACGACATCCGGTGCCGTACCGGCTGCAGGCTCAGGCCGGAACCGGCGGCCCGGCGGCGGCGATCTCCAGTACTCCGGCGAGCCAGGGGCTGAACCCCTCCGGGTCCTCGCGTAGCCGGGCGCGCAACTCCTCCGGGCGCACCCAGCGGTAGTCGGCGACCTCGGCCGGGTCCGGGTCCGGGCGCGCATCGTCGAGCACGCCCACCAGCACGTGATCCCATTCGTCCTCGACGAACCCGGTACGCGGATCACCCGCCCGGTAGCTGTAGATACCGACCTCGGTCAGCGGTACGCGCAACCCCATCTCTTCGAGCAGCCGTATTCCGGCCGCCTCGGTGACGGGAACGCCGGGGGCGGGATGACCGCAGCAGGTGTTCGACCAGCGTGCGGGGAATCGCGTCTTACCGGGCGCGCGCTGCTGCAGCAGCGTCCGGCCCGCGGTGTCGAAGATCAGCACCGAGAACGCCCGGTGCGGGCGGCCGGGCGCCCGGTGGGCCTCGGCCACCGGGCACGAGCCGACCGTGTTGCCGGCGGAGTCCACCAGCTCGACGGGCAGCGTTTCCCGGTCGGTGGGGGCGGCCGGACGGGCCGGCGGGAGGGTCGGGTCGGTCACGATCATCACCCTATCGGCGCGGGCGCGGGGTCCCGGCGAGGCGCCGGGTACATGATGTAGATGTCACAACGGACCTCACGGGTACGGGGTGCGATATGGCAGGCTTTGTGCATACCGAAGGGTTTGTGAGGTATGCCACGCCACAGGTAGGGCTGGGAGCGGAACGTGAAGTTGAGTGTGCGAGGTCTGGCGGGGACGGCGCGGCGGGTGATGTCGACCGCGCAGAACGGGCTCGAGGTGATCCGGTTCGGCGGACTGGGCAGGGATACCGAGTCCTCGCCGTTCGAGATCGCCGAGCGGCGGCCCATGTACCGGCTGCGCCACTACTTCCCCGGGGCCCCCACCGCGGGTCCGGTGGTGCTGTTCGTACCGCCGCTCATGGTCAGCGCCGATATCTGGGACGTCAACGGCGACGACGGCGCGGTCGGGATCCTGCACCGCAGCGGTATCGACTGCTGGGTCATCGATTTCGGTTCACCGTCGGTGGAGGAGGGCGGCTGGAAACGCGATCTCGCCGATCACGTGCTCGCGGTGAACACCGCGATCGATACGGTCTGTGCCGAGACCGGCCGCGACGTGCATCTGATGGGGTACTCGCAGGGCGGCATGTTCGCCTACCAGACCGCGGCCTTCCGGGCGAGCAAGGGAATCGCGAGCATCGTGACCTTCGGCAGCCCCGTCGATATCGTGGCCGGGATGCCGCTGGGCCTGCCGCATGCCGCGGTATCGGATCTGGTGGACTTCGCCGCCGACCATGTCGTGCCCCGGCTGCCGATCACCGATCGGATGGTGCGGATCGGATTTCAGCTCCTCGACCCGGTGAAGACCGCCAAGGCGCGGATCGATTTCCTGCGCCAGCTGCACGACCGTGAAGCACTGCTGCCGAAGGAACGGCAGCGGCGCTTCCTGACCAACGAGGGCTGGATCGGCTACGCCGGGCCCGCCGCGGCCGATCTGCTCAAACAGTTCGTGGTGCACAACCGCATGATGCTGGGCGGTTTCGTCATCCGCGACCAGCCGATCTCACTGGCCGATCTGAAATGCCCGATCCTGGCGTTCCTCGGCGAGGTGGACGAGATCGGTCAGCCCGCGGCGGTGCGCGGGATCGTCCGGGCCGCGCCGCGGGCCGAGGTCTACGAGTCGACGCTGGTCTCAGGCCATTTCGGTCTCGTCGCGGGATCGGTCGCCACCAAGTTCACCTGGCCCCAGGTGCGCGATTGGGTGGGCTGGGTCGAGGGTGGTAATCCGCTGCCGGACGAGATCGTGCCGATGACCGATCACGTCGCCGAGGGGGTGCCGCGTACCGCCCTGCGCCGCGCGGTGCACACCGCGGCGGCGCTGGCCGAGGCCGGCGCCGAGGTGGGCCGCACTCTCGAACATCTGGCCGCCAATACGCTGCGCGGATCGGTGGGCGTGGTCGAGGGCGCCGCGCGCACGCTGCCCAGGCTGACCCGCCTGGGCACGATCGAATCGACGACCCGGATCTCCATCGGCCGGCTGATGGCCGAACAGGCCCGCCGGTCGCCGCGCGGCGAATGCTTCCTCTTCGACGACCGGGTACACACCAATGCCGCTGTCGATATCCGGATCGACAATGTGGTGCGCGGTCTGATCTCGGTCGGGATCCGGCCCGCGACCCGGGTCGGGGTGGTGATGGAGACCCGGCCCAGCGCGCTGGTGACCTTGGCGGCCTTGTCGCGTATCGGTGCTGTCGCGGTACTCATGGCACCCGAGAGCGATCTGAACACCGCGCTCGCGCAGACCGGGACCACGGTGCTGGTCTCGGACCCGGAGAACATGCACCACGCCGTCGCCACCGGTGCCCGGGTGTTCGTCCTCGGCGGCGGCGACGCCCGCGGCCTGGCGGTGCCCGCCGGGACCGATCTCGTGGATCTCGAGCAGATCGATCCCGAGCGGGTCCGGGTGCCGGGCTGGTACCGCCCGAACCCGGGACGCGCGCGGGAGCTCGCCTTCATCCTGGTCGCCGGTGTCGGTGACCGACTGGACATCAAATACATCACCAACCACCGGTGGGCGCTGTCGGCATTCGGTACCGCCTCCGCGGCCGATCTGGACAACAAGGACACGGTGTACTGCCTGGCGCCGCTGCACCATTCGTCCGGGCTGCTGGTGAGCCTGGGCGGAGCGATCGCCGGCGGGAGCCGGATCGCGCTGGCCCGGTCCCTGGATCCGGGTCGTTTCGCCGAAGAAGTCCACCGCTACGGGGTCACGGTCGTGACGTACACGTGGACGATGCTGCGCGATATTCTCGACGCCGAGGTTTTCCCGGCGGGGCACGCGCATCCCGTCCGGTTGTTCATCGGCTCGGGGATGCCCGCCGGTCTGTGGCGTCGCACCGTCGAACAGTTCGCCCCAGCCCGGGTGCTCGAGTTCTACGCCTCCATCGAGGGCGATGTGGTGCTGGCGAATGTGCCGGGGGTGAAATTCGGCTGCAAGGGCCGGCCGGTGCCGGGGACCGCGCGGGTGGAACTGGTGGCCTTCGATCCGGTATCCGGCCAGGTCCAGGTCGACGACCACGGGTACGCGCGGCGGTGCGCCGACAATGAGGTCGGGTTGCTGATCGGTTCGGCCGGGGCGAGTGTGGACCTGTCGCTGGGCGGTTTGCGCGGTGTCTTCGACCCCGAGGACTCCTGGCTGCCCACCGAGAATCTGTTCCGGCGCGACAGTGACGGCGACTACTGGCTGGTCGACCGTATCGACACCGTCATCCGGACCCGCCGCGGACCGGTGTTCACCCAGCCGATCGTGGATGTGCTCAACGATGTCGCCGCCGTCGATATGGAAGTGGCCTTCGCGCTGCCCGCGCATGACCGGGTGCTGGCCGTCGCGGCGGTGAGTGTACGACCGGGGTTCCGCCTCGAACCCGGCGATATCACCGATGCCCTGCGCTCGCTGGCGCCCGACCAGCGCCCGGACATCGTCTATGTGGTCGACGATATTCCGCGCAGTCCGTCGTTCCGGCCGTCGGCGCATGCGGTCAAGGCGGCGGGCGGCCCGCGGCCGGGCCCGCTGACCTGGTGGTACGAGCCGGAATCGGAGAGCTACGAGGTGCTCACCGAGAGCGGCCCCGGCAGGCTGTGACCTGCGGTCGGCCGCGTCCGGTTCAGCATCGGTACGCGGTGACCGCGTCGAGTACCCGGTGGATCTGGCTCCGGGTGAGCATGGGCCACAGCGGTAACCGGACGATGCTCGCCGCGAATCGGGCGCTGCGGGTGCACGGATAGGGCGTCCGGCCGTATTTGAGCCCCGCCGCGCTGGAGTCGAGCGGTACATAGTGGAACGGCGCCACGATCCCGCGGTCGGCGAGATGCCGGATGAGGCCGTCGCGGGCCTCTTCGGTCGGCATGCGCAGATAGAACAGGTGCGCGGTGTGGCGCCGGTCCGGCGGCACCGACATCGGCGCCACCCCGTACTCGGCCGCCCAGGAACCCAGCCAGGCCGCGTAGGTGTGCCACACCCGGTGCCTGGCGCGCTGAATGGTGTGGAATTCGGCGAGCTGGGCGTCGAGCACGGCGGCATTGAGCTCACTGGGCAGATAACTGGACCCGATGTCCTGCCAGGAGTACTTGTCCACCTGACCGCGCAGGAACCGGGCGCGGTCGGTGCCCTTCTCCCGTATGATCTCGGCGCGGCCCATCAGGATGTCGTCGGCGAGCAGCAGTGCCCCGCCCTCGCCGCAGTGCACGTTCTTGGTGTCGTGGAAACTCTGGGTACCCAGCGTGCCGAGGGTGCCGAGCGCACGCCCCCGCCAGGTGCCGCCCAGCCCGTGGGCGTTGTCCTCGATGAGTGCGAGACCGTGCCGGTCGGCCAGGTATCGCAGGGCGGCCATATCGGCGGCCACTCCGCCGTAGTGCATGACCACGATCGCCTTGGTGTGATCGGTGATCGCCGCCGCGGCGGCCTGCGGGTCGATATTGCCGGTGGTGCTGTCGATATCGACGAAAACGCAGGTCGCGCCGTGGACCGCGAAGGCCGCGGCGGTGGAGGTGAAGGCGAAACTCGGCACGATCACCTCGTCGCCGGGTCCCAGTTCGAGCAGGAGCGCGGCCAGTTCCAGCGCGTGGGTGCACGAGGTGGTCAGCAGAACGTGCCGGGCTCCGGTGATCTCGGCGAGTTTCGCGGTGGCCGCGGCGGTGAACGGGCCGTCACCGTGACAGTGGTCGGAATCGAGTACGGCGGTCACATTCGACAGTTCCGCGGCCGACCGATAGGGCCGGCTGAAGATGATCCGCCCGCTCACCCGGCCGCCGCCTCGGCGGGCCGGTGCCCGGCCGTGGCCGTACTCTCGCCCGGTGGCCGGGGCGTCGGTGATTCCACCATGAGATACAGCGGTTTGCCGACCAGGATGTGCAGGACCACCCCGAGGTATTCGGCGATGAGGCCGAGTGAGAACAGCACCGCCCCCGAGCACAGCAGCAGCACCACGATGATGGAGGCCCAGCCCTCCGGGTCGGCGCCGGCGCCGGTCAGCGCCGTGTAGATGATCACGCCGGCCAGCACCGCCCCGGCCAGTGCCAGTGTCACACCGAGCAGGCTCACCAGGCGCAGCCCGCGAGTTCCGGTGCACAGCACCATCTTCCAGAACAGCGAAAACAGTCGCCGGTAGTTGTAACCGGATTCGGCCCGGCCCTCGGTGCGCAACAGCACGGGGACCGTCGCCGTCCGGCCCACGACCCAGGTCAGTGCGACATCGAGATAGGCGCCGTTGGCCGCGACCTCGGCGAGCCGGCGCCCGATATCGCCGCGGATCAGCCGGAAACTCTCGAACCGGGTGGAGGCGGGGAAGGCGAAAAGGGTGGCCAGCACCAGTTTCGCGCCGCGTGAGGTGAGGTTGCGCAGTGGACCGTGCGGCCGGGTGTTGGTAGGCCGGGAGTAGACCAGGTCGGCGCGTTCGCGATACGCGGCATCCAGGAACGCGGCGAGACAGGCCGGGTCGTGCTGCCCGTCCTCGTCCATGGTGACGACCCAGCGGCTCCGGGCGGCGGCCAGCCCGGCGATGGTGGCCGCGTCCTGTCCGTAGTTGCGGCTCAACCAGATCACTCGGACCTGCGGGTATTCGCGGGCAAGCCGCTGCAGCACGAGATCGGAGCGGTCGGGGCCGTGATCGTGGACCAGCACTATCTCCGCGACGCGGAAGCCGATCCCGCCGGGTGTCGTGGTGGGCACGCCCAGCGCGTCCAGTTCCCGCACGAGGGCGGCGACGGTCTGTTCGCCGCGGTACACCGGGACCACCACCGAAATACCGCATACTTCGGGCGAATCGGATTCGAAGCCCGGGGGCGGGGGAGCGGATTCGGACCGTAGGGCCGCGGTGGCGAGATCGGGGACGGAGCGGGCCGCCGGTGGCCGATCGGCGGTCCGGGCGGACGCGAAACTGGGAGAAAACGGCATTGGCGAGATCGACTTTCGACGGTGGATAACGCGTGCCGGGTCTCGATGACGCTGGTGAGCCCGAGAAATGCGAACTTTAGCAGGTGCGGTGCGGACGGTGCGGGCAGATTCGCCAAGCGCGTCGTTCCGGCCGCGGAACCCGCTGCGGGCGGTAGGGTCTGGGACCCGTGGCGGATGGTCGAGCCGAGAATCGGCGGGATGTGTTCCGGTGGGGTCTGGTGTGCGCGGCGGGGGTGCTCGCGGCCTATCTCGCTGTCCTCCTGGCGAATTCCCGGCATTTCTACACCGACGACACCGAGTCCCAGTACGCGCCGCTGTGGGTGATGACCGGCCGTGCCCTGCGGGAGGGCAGGTTTCCGGTACTGGTGCCGGAGAACTGGCTGGCCGGCAACTACGCGATCGAGGAAACCGGTCTGCTCAATCCACCGCAGCTGCTGATCGATCTGCTCGCGGTCTCGGTGGACGATCTCGCGCTGTACGCGAGCCTGGTCAAACTGGTATTCGCGGTCGTGCTGGGGCTCGGCGTCTACCGGGTCTGCCTGGCCTACGGCGGCCGCCCGGCCTGGTCGGCGGTGGCCGGAGTGGCCTTCCCCTGTAGCGGTTTCCTGCTGTTCTTCGACGCCGCCAGCTGGATGACCGCGTTCACCGGAACCGCCTGGCTGGTACACGCCTGGGCATCGGGGGTGCGCTACGCCCGCGGTCGCGGGGGGCCCGTCCCGGTTTTCGTCTTCCTCTACCTGACTATCTCGGTGCAGTACGTGTTTCCCGCGGTGGAAGCGGCCGTGCTGTTCGCCACCGTGCTCATCGGCGAATTCGTGTACCGGCGGCAATGGGCGCCGGTGGTCCGGCTCGCCCTGGTGGCCGGATGCGCGGCGGCGGCCGGTCTGGCGACCTATCTACCGAGTCTGCTCACCGCGGATGTCACCTGGCGCGGTGCGTCCGAGGTCCGCAACGACCAGTTCCTGGCCGTGCCGTGGTCGGAATCGTTGAATGCCAGCCTGCCCAGTACGTTGCCCGCCTTCACCTCCTGGTGGGGATACGTGCAGCCACTACCCATGGTCTATATCGCCTGGTTCCTGATCCCGGCGCTGGCTTTCGTCGACTGGAAACGCGCCGCGGGCGCGGCGCGGGAGCTGAGCGGACCGGCCCTTTTCGCCGTCTTGACTCTACTGTGGACCGCCGGGCCCGGGACCATGGGCCCGCTGCGCTGGCCGGCCCGGGTCCTGCCGATGGTCGCGCTGGCGCTACTGGTGCTGGTGTGTGTGCTGCTCGGCCGGTTCGGCACGGTCGCCGGAACCCGCGGGCGCGGTAGCGCCGCCGCGGTACTGGTCGTCCTGCTACTGGCGCGTTCCGCCGCGGCCGCGCCGGAGCAGGTGCTCGGCCACCTGATGGCCGCGGCCGGGGTGGGCGCGCTGGGGGCGGTCGTGGTGTGGCTGGGCCGGACCCGCGGGCGGGCCGCGGCGTGTCTGCTCACGCTGGCCGCGGTGGCGCCGATCGCCTATCTCCAGGTGCACGCGGCCCAGCCCACGCCCATGAGCTGGAATCTGCCCGCGACACGGTCGGAGATGAAAGCGGCCTTCCCCGATTTCCCGGGTACCACCCTGCAACTGGGCGACCGGGCGCTGATCGCCCCTGGTGAACGCACCCTCGACGGCGCCTACGGTTCGCTGGCCTTTGGTAACTACGCGAAGAACTTGGAGGCCGACTATGTGGGCGGCTACACACCCAACGGTCATTTCTACTTCGGCCATCTGCTGTGCATGCGCTGGGACGTCAGCGTCTGCCCCGACGCCTACCGGCGGGCCTTCGCGCCGGAACCCGAGACCGGGCGGCCCCTGGTGGATCTGATGCTCGTCGACCGCGTGGTCCTGCAGCGCGCGCTGTTCCCCGGGGCGCGCGAACAACCCGCGCCCACGGGCTGGAAATGGGTGGACTATCCGGGGCACGAGCAGTACATCGCGGTCCTCGAACGCGAAACCGGCCCGGTCTCGGGACGCACCGGCCGGGTAGCCCACATCGAAAGTGTCACCGTCGGCGCCACCGTCGAGTCCGACACCACCAGCCGGGTCCGGGTCGATTCGCCCGCCGGCGGGCGAATCGTTTTCGCCCGGCTGGGCTGGCCGGGGTACCGCGCGCACCTCGACGGCCGGCAGCTCCCGATCGACGTGGTCGCGGACAGCTTCGTCGCCGTGGACATCCCGTCCGGCACCCGCGGGGGCGAACTGGAACTCACCTGGCGGCCGCCCGGCTGGAAGATCGGCGCCGCGCTCGCGGCAGCCGGACTGCTCGGTCTCGCGCTGTTGGAGACCGGCCACCGGCGCGGCCGCCGACGTCATACCCGCCCGCCCGCTGCACCGCCCGCCGATCCGGTGGCTTCTCCTGTCGGCCCGGCTGCACCGCCCGCCGACCCGGTGGCTTCTCCCGAGGACCTGACGCCTCCGCCGGCTGACCCGGTTGCTCCGCCGCCCACCGACTCGGTCGCAGGTGGGCCGGGCCCCGTCGTCGCGCGCCCGTGAGCGATTCCGCCGGACACCCGGCCACCTCGCGCGACAGCCCGCTCGCGGAACCCGCCGACCCGGGTCCGTTGCTCCGGCTGGTGCGTCGGCAGGAACTTGCATTCGCGGTCGTCGGGGCCGTGAACACGGCGATGGGAATCGGCCTGACCGTCGGGTGGCTGTGGCTACTCGGGACCGCCGTACCGCCGTCGGTGGCGGTCGCCGCCGCGTACGCCACCGGTGTCGGGATCGCCTTCGTTCTGCACCGCAACCTCGTGTTCCGGGTCCGCGGCCGGGTACTGCGGGATTTCGCCGCGTTCGCGGCCGTCCACAGCGGCGGACTGGTTGCCAACGCCCTGCTGCTCGAACTCGCTGTCACAGCGCTCGGTTGTCCCCGAGCGCCGGCCGCGGTCGTGGTGATGGGCGCGGTCGCGGTCGGCAGCTATTTCGGCCACCGCTCTCTCTCGTTCCGCCGACCGGTAGGTTGAACCCCATGTCGGAGGAAACCATTCTGGACCCCACCCTGCTGAGTCTGCTGGCGTGCCCGCAGGACAAAGGTCAGCTGCATCTGGTGCGCGCCGCCGACGGCGCGGATCTGCTGTACAACCCGCGACTGCGCCTGGCCTACCCGATCGACAGCGGTATCCCGGTGCTGCTCGCCGACGAGGCGCGTCCGGTCGACGACGCCGAGCACGCCGATTTCGCCCGCCAGTACGGGGAGTGACTCCCCGGGTCAGGGCTCACCGGCGGCGGCCGAGTCCTGACCCAGATCCCCGGTGAGATAGCGCTGCACCGTGGGCCCGACGGCCGCGACGAGCTGCGGCAGCGGCAGTCCGCTCACCGGCTGGAGCGCCAGGATCTTCCGGGAGATCACCAGGCCCGCCATCTGTGAGGCGGCCAACGCCACCCGGAGCCGGCCGTCGTCGGAATCGGTCGCGATCCGCTGCCGCACCCGCTCCAGCACCACCGACAGGAGAAAATCGCGGGCCAGCGAGGTATCTCCGCTCGCCACCAGACTGCGGGCCAGCGCCACCGCGCCGGCGCCCGCCGGGGAATCCCACAGGCCCACCACCGCGGCGATAATGGTTTCGCCGAGCCGGTCCAGTGGTACCGCGTCGACCTGCCGCAGCACGATCTCCGGGTCCACCGGGAGTTCCACCACCGCGGCGAACAGCTGCTGCTTGGTCCCGAAATAGTGGTGTACCAGCGCCGGATCCACCTCGGCGTCCGCCGCGACCGCCCGGATGGAGGTTTTGTCGAATCCGGATTTCGCGAACCGCTCCCGGGCGGCGGCGAGGATCGCGTCCCGAGTCCCGGACCGGCCGGGACGGCGGCCCGGCCGGATCGGACGCGGGCCGGTGGGCTCCGCCGCGCTCATGCGGTACGGCGGCGTAGCGTGGCCGCACCCAGGCACAGGGCGACCGCCGCGAACGCCGCGACGATCGCCAGGTCCCGCCACATCAGCCCGGTCGGGTCGGTGTGCACCGAGACTTCGTGCAGCGCGTCGACCGCATAACTGAGCGGCATGGCATTGCTGATCACCTCCAGCCAGTCCGGCAGCTGGGCGCGCGGTACCAGCAGGCCGCACAGAAAGATCTGGGGCGCCGCCACCAGCGGCATGAACTGCACCGCCTGGAATTCTGTCCGGGCGAAAGCGCTGCACAGCAACCCCAGCGCGACCCCCAGCACTGCGTCCACCATCGCGATCAGCACGACCCATCCGGGGTTCCCGGCGGCGTCCAGGCCCAGCAGACCGAACGACACCAGGCAGGCCACCGCCGCCTGCGCGGCGGCCGCGAGGGAGAACGCCGTGCCGTATCCGCCGAGCAGGTCGAGTTTGCTCAGCGGTGTGGTGAGCAGTCGTTCCAGCGTTCCGGAGGTGCGTTCGCGCTGCATGGCGATCGCGGTGATCAGGAACATCACGATGAACGGCAGAATGCCGAGCATGCTGATCCCGATGCGGTCGAACGGGGTCGCGGACTGTGTGGGCGGGGTGGGAACATCCCGGTAGATGAAGTAGAGCAGGGCCATCAGCAGGGCCGGTACCACCAGGATCATCGCCACTGTCCGGTGATCGTTGCGCAGCTGCCGCAGAATCCGGGTGGTCGTGGCCAGATACGCCCGCCCCGGGCGGGGTCCACTCGAGTAGGGCCCACCGGACCCCGTCCGGCCGACGTCCGGGATGGTGGTCGATGCCGCTCGCTGCCCGCTCATACCGGAGCTCCCATCGTGATGAGGGCGAGAAACGCTTGTTCCAGGTTCTGTTCACCGGTGTGTTCCCGAAGCTCGTCGGGACTCAGCTGAGCCAGCAGATCGCCTTCGCGCAGCAGCAGCAAGCGGTCGCAGTGCTCGGCCTCGTCCATCACATGGCTCGACACCAGCAGGGTTGTCCCGCCCGCCGCCAGTTCGTGGAACTGTTTCCACAGCTCCACCCGCAGCACCGGGTCCAATCCGACCGTGGGTTCGTCGAGAACGAGCAGTTCCGGTCCGGCCACCAGCGCGCAGGCGAGCGAGGCCCGGGTCTGTTGTCCGCCGGACAATTCGTCGCCGCGCTGCGACTGATGGTCGAGCAGCCCGACCGCGCCGAGGGCGGAGTCGACAGCGTCCCGGCCGGCTCCGGAGAGCGCCGCGAAGTAGGTGACATTGTCGCGCACGCTGATATCGGCGTAGATGCTCGGCGCCTGGGTGACGTATCCGATCCGTCGCCGCAGCGCCGCGCTGCCCGCGGGCAGTCCGAGTGCGGTGATCTCCCCGGCCGCCACCAGCTGGGTTCCGACGATGCTGCGCATGAGCGTGGTCTTCCCGCAGCCGGACGGACCCAGCAGCCCGGTGATCGAACCGCGCGGAATGGTCAGCGAAATATCGTGTAGCACTTCGCGTTTGCCGCGCCGAACAGTGAGGTTGCGCACCTCCACCGCGGCGGTTGCGCCGGTATCCGGCATGGTCGGCCTCTATTCATCAGGTGTTGAATTCATTCTCCGATGAATTATTCGCCGACGGGTCTCGGCCCGCAAGACCCAGGCGTGATCAATCTGTCGACCCCGCTTACCTGTGCCGGGGATCTCCGCCGTTGATGCCCGCGCGGCACCTGGTCGGCGCAGGCTGCGACAATCCACGCCGTGAGTGCTGAGGAACTGGCAGTTGATCCGCTGACCGCCGCCCAGCGTCTGCTCGGCGCGATTCTGTGGTCGGGCCCGGTCGGCGCCCGCATCGTCGAGGTCGAGGCATACGGCGGCGATCCGGCCGGCCCCTGGCACGACCCGGCCGCCCATTCCGGCCGCGGCAGGACCCCGCGCAACGCGGTGATGTTCGGTCCGCCCGGCCACCTCTACTGCTATCTGAGCTACGGCATGCACACCTGCGTCAACATCATCAGCGGACCGGACGGTGTGGCCGGCGGCGTGCTGCTACGGGCCGCCGAGATCATCGACGGTCACGAGACGGTGCGCGGCCGCCGGCCGGGCGCCCGCACCGAAGCGGACCTGGCCAAGGGCCCGGGCAACCTGGGGAGCGCGCTCGGCATCGGCCTGGCCGACTACGGCACCGATGTCTTCGATCCCGGATCCCCGGTCCGGCTGGAACTGGGCCGCCCGATCGACCCGGCGCGGATCTCCGCCGGACCGCGCGTCGGGGTGAGCAGTGAAGCCGATCGCCCCTGGCGAGTCTGGCTGCCCGACTCCCCGGCCGTCTCCACCTACCGCCGCAGCCCACGCGCCCCGCGGATGGATGAATCCGCCTGACCGGCGCCTCCCGTGGGCCGGTCGCTCCACAGGCAACACCCGCGTGCGACCGGGCTCTCTGCGGAGAACCCCGGCGCGATCGTAACGTCGTCCGCGGTCGTCGCTTCCCCGCGTTGCCGGGCAGATCCGCCTGTCCCGGGCGGGTGGGGTGGTTGCCGGCACGGTCCCGGCCCTGCCTGCCGCGGCGACCCGGATCTTCCAGCTCGACGGACCGTCCTTCGCCACGGTGCTCGCGGCGGTATTCGCCGATACCCGCCGGGCTCGCCCGGCCGGGATCGCTGCTCCGCTTCGGAGGTCGGACCGCTGACGCGGTCGATTCCGCGAACACCACTCGCTCGTTCCGGGCCGTGGTCGTTTCCGGTGGACGGGAGAGTAACTGCCGGCCCGGCTGAGCTTCCGGCGTCATCCCAGCGCAGGCACCACCGCGGCCCTGCCTCGCGCAGTGCTCCCGCCGCTCGCCGGGTCGTCTCCGGCCCGCCGGCGCGGTGCGGTGGCGATGGCCGCACCGGGGGTTATGTGGTTGCGGACGTAGGCGAAGATGGAGCCGTGAGCAGCGACATCATCGACGAACTGACCTGGCGCGGGCTGATCGCGCAGTCCACCGACCTCGACGCGCTCCGGGAGGCGCTGGGCTCGGGCCCGCGCAATCTCTATGCCGGTTTCGATCCCACCGCGGCCAGTCTGCACGCCGGCCATCTGGTGCCGCTGCTGGCGTTGAAACGGTTTCAGCGGGCCGGCCACCGGCCGATTGTGCTGGCCGGTGGCGCCACCGGATTGATCGGCGACCCGCGCGACGTCGGTGAGCGCACGATGAACTCCGCCGATACCGTCGCCGCCTGGGCGGATCGGATCCGTTCGCAACTCGAGCGATTCGTCGACCTGGACGATTCACCGACCGGCGCGCTGATCGTGAACAACATGGACTGGACGGGCTCGCTGAGCGCGATCGATTTCCTGCGCGATATCGGCAAGCACTTCTCGGTCAACGTGATGCTCGCCCGCGACACCGTCAAACGGCGCCTGGACGGGGAGGGCATCTCCTACACCGAGTTCAGCTACATGCTGTTGCAGGCCAACGACTACCTGGAGTTGCGCCGTACGCACGACTGTGTCCTGCAGGTCGGTGGCTCTGATCAGTGGGGCAACATCATCGCCGGCGTGGAACTGAACCGGCGGGTGGACGGTGCCGCCGTCCACGCGCTGACGGTGCCGTTGGTGACCTCCGCAGACGGGAAGAAGTTCGGCAAGTCGACCGGCGGCGGCAGCCTCTGGCTCGACCCGGAGCTGACCAGCCCCTACGCCTGGTACCAGTACTTCGTGAACACCGCCGATGCCGATGTCGTGCGGTACCTGCGCTGGTTCACCTTCCTGGACCGCGCCGAGCTGGCCGAATTGGAGGAGGCCACCGCCGAGCGGCCACATGCCCGCGAGGCGCAGCGCCGGCTGGCGGCGGAGATGACGACGCTGGTGCACGGAGAAGGGAACACCCGCTCGGTACAGCTGGCGAGTCAGGCGCTGTTCGGGCGTGGCGAGCTCCGGGCGCTGGACGAGCCGACCCTGGCCGCGGCGTTGCGCGAAGCAGCTGTCGACGGGAAGGTCGCCGAAGTCGTGCCCGGGAGCGACACGATCGTCGATCTACTGGTGGCGTCCGGGCTGTGCGAAAGCCGTGGCGCGGCCCGTCGAGCGGTCAACGAGGGGGGCGCATCGGTCAACAACGAGCGCGTGAAGGATCTCGATTGGACTCCGGAAAACAGCGATTACCTGCACGGACAATGGCTCGTATTGCGCCGTGGCAAGCGGAATTTCGCGGGTGCCCGGCGGGCCTCTGAAGATTGATCTTGGTGGGCTGGGTCACACTTCGGCGATCCAGCCCCCCTGATCGCCTCTCGGCAAGCCTCTGAACTGCGCAAACGCCCTGCCGAAGTGGCGATTTGACGTGGCGTTCCCCGCCGCGTAACTTATTCAACGTCAGAGCGACACGGACACCGACCAGGGGCCCGGAGCGAGGCGGAAACGCCGAGCCGGAGGGACCAGGGACAACGAGGTAGTACGAGGAACGCCTGACAGGCCGGCCGAAGCGCGGAGTTTGACTCTGAGCCACTGGACGGTTAAGCTGGAAAACCTGCCCCATTGAAGCCCTGGTTGAGTCCAGTCGCTGAAATGTGTGCGTGTGTTCTTTGAGAACTCAATAGTGTGTTGATGAATGTCAGTGCCAAATATTTAATTTGGTTTCGGTTCTTCATACCCCCGTGTGGAGG
>NZ_JBFAHF010000038.1:0-70190 GCF_040654015.1 Nocardia sp. NPDC050799
CGGCACTCAAGGTTCTCTACCTGGTCATACGAAATCCGTTGAAGAATCGTCCGAATATCACTGGAAAGATCGCTGGGTGGAAGGATATACTCAACGCGCTCGCGCTGTTTTATGGTGAGCGGATAACTGGGAATTAAACGGAACGGTCACTGTTCCGCCCACAAAAATTCTGACACTCTCCTCGTCACCACCCCCCTCTGCCGGATTAGCACTGGTGTCCGGAGGGGGATGCAGCGGCTATCCACAGAGATCGACCTGCGGAAACGCTGATTCTGGGCTACTGGTCAGAGGCGGTGGAGGGCGTCGAAGGTGATGGCGAGGGTGACCGGTGTGTCGAGGACCAGGGCGATGTGGTGGACCTTGTGCGGCATGTATCGCAGTCCGGACCAGTCGAGTCGGTATTCCTCGATGCGGTCTATGGTTTCCCAGCTCTTGTCGAAGTGGACGATCAAGTAGCCCGGAATGCCGGCCCGTGCATACATTTTGTGCTTTTCGGAAGTGTCTGCGTCGACGGTGCTCTTCGAGACGACCTCGACGATTAGAGCGATATGGTCTCGGACGGTGTTCACGTCGTAGGGTTCGCAGTCGCGGATGAAGATATCCGGGTAGCGGATGTTGAGTTGGTGGTCGTCTCGGCGGTCGTCGGCGTCGAGGAAGCGGACAGCGACATCGGACCCGATCCGTAAGCATGGGCCGGCCGGGTCGCGAGCGTCTTCCAGGGCGGCGGCCAAGCGCCGCACTACGCGGCTGTGTGCTTCGCTCTGCGCCACCAATCGCACGACGAGGCCATCGACGATCTCGACATCTCCGAGAGAATCCGGTTCGGCATCGAGGAATTCTTCGGCGGTGACCCGAGGGTGCTCGTCGGGATGTGATGCCGTCACGGTCAGCTCCTCGCCGGGTACAGCGGCCATTCATAGAGATGGACTGCGAACATGCTGGTCGAAGATATCAGCTTGTGTCGGTCTGTTCGTTGCGATACGGCGACGGCGTTCTTCCGGGACCAGATCGCCGCGAGCAAAGTGGTACAGATCGGACTATTGGACCGATGGCGGGCCCACCCGGACGAAGCTCCCGGCACACGTCCGGACCTGGTCCGGATCCGCGACCAACTCGACCAACTGACCGGCGCCGTGCTCGAGCAACTCGGGGCTACCGCGGACGTGCGCTCCGCGCCGACTCGGCGCACCGTCGAACTATTACTGGCCGCCGGATCGGCAGTGCACCTGGAGAGGCTGGACGCCCTGCACCAACAGGCGCTCGGCACGGCAGTGCACTCCGTCTGCGGGGCAGGCTGATTCGGCCCGATCGGCGAAGAGTGCGACCACGCCGAGTCCTACTCGATCATCGAGGCGACGCTGAGCCGCCGCGCGAGGTCACGGCGGACACGTACCCCCGATCTGTGTCGACTGTCAGGCACGCAGGCAGAAGGGGTGGCCGGCCGGGTCGCTGAGCACACGGGAGCGTTCCGGGCTGGGCTGATATGCAGCTTTGGTCGCGCCGAGGCGGATCGCTTCGGCCTCGGCGCTGTCGAGGTCGTCGACGGTGAGATCGAGGTGAATCTGCTGCGGGCGCTCGGAGGAGGGCCAGGTCGGCGGTTGGTAGTTCTCGACACGGACAGCGCCGAGATGCAGCGCCCCGGTTGTGACGGCACAGAATCCGGGGGTTTCGACGACGACCTCACCGCCGAGCAGGTGCGCCCAGAAGCGGGCCAGGTCATGCGGGTCGGCGCAGTCGAGGTTGATGGCGGTGACGGTGGCCGGTGGCATACGCACTCCTGATGACGATCGGGTATGAGGGGACACAGAGCGTGCGATCGGATCGGGGAAAGCCGGTGCCGGCCTCAGGGTACCGGCACGAGCGGGTCGTCGAGGAGACTCCGGTCCCCGTCGACACCATGTACGAGCGCCGCGGCCACGTCGTCATAGGGCGCTCCGAGCCGGATCGCGCTCGCCTCGTCCAGCGTTCGGTAGTGGTGTGGGCCGAGTTCGAGGTCCAGAGCGTCGAGGTAGCCGTCGAGCTGGGCCGGGGTGCGGGGTCCCACGATGGGGATCATCGAGGTACCGGCCCGTGCGGCGCGTTCGCGCAGCCAGGCCAGTGCGACCTGGACCGGGCCGGTGCCGATCTCCTCGGCCACGGCGAGCACTGCGTCGAGTATCGAACTACGCTGCGCTGCTGCGTTGTTCCCGGCATCATCGGTGTTCGTCCGGCCGCTGAGACGACCTGTCTCGCCGCGGCGGTACTTGCCGGTCAGCAGGCCACCGGCCAGCGGGGAGTAGAGCACGACGCCCAGCCCGTACGCCTGGGCCATGGGGAGGAGTTCCCGTTCGGCGGAGCGTTCGGCCAGGCTGTACTCGGTCTGGATTCCGATCAGCGGCATACGCCCCGTCTGCCCCGCGCCCGCGACCCGCCAGGCGGGGAAGTTCGACAGGCCACCGTATCGGATCTTGCCCGCTCGAATCAGGTCCTCCAGGCCGGCCAGGATCTCCGGCATCGGAGTAACGCCGTCGGGGAGGTGCGGCATGAAGATGTCGACGTAGTCGGTCTTCAATCGCCGCAGGCTCTCCTCCACGGACCGGATCATGATCTTGCGGCTGTTGCCGGTAGTGCCCGGCCGGACGTGTGAACTCCTGCTCCCGGTGTATTTGGTGATCACCACGTAGTCGTCGCGCTCACGTCCGAGCAGGTCACCCAGGACGGTTTCGGCCTCGCCGTTCTGGTAGATGTTCGAGGCGTCGAAGGTAGTCCCGCCGGCGGCGACGAACGACTCGAATATCGTCTTCGATCCGCCGAGCCCCGTCGAAGCGGGAGCTGTGCCGAAATTGGCTGTACCCAACACGTACTCCGAGACGCGCAGGCCGCTCTGCCGTCCGAAGGCCTGATAACGCACGTGTATCTCCTCGGGATATGGGGTACTGTCGGCGACGTCAGCATAAAAAACGATCGGTCACTCTCTTTTGCCCAAGGTAAGCCAGGCCCACCGCCACGCCCGTCGACAGCAGATCATCGACGCGGCCTACACGCGTTTCGCCACCCACGGCTTCGCGCGCACATCCATGACCGACCTCGTCAAGGCCTCCGGGCTGTCCAACGGCGCGATCTATCGGTACTTCACGAGCAAGGACGAGATCGTCGCGGCGATCTGCGCCCAGTCGAGCCAGGACTTCCCAGCGGAACTGACCGCCGAGGCCATCGACGCCTTCCTGCAGCACATCCGGACACTGGCGCGCGAGAAGGGCCACGCCCGGCTGGTCGCGCAGATCTTTGCCGAGGCCGCCGTCACGCCGAGCCTGGCCGCTCTTGTCGAGGCGCAGCTCGAGCAGATGCGCAAGGCGGTCGGCGCACTTCTGCCGGACCACCCGCCGGCACACGCGGCCGGCATCTCCGAGTCCTTCGTCGCGCTCTGCCACGCCTATAGTCAGCAGCTCGCCGTACGGGGCGATCTGGATCCCGCGCCCTTCACCGCGGCCCTCGTCGCGATCACCATGTCGTAGTCGAACCACCACTCCCCATCGGGTCAAGTCCGCACGGCTCGGACTGCGAGGGCTGCCCGCGACGATCACAACTTCCGGACGTCGGCCGGGCTGCCGCGGCTCGTTGCCCGGTCGTGAATCCCGATCTCGCGCGGCCGGCGTGCCGGTGTCCGATCCCCGGCCGTGGACCGGTACCGCGTGTTCCTGATGCTCGGAGCCGGCCGGTGATGCGAGGTGAGCAGCATGCCTGGCGCGGCGCAGACCCATGGACGGACCGGGATAGTCAGGCGGCATCGTCGCAGGCCGTGGCGGCGGACTTGTCCTGCCAGGCCGCGAGGTCGTCCTGAAGGCTGCGGATCTTGACCAGTTGGCGTTCGATCGCGTCGCGGCCCAGTGCCAGATGCCCGGGCAGCTTGTCCTGGCAGGTCACCTCGTAGATCAGGGCGGCGCCCTTGACGGGGTCGCCGAGCTGGGTGTGGTTGGCGGTGTCGATCCAATCCAGGGTGGCATGGGCGGGGGTGTTGTCGTAGGCGGGGATGCGCTCGGCCGTGGTCGACAGGGAACTGGTGTCGAGGAAGTCGGTGCGGAAGACTCCGGGCTCCACGACCATGCTCTGGATCCCGAACGGCCCCAGCTCCGCCGCGAGCGCCTCCTCGATGCCGGCCACCGCGAACTTCGAGGCGTTGTACATGCTCACCCCGGGCTCCCCCTCGAAGCCGGAGCGGGATCTGTTGTCCACTTTGCCCATTCATACGACCACCCGCCCATCGAGTTCGAATCCGATCCCACTCCGCAGTTCGACCTCGTCCGAAACGGGGCGCTGTGCTGGCCGACCATCGCCGATCCGTGGTTTGCCATAGGTGTATTCCGGGGACTCGGGGCCACCGGTTCGTACAAACCCCACTTCTATTTACCGACCCTGGTGGAACACACCACCCTGCGTGCCGACGCACCGAAGGAGGTGATGGAGCCGCTGGACGCGTGGCTCGGCCACCTCCTCCCCTACGACAGGGACGAACCAGGCGTCTTGGGGCCCTTTCCGTCCCGGATCCGGGTGATGTACTCACGGGAGAAGTCGGCGGCGTGGGAGACCGCGCTGACACCGACGCCGGTCGGCAGGCGGGTTTGACCATGCCGCGACGTCATGGTGTTGATTGGAGCCGAACCTAGAGGATGTTCCCGAGGAGACGATGCATGGACGCCGGCACTGCAACACCCGACGACGCGGCTTCAGCCGCCACCGGGCCCGGCAGCGGCTGCCCGGTCGCGGTGTTCGGGCGACTCCGCGAGCAGGGGCCGGTCGTGGGCTTCCCGGGTTTCGGCGGCGACTCCGGTGTGCTGATCACCCGGCACGCCGACGTTCGCGCGGTCCTGACCGATCCTCGGCTGCGGGCCGACGCGTCTACGGTGGACGGGGCGCAGAACGCCTTGTTCGACCTGTTCGGCCGGCTCGGCATCCCGCCGGAGCTGGACTGGATGAAGCGGAGTCTGCTGAGTCTGGACGGGGCCGAGCACACCCGGCTGCGCAAGCTCGTCTACCGAGCCTTCACCGTCCGGCGGGTGAACACGCTGCGTCCGCGGGTCGAGACGCTGACCGAAGGCCTGCTCGACGACATCGCCGCGGTCGGCGCGTGCGGGCGCCCGGTCGACCTGGTGCAGGCCTTCGCCTACCCGTTGCCGATCGCGGTGATCTGTGAGCTGGTCGGGGTACCGGAGCCCGACCGGCCGCGCTGGCGCGAGCTGGCCGAGCTGCTCACCTCCCCGGACCCGGACCGGATGCCACCGGTGATCCACGCGGTGGTCGAGCAGATCCGCGTCCTCGTCGAGGCCCGCCGCAGCGCCCCGGCCGACGACCTGATGACCGGTCTGGTCGAGGTCCACGACGACGGCGACCGGCTCACCGAGGAGGAGATGATCACCATGGTGTTCGAACTCGTCATCGCCGGGTTCGAGACGACCGCCCACCTGATCTCGAAGTCCGTGCAGGTGCTGCTGACCCGACCCGACCAGCTCGCGGCACTGCGTTCGGAGTCGGAGCTGTGGCCGCGGGCCGTGCATGAGCTGGTGCGCACCTGCGGCCCCATCCCGACGAGCCTGCCCCGCTACGCCGCGACCGACATCGAGTTCGGCGGAATCACCGTGCCGGCCGGTTCGACGGTGACAGCCGGGATCCTGTCCGCGAACTTCGATCCGGAGTTCACCGAGAATCCCGACGAGCTCGCCGTCCGGCGCGAGACCGGCCGCGGTGAGCGACATCTCGGGTTCGGGCAGGGGGCGCACTACTGCCTCGGGGCGGCACTCGCCCGGCAAGAGGCCGAGGTCGCCCTGCGTGGGGTGTTCGGGCGCTTCCCGGACCTGCGACTCGCCGACCCCGTCACCGGGCCGGCACCCCTGGGGTTCGCGCGCCTGCCGGAACTGCCGGTACTGGTGGCGTCCGGGTGAGCCGGTAGATCTCCACCCAGCGGATCAGTGCCGGGCGTGCGCTCGGGATGTATCGCTCCGTGAGGACCTGTGGCGGGATGCGTTCGGGAACGACGTCTGTCGCCAGGGCGACCGGAGCAAATCGGTGAATTCCAGCGTCAGCGTTCGCGCATACGACCGGTATCGCGGCGCCGTTCCGGATCCGTCGTTCGCGCAGTAGTTGGGCGGTAACTGACCGGCCCGATGGCTTGGGCGTCGTCAATCCGCGCAAACTCGCCGCACTGCTCGCCGAATCCGGCGAGCAGTGCGAAGTCGAGCTAGTGAGTGTCCTCAAAGGTTGGGCGGTTGAGGTGCCGGTTTGATTCGATGTGTGGTCGTGGCGCGTAGGCATGAGCTGACCGAGGAACAGTGGCGCACGATCGAGCCGTTGCTGCAATTGCCCGAGAAGGTAATTCTGCTCGACATCATGCCCACCACGAAGGACGGCAAAATCGACAAGATGGCGCGCCGGGACGATATTCGCACTCGTCTCTGAGCCCTCGGCAGCCGGGCCCGTGGGAAGGGACGGGCCTCTCGTGTGCCGCGGGAACTTTCAGGCGGCGGGGTGTCCGTCCCACGAGACGAGCTTCCAGCCCTTTTTCGGGGTGCCCTTCACGACCACCCGGCCGGTGTTGTGCAGCGGATCGGACTGCAGCTTGCTCATATCAGGATTGGAGACGGACATGAGTGTCCAGAACATGATGGCACCGCCATGGGAAAAAATCACAGCACGCTTGCTGCGGCGGTCCTGGATATCCTGGATGGAGTCGTCCATACGCTTCTTGAACTCGTGGCCGTTTATCGAGCCGGGGATCCGGGCATCCAGGTTGCCCTGCAGCCACTGAATCGGCGCGGCCAGGTAGCCCGCACGCACGTCCCGCTCCGGCGTGCCCTCGTAGATGCCGGCCTCGATCTCGTGCAGTCCCGCCTCGACGACTGTGGGATGACCACACAGCTGCGAGGTCGGCTCCGCCGTCTGCTGGGTCCGGACCATCGTCGACGCGTAGATGCCGTCGGACTTGCAATCGGCCAGCAGCCGGGATACCGCAGCGGCTTGCGTCCGCCCCTTCTGGGTCAGGCCGGGTCCGGGGACAGAAGTGTCGACCAGACCGGAATTATTGCCGGCCGATTCGCCGTGGCGGACAAAGGTAAGAAACATTTCACCGGTTTGCGGCGCCGCGGCCGCGCTACCCGTTCCAGCTGCCATGAGCGCCACCGCTGCGATGATCGCTGCGATCATCGCGAACAGGCGAGACTTCATCAGGTTCATCGGGACTTCCTCGTGGATATGGGTCGGGCCGAACTAGAACGTTCCAGTGGGTGGAATCACACTAAGATCGTTCCGGCGAGGGCCCGAGAACGTTTCCCGGTGGACGGGAACCTTCGGGCCCGACCACAAGCGATCAGCATCTGGCAGTACGCGTACTGTTCGATCTGCTCGATACATCGAAGTGGAGGTTCCCGTGGCTGGTGGTCTCGTCGCCCTGCTGGACGACGTCGCGGCGATCGCGAAGGTGGCCGCAGCGTCCGTCGACGACATCGGTGCCGCGGCAGGCAAGGCAGGTATCAAGGCCGCGGGTGTGGTGGTCGACGACACCGCGGTCACCCCCCGCTACGTGCACGGGTTCTCCCCCAAGCGCGAACTCCCGATCATCCGCAAGATCGCAATCGGGTCGATCCGCAACAAGCTCCTGATCATCCTGCCGGTGGCGATGATATTGAGCCAGTTCCTGCCGCAGGCGCTGCCATACCTGCTCATCGCCGGCGGCCTGTTCCTCTGCTACGAAGGTGCGGAGAAGGTGTATGAGGCGCTCACCGGCGGTCACCACGACGACGGCGAGGCACCCACGGCATCGAGCGGACCCGAACACGAGAAGACGATGGTGAGCGGCGCGATCCGCACCGACCTCATCCTCTCCGCCGAGATCATGGTGATCGCCCTCTCGTCGGTCGAGGACGAACCGTTCGCCACCCGGCTGCTGGTGCTGATCGTCGTCGCGTTCCTCATCACCGCCCTGGTCTACGGCGTCGTCGCGGTGATCGTGAAAATGGACGACGTCGGACTCGCACTCGCCGAGCGCGAGTCGCCGTTCGGTCAGCGGGTCGGACGCGGACTCGTCGCCGCGATGCCGAAGGTGATGTCCGTTCTCACCGTCGTCGGGATAGCCGCGATGCTGTGGGTCGGCGGCCATATCCTCCTCGTCAACGTCGGCGAAGCCGGATTCCACTGGCCCGCCGACCGTCTCCACGACCTCGAACACTGGGCCGGAGAACTCGTCCACGGCGGGTTCGGAAGTGTCCTGTCCTGGACCGGAGGGACGGTTGCCTCCGCACTCGTCGGGCTCGTCGTCGGCGCCCTCGTCGTGCTGATCATGCACTTCGTTCCGAAGCGGAAGCCGAAGGAAGCCGCCGCGCACTGACCCGCGCAAACCCCCACCCGCGGTCCGCCCCTGAGCCGGCCCGACCGTGCCTGTCGCAGACCGCTCAAAAGCAGTGTCGCGAGGCGGAAGGCACGGCGTCGGATAGATGACCGGGTCAAGGGGTGGCCTGCCGGACCGTCATGCGTTTGATGCCGTGGATGAGCGCGCTGTGCCCGTACTGGGGTTTGCCGAGTTCGACCGGCGGAACCTTGGTGATCAACTCCCGGAACAGATGTTTCAATTCCATGCGGGCCAGCCATGCGCCGAGGCAGTGGTGAGGGCCGCCGCCACCGAATCCGGCGTGGTGGTTGGGTTCCCGGGTGATATCGAAAGCGTGCGGATTGTCGAACGCCGACTCGTCGCGGTTGGCGGAACTGTAGAACATCACGACCTTCTCACCCGCCGCGATCGGGGTTCCGGCGATCTCGGTATCGCGGGTCGCTCGGCGGGCGAAATGCACCACGACGCTGCCCCAGCGGATGAATTCCTCGATCGCGGAGTTCATCCGCCCATCGAGATCCGCACGCAGCCACTCGATTTGGTCCGGGTTCTCCACCAGCGCCTTGAACGCATGGGAGGTGGTCTGTTTGGTGGTGTCGTTGCCGGCGGCGGAGATCAGCACCATGAACGCGCCGATGTCCTCATCGCTGAGGCGATGCCCGTCGAATTCGGCATCGATCATCGCGCTCATGAGGTCATTGCGCGGTTCCGCGCGGCGCTGCCGGGCCAGGTCGGTGCCGGCGGAATGGAGGATGCCGATCTGCCTGTAGAAGAACTCGGCGCGCTCCTCGAGGCTCGTGTACTCGAGGTCGGTGGTGCCGAACAGGGCTTCGGTCGCGAATGCGACCGCCTCGCGGTCGGCCTCGGAGATGCCGATCATCTGCGAAATGGTCTGCATGGGCAGTTTCCGGGATACCGCATCGACGAAATCGAGGGTTCGGCCGGTCCGCAGATCGGCGACGAAATCGTCGACGATCCGGGCGGCATTGGCGCGGACCTGCTCTTCCACCCGCTGGATCTGGCGCGGAGTGAACGCCGAGCTGATCAATTTCCGGTAGCGGGTGTGCCGGGGCGCGTCCAGGGCGATGAAGAATTTGGTGCGGTATTCGACATCGGGCGGCATATACCCCAGGGTCGTGCCGTCTTCCGAGGAGAAGATCTCCGGGTTCCGGCTGACCTGCACGACATCCCGGTACCGGGTGACAGCCCAGAAACCCGGATCGGGATCGGCGAAGATCAGCGAATCCGGCGGGGCATGCCAGGTGAGGCCCTCGGCCGCGCGTAACCGGGCGAACGCCGCCTCCCGGCCGTCGAAGTCCTTCTCCCAGAACTCGTAGCTGGAGATATCGACCTCATGATGGGGCCTCGTGGACGCCGCGCTGCCTGTCTGTGTCATGACCGCCTCCGAACCGGGTGTGTTCTCCCCATGGTGGCACCCCTGGGCGTCGGGGTCTCGGAATCGACCTGGACACCGAACCCGGGCCGCCGAGGCGGGTGATCAGCACCAGCCCGCCGATGACCTGCGCCCTCCAAGGAAGCGGGGGAACCTCAGAGCGAGCATCACCGCCAGATCGGCCACGACCTTGCCCGGGTCATGGACCGCACCCGGCCTGCGCCAGGGCGACAACAACCCGGTCAGCCCAGTTTTCTCCACAGTCCGCAGCACCAGTCCCGCCCCGGCCTGCGACACGACCGGCGACCTGTCGGCCTCGATTTTCACCGACGGATACCACGACATACACTCACTCACCGAAAAGGTGCTCCAGACACTGTGTTATTCGACCTTAGACAAGCCGAATTGTCGCAGTTCAGGGCACCTTTTCGCCAATTCCGGCACTACGTTCCGGAATTGCCACGGGGGATTGAGGTTAGAGCAAGGTCAGAGCCGAGGCGGCTCCCGTTTCCGACAGGAAGGTCGCAGTCACTAGGCATGGCATTCCTTCAGGTAGCTCAGGAACGATGCCTGTACGCCGGTGACGTGGGTCTCATTGAGCAACGAGCTTGAAATAGAGTGATGGACCCCGGTGGTGTGCAACTCGTCCAGCGCGGCGAGAACACGTCGAGCGAGTCCGCGATACACGGTGATATCCCCGAGGAGCTCGGCTTTGTTCAGCGTGACATGCAGCCGAGGACCGTCCGGTCCGTCGCTGTGTTCCGGAAGGCCGCGGATCAAGTCGAGGATTTGGCTTCCTGGACTGGTGATGCCGGGACTGCCGGCGCCGACGGTGGCGAATGGTGTCGCCGCGGTGAGCCATGCATACAGGGCGAACAACCCTCCGTAGGAGTAGCCGAAGAGGCCATGCCCTGAGTCGCTGACGCGGAATTGCGATTGCAGCCGAGGGTGAAGCTCATCGGTCAGGAACTCGAGAAACTCGTCCGCGTGACTGTCCGTAACCTCCCGAAGGTAGGCGTCCACCTGCTCTTGGGTCATGCGCCCCGATTCGCGAGCCGTCTCCAGAGTCGCCAAAATGTCGTCGCCGACTGGCTCCCCTGGCGGCACGAAATCGCGGTTGCGGAGCGTCGCCCATTCCGATGCTTCCTCGGCGGCGTAGCCGACGCTCACCTGAATGTACGGAGCGATCGTCAGATACGGATCCGCCTGGGTGACGATGAGCGGCGCTGTGAAACCAACGGTCCAGTTGCCATCCATCACGTAGATCAGGGGGTACGGCTCGCTGGACTCCGCGTAGCCGGGGGGCGTGGTCACCCAGACACCGAAGCGACGCCCCGACCGGGCCGTGACTTCGAGGTATTCCGTATCGGGCAGGCAACCATGCAGCATCTTGCTCATCGAGTATCCTTCACAATATCGCCGCCCTTGACGACGAGGACGGCCATTTTTGGGTCGGCGAACGCTTTCGCGTCCTCCAGTGGGTCTTGCTGCCAGGCGACCATGTCGGCCCGCATTCCGACGCGCACCGTGCCAACGACCTCGTCCACGCCCAGAATGTTCGCGTTGACGCTGGTCGCGGACACCAGGGCCTGCATGGGCGACTCCAACTCGGATCGAAGCCGTAGCTCCTCGCCCCTTCGATCCTGAAGCGGACCGATGAGGTCTGACCCGAGGCCTATTCGCAGGCCTGCGGCCCGGGAGATCCTCAGAGCGGATGCCATCCGCTCATAGACTCCTGCCGCCCGTTGCACCGTCGCAGGGGCCACATCCAGCCCTTCCGTGCTCAGGATCTGATCGACCACGGCGAACGTCGGAACCAGGGCGACATCGTGCTCATGCATTAGGGAGGCAGTTGGCTCATCAATGTCCGTACCGTGCTCGACACACCGCACGCCGGCCCGCACTGCGTTGCGAATACCCCGATTGTTGTGAGCATGTACCGTCACGTAGGTCCCACGCGCTGCCGCTTCCTCCACGGCCACGGCGATCTCGTCGACGGTGAACTGCGTGTCGGTCAGTCGGTCATGCCCTCCGACGACGCCTCCTGTTACGCACAACTTGAGGAAGGTTGCACCGCGGCGAAATGTCTCACGGACATTTCGCCGGAGCTCGTCTGCATTGCCCGACATCAGTGACAACGCGCACAGCCCCGGAATGTGGTGCTGCGTCCAGAGTTCCGTCGGCTCCCAATCGGCGCCATAGTAGCCGTGCCCGCCGGTCTGACACTGGACAGGTCCGCATGAAAGCACTCGCGGGCCCCGCACCTTGCCTTTCGCGATGACGTCCACGACACCGCGGTCGATTCCCCCGGTGTCTCTGACTGTTGTGAATCCTGCGTCGATCGCCTGACCGGCGGTGGCGAAGATGTCGGCAGCGATTTCGGCCGCTGACAACTCGAATCCGAACTGCGCTCTGATCGGGCTGGGGACCCCGAGATGAACGTGTGCATCGATCAGCCCTGGCGTCAGAAGCCTGCCGTCCAGGTCAACCGTCTTCACGCCCGCTGGTGCCTTCGTGACGGCCGTGATGATGCCGTCCGTCACACAGACATCTACCGCTCGCGGCTCGGTGCCGGAGCCATCGGCGACCCTGCCGCCGGCAAACCACACGTCTGTCAGAAAAACTCCCATTGCTACTTTCGAAGGCTGCGGGGTTTCGACCCTCGATTTTTCCAATGGAAAAATACGTCTGGGAGGTATATATGTCAATAGCGCGTCAGCGTCTGCTCGAGCGTCTTCTGAGTACTTTTGGTGAGGAGCTTCCAGGTCCGAGCCTCTCGCTTCGCGAGATTGCGACTCGAGCAGGGACCAGCCACGCGCTGCTTCGATACCACTTCGGTTCGCATGCGGGAGTGCTGACTGCGATGCTTGTCGCTCAGCGCGAACAAGACAACGAGGTGTTGATCCGCGGCTCCGGTTCCGCGAACTTTCCAGACCTGGTCGAGCGGATCTGGGAGCTGTACACGCATCCGAAACGCATCGCGCGGGTGCGGAGCTTCTTTCTTGTCGCCGGCTTGGCCGCTCAAGGTGATTCGGAGGCGTTCACGGACTTCATCTCGTCCCTGGGCGACCTGTCTTCCCTGCTTGCAGACGTAGCTCGCCGCGATGGCGACTCGGAGGAAGGTGCGGTTGTGCGCGCAACAGTAACGGTGGCCGCAATCCGCGGGCTACTGCTGCAAGAGGTCCTTGCTCCGGGGGCCCTTACTCGGCCTGCGCTTCGGCTCATCTGTCAACTTGGCTCGCCGTCGGCTGAGGCGCACACCGTACCCGACGGTTCCGAACGCCGCCCGTGACTCGGCTCCGGTCAGGACGCCACGGCGTGCCTGCTACCTGGAAAACCTCTTGTATCAGGTGCGGAAGTCATGCTGCGGCATGACCGGATCGGTCAACTCTCGCCGACGCGGGTGTGTGCGGTGCGTACGCGATCGGTCGATTGTGCAGCATCTGGTAAGACGGGTTGATTTGGAGTATGAGCTGGAGATCGACCGACCGGGATCTGCCGACGACGCCGCCTCCTATCGGGTTGTGGGGTCCATGGCCATATCGCGGGAGCACAGACTTCGACCCACCTACGGCCGAACCGATCTCAGTGGCCGTCCCGGCCCTTCCCTGCTTCGGTTCAGTATGCGGGCCGGCCCGAATCGGAAGGCAGCTGGGGTAACCGGCAACCGGTGCACACCCGAGCGGGTGACCGCCTTTCGCTCTCCCGCGGGCAGGGCGAAAGGCGTTCACCCGGCAGGGTCCCTCATCGACCCCGGGTGGGCCCGTCCGGAATCAGCACGGACTTTGGGCTCGGATCGTGCAGCTGGCTCCGGCGTGCCGGTACGGGCGGGGCGAGCCCTGTACCGGCACCCGATCGGCGGAGCCCTACCGGGCGGCGGTGGCGCCAAGACGATCGACGTGGCGACCTACGGCGCCGCTGACTGGCTGCAAGTGTTGCGGTTTGGCCTCTCCCCGGATCGGGGTTTGACCTGGGATCGCATTAGTAGACTCCAGATCTCGTGTTGCAGGTGTGGAGAGACTGACGCATCGTCAGCTGTGGGAGTGCAGGGGTCTGTTGGCCAGTGTCATTACGGCCTCGCCGAGCGACTCGTTCTGCGTGGGGTGCGCGTGGATGAAGGCAGCGACGTCCTCAGGGTAGGCCTCCCAGTTGACGATCAGCGAGGCCTCGCCGACCTGCTCGCCGAAGCGGCTACCGATCATGTGGACGCCGACGATCGGGCCGTCCTTCTCACGTACGAGCTTGACGCTGCCCGCGGCCTGGAGGATCTGCGACTTGCCGTTGCCGCCGAGGTTGTACTCGACGATCTCGACGTTGTCCTCGCCGTATCTCTCCTTGGCCTGGGGCTCAGTGATACCGACGCTGGCCAGTTCGGGCTCGCAGTACGTGACGCGTGGGATGTCTACGTCGAGGATTGGCTGCGGGTCGAGGCCGGCGATCTCCTCGGCCACGAAGATCCCGTGCGCGAAGCCGCGGTGCGCCACCTGCAGGCCGGGCACCAGGTCGCCGACCGCGAAGATACCCTTGACGTTGGTGCGCAGACGCATGTCGGTGGGGACCCAGCCACGTTCGACCGTGACGCCGGCCTCCTCGAACCCCATGCCCTCGCTGCGTGGGCCGCGGCCCACGGCGACGAGCACCACATCGGTGTCGATCATGTCGCCGTTCTCCAGCGAGACAGTGGCACCGCTGTCGGTCTGCTCGACGCTCGTGACCTTGACGCCGGTCCTGAAGGCAATCTTGCGCTTGCGAAACGCGCGCTCGAGGTGCTTGCTCAGCGATGGGTCCTCCAGCGGGACGAGTGACTTCAACCCCTCGATGATTGTGACGTCAGCGCCGAATGACTTCCAGACGCTCGCGAACTCGACGCCGATCACGGAGCCGCCGATGATGACGACGCGCTCGGGGACCTCGCTCATCTCGAGGGCCTCGTCGGAGGTGACGATGCGCCCGCCGATGTCGAGGCCCAGGGTTTGGGCGGTCGAACCGGTCGCGAGGATCACGTTCTTGCCGGTGTACTTATCCCCGTTCACCTCGACGGTGCCGCCACCGTTCTTGTCGGTGGAGACGAGCTTGCCCTCGCCCGCGACGATCGTGAGATTCTTGGAGGACTCGAGCAGTCCTTGCAGGCCCTTGTAGAGGCGCTCGACGATCCCGGCCTTGAAAGCGTTGACGCCCTTCATGTCGATGCCGTCGAATGAGGCCTTCACGCCGAAGGACTTGGACTCGCGAGCCGCGTCGGCGACTTCGGCGGAGTGGAGCAGCGCCTTGGTGGGGATGCAGCCGTTGTGCAGGCACGTGCCGCCGATCTTGCTCTTCTCTACAAGGGCCACTGAGAGACCCAGCTGGTCGGCGCGGAGCGCCGCGGCGTAGCCGCCGCTCCCGCCGCCGAGGATCACGATGTCGTACACATCTGGCATGTCAGTTGGTTCTCCCTGCTTGCTTGGACTTCGGTGGCCTGCTGGTGGAGGCGGACGGCGCGGCACGAGGAGCGGGCCAGGGCCCGGACATGACGCCGGCGAAGCCGACGGCGGTGGCCTCTGCGGTCAGCTCGACGAACTCCTCGGGCTTGCCCCAGTCCTCCCCGGGATGACGCTTCGACGGCCGGGCAGGTACTGCGTGATGGATTCTGAGGTCGCACCCGCGCCTCGTGCAGGTCGCGCAGGGTCTCGAAGACCTCCTCGCGGGCCTCGCGCATGCGCTCGACCGTGAAGCGCCGCAGGGTGAGAACCTGGAGGACCCGACCGCAGACTGCGACTTCGCCGCGCGCGTACACGGTCAGGACGACAAGGCCGAGACCTGCTCGTCCCGGGCACACCGGGCCCATGCCCCTCATCACAGAATGAAGGCCTCGCTGGGGTCCCCCAGCAGGCGTCCCAGAGTCGCCAGCACGTTCGACCCCAGCTCGCCGTCGATCAGTCTGTGATCGAACGACAGCGCGAGCTGCGCGACCTTCCGGACCCAAACCTCCCCGTCGACGACCCACGGGGTGTCGCGGACGTTGCCGAACGCCAGGATCGCCGCCTCGCCTGGGTTCAGGATGGGCGTGCCCGCATCGACCCCGAGCGCACCGATGTTGGTGATCGTGATGGTGCCCTGTGCCATCGCCTCGGGCGACGTCTTGCCGGCGCGCGCAGTAGCCACCAGCTCGGCCATGGCATCAGCGAGGCCGCGCAGGTTGAGGTCGTGCGCCTCCTTGATGTTCGGGACGATCAGACCGCGCGGGGTCGCTGCCGCCAGCCCGAGGTTGACGTAATGCGGCTCCACGATCTCCTGTGCGACCTCGTCCCAGCGCGCGTTGATGCCGGGGTGACTACGGATGGCCATCAGAAGGGCACGGGCCACGAGGACCAGCGGCGTGAGACGCACGCCGGACCAGTCCCGGTCGGCCTTGAGCCTGGCGAGCAGGTCCATCGTCCTCGTCACGTCCACCGTGAGGAAGAGCGTCACGTGCGGCGCGGTGAAGGCTGAGCTCGTCATGGCCGCGGCAATTGCCTTGCGCACCCCCTTGATGGGCGTCCTCGTCTCGCGGTCTCCCGACTCCACAGCCAGCCGTGGTGGCGCCTGGATGGGTCGGGCCCCCGCAGCAGCCGCGGCCTCGACGTCCCGCCGGGAGATGACCTCACCGTGCGACGCGACGACCGAGGTCAGGTCCACGCCGAGCTGCTTGGCCAGGAGACGAACCGGAGGCTTGGCGCGGGTCGCGCCCCGGCTCGGGCTAGCGACGGCGTCATCGGGTAGGAACGTCACGGCAGCCTGCGCCGGAGCAGAACCGCTCCTGCGCGCCAGTCGACGGGTACGAGGAACTGCTGCGGTCGGGCCCGGTCCGACGAGCACCGACGGTTTCTCTTCGAGCACCTTCTCCGTCGCGGGCTCACCGACGGAGGAGGCCGCGACGCCACCGGTCGTAGCCGAGGACTCACTCCCGTCCTCGATCGAGATGATGACGGTACCGACCGGGACGGTCTGCCCGGGCTCGACGTGCAGGACCGAGACGATGCCGGCGACCGGGGAAGGGAGCTCGACTGCGGACTTGGCCGTCTCGATCTCGAGGAGGTTCTGGTTGACCTCCACGGTGTCGCCGACGGCAACCTGCCACTCGAGGATGTCGGCCTCGGTGAGGCCCTCGCCGACGTCTGGAAGCTTGAACTCGAACATAAAATCTCCTAGAAGTTCAGGCTGGTGTCGACGGTCTCGAGGATCCGGTCGACGTCGGGAAGGAAGCGGTCCTCCATGTGAGCTGGCGGGTACGGAAGGTTGTAGGCGCCAACCCGAAGGACAGGCGCCTCCAGGTCGTAGAAGCACTCCTGCGTGATGGTCGCGGCAACCTCCGCGCCGATCCCGAGGAAGGTCGAAGCTTCATGGACCACTACGACGCGATGGGACTCGGCCGCAACCTTGCGTAGCGTCGGGACGTCGAGCGGGGAGATCGTGCGCAGGTCGACCACGCCAACCGAGAAACCGTCCTCCTGCGCAGCGACTGCCGCCGCCAGGGCCGTGGCCACGGTCGGCCCGTGGGCGACCAAGGTGCAGTCGGCGCCTTCGCGCAGGACAGCCGCCTCGTGCAGGGATCGGGTGGGCTCTTCCAGAACTTCCGCCCTGTCCCAGTAGCGTCGCTTGGGCTCGTAGAAAATAACCGGATCGTCGGACTCGATGGCCTGCTGGATCATGTGGAACGCGTCGTCGGGGGTGGAGCACGACACGACCCGCAGACCGGCCGTGTGCGCGAAGTAGGCCTCGTTGGACTCCGAATGATGCTCGACCGCGCCGATGCCGCCGCCGACGGGGATGCGGATGACAATTGGCAGGGAGAGATTTCCCTGCGAGCGGGCTCGCATCTTGGCGAGCTGACTGACGATCTGGTCGAAAGCGGGGTAGACGAAACCGTCGAACTGGATCTCACAGACGGGCCGGTACCCGCGCAACGCTAGACCGATAGCGGTACCGACGATGCCGGACTCGGCAAGCGGGGTGTCGACGACGCGCTCGGCGCCGAACTCCGCTGCCAGTCCGTCGGTCACACGGAAGACGCCACCCAGCGTGGCGATGTCCTCACCCATCATGAGGACCTTCTCGTCACGAGCCATTGCGGCGCGCAGGCCCGCGTTGATCGCGGCGCCGAGAGCGTATCGGGTACTCATGTCAGCCCACCGTCCGGTCGTGGCGCGCGAGATGCTGCGCGAGCTCGGACTGCATGACCGGGTGCGGTTCGGCGTACGTGTGCTCGAAGACGACGGCGAGGTCGTCGCCGTGCACCAACTTGCACTGCTCGCGGACCTCGACCGCGAAGGCATCGGCCTGGACTTCCAGGTCGCTGAAGTGGCGCTCGCTGACACCGGCGTTGCGCAGGAGTCGCTCGAGCCGGGTGACGGGGTCCTTCGCCTGCCAGCCAACGAGCTCATCATCGGTGCGGTAGCGCGTGGGGTCGTCTGAGCTCGAGTGCCCGGCGAGGCGGTAGGTCTGGGCCTCGATCAGCGCCGGCCCCTCGCCGGCTCGGACCCGAGCGATCGCGTGTTGGGTGACGGCGTGCACGGCGAGCGCGTCGTTGCCGTCCACGTGGTAGCCCGCGACCCCGAAGCCGGCGGCGCGGATATGGAGGAGGGTGCGCATCTGCGTGACCGTGGGAGTCGAGATCGCCCATTGATTGTTCTGGCAGAAGAAGACGACCGGGAGAGTGCCCGCGGCCGCCCAGTTCAGTGCCTCGTTGACGTCACCCTGGCTGGCCGCGCCATCCCCGAAGTAGGTCATGACGACCTCGTCGGAACGGTCGAGCCGGACTCCGGCGGCGTAGCCCGTGGCGTGGAGAGTCTGGGTACCGAGGACGAGCGAGTTGATGTGCACGTGCGAATCCTCTGGATTCCAGCCCGAGTGGGTCGCCCCGCGCCACTGCCGCAGGATGTCGGCAGGCGAGATCCCTCGGCACAGCAGTACCGCGTGCTCGCGGTAGCTCGGAAAGACGTGGTCGGTGCGCCGGAGTGCACGTATCGACCCGACCTGGGCGGCCTCCTGTCCCCAGGCCATAATCCACAGGTGCAGCTCCCCCTGCCGTTGGAGGGCCAGCGCCTCGTGGTCCAGCCGACGGGCCAGCACCATGTCGGTGTGGAGGTTCTTCGCCAACTCGAGGTCCACACCGAGGTCGTGACCGGCCTGAGTGAGCTCACCATTCTCGTCGACGAGCTGAAACGGAGCCGTCGATGCCGGATCGTTCTGACGGGCAGCGAGGAGAAGAGTCCCGACCGCATCGGTTGTGCTCACGGGCGGAGTCCTTTCGGGAGTGCTTGCGGTCGGATCAGCAGCGAGGGTCGTCGGGGGCGTGGACACGTCAGCTCTCCCGTCCGGCGGTGAGCCGCTGGTCCACGATGTTGCGCGCGGCCTGCAACGTCGAGACGTCGGTGTCGAGCGCCGCGCGGATCACCTCGCCGACCGTGTGCTCGATACGTCTCACACGAGCCAAGACGTCAGCCTGGTGCTCGTTCGTGAGCTCGCCGCTGACTTGGATCAGCCCGCCGGCGTTGGCCAGGTAGTCCGGGACCCAGAGGATTGACCTGTTCGTGAGCGCCTGGGCCACACTTCCGTCGGCGAGCTGGTTGTTCGCTGCGCCACAAACGACTCTTGCGCTCAGCTGAGCCACGCTGATCGCCGTCAGGCTCGCGCCGAGCGCGCACGGGGCGTAGACGTCCAGCTCCTCGGTCAGCACCGAATCCGCGACCTGGACACGCGAATCGTGTCCGCCGACTTCGCTCAGCGCGGTCGGCCTCGGGTCGGAGACTACGACGCGGGCTCCGACGGACTGGAGGAAGGCCACGAGGTGCCGCCCGACCTTGCCAATACCCTCGACCCCGACGACCTTGTCAGCCAGGCCGTTCCCGTCCCAGATCGCCGTCGCCGCGGCTTGCATCGCCGAGAAAACGCCGAGAGCCGTCGCGTAGCCGCTATCGCCGGAGCCGCCGGCGGCCGTGGTCCGTCCCACGACATGGGTACTTGTCCGCCCGATGATGTCGAGGTCCTCGGACGTGATGCCTACGTCGGCGGCCGTGCAGTACCGCCCGCCGAGGGACTCGACGAATCTGCCGTAGGACTCGAGAAGACCCTCAGTCCGCTGGGTTGCCGGGTCGCCGATGATGACGGCCTTCGCGCCGCCGAGGGGCACGCCCGCGCCGGCCGCCTTGTACGTCATTCCCTCGGACAGCCGAAGCGCATCGGTCAGCGCGAGCGACTCGTTCGCGTAGGGATAGAACCGCGTACCGCCGAGGCCCGGCCCGAGGGTGGTGTCGTGGATCGCGATGATCGCCCGGAGGCCCGTCCGCTCGTCTCTGCAGAACATGATCTGCTCGTGGTGGGCGTCCCGCAGTTCGTCGGCTCGGTCAAAGACGGCGAGGGGGGCGTAGGGATGGTCGAGGACGCTCGTGCTCATGGCGGCGCAACTTTCGTCAACTGACCATCCGAGCTCGTGTCTCGCCAGGTCAAAGGGTGACTGTCCCGTGGGTCACACTGGACATTTCGGTGTCTAAATGATGAAAAACTCGGATCTCAGCGTCTACAGACGACTGTCGCGGTCGCCGACGACTTTCCGCGACATCTGGACAAGTCGCTGTAGGCTCCGCCCAGCTGACCGTTGTCGGGTGAATTCGAGTCCGGACGCCATCGTCGTCGGGGCCGGTGTGATCGGCTCCTCGACGCGACGGAACGAACCAGCCGCGAGCGGGTGGGTAGGTTTACCCGGCAGCGGTGATGACCTTGCCGGGGTTGAGGATGCCGTGCGGATCCAGCGCGGCCTTGACCGCGCGGTGCAGGTTCATGACCGCCGGCGGCAGCTCCTGGGCGAGTCCGTCCATCTTGAGTAGACCGACACCGTGCTCACCTGTGACCGTGCCGCCGAGGGCAAGCGCCTCCTCGATGATTTCGCGGAAGGCGTGCTGTGCCCGTTCCCTGGCCGCGTCGTCGTCACGAGGCGTCACCAGCAGGGGGTGCAGGTTTCCGTCCCCGGCGTGGGCGATGCTCGCGATCAGGGTGTCGTGCTTCTTGCCTATCGCCTCGATGCGGGCGAGCATCTCCGGAACCGCTACCTTCGGCACGCAGACGTCCTCGGTGAGCACAGGGCCGAGACGCTCGAGGGCTGGGTAGGCCAGGCGTCGCGCCTCGAACAGGGCGTCCGCCTCAGCTTCGTCGGTCGAACGGGCCGCCCAGGTGGCGCCCGCGCGTTCGAAGCAGGTACGGATCGCGTCCGCCTCATCGTCGCCTGCTGCGCCCGGGACATCGCACCGCGCCAGCAGAACAGCGTCGGCCTCGACGGCGAGGTCCATCTTCTTCCACCGGTCGACGGCCGCGAGGCAGTGTCGGTCGATGAGCTCGAGGGCGGAGGGGACAATGCCCGCCGCTCCCACTGCTGTGACGGCGCGCCCGGCATCGACGATCGACGAAAAGAAGCCGGCGACGGTGCGCTCCGGCGCTCGTTGCGGGCGGAGCCTGACCGTGACTTCGGTGATGACACCCAATGTTCCTTCAGAGCCGACGAGCAGTCTGGCGAGGTCGTACCCCGCGACGCCCTTCGCTGTGCGTCGCCCGAGCCGGACCAACTCGCCCGTGCCCGTGACGACCTGCACCTCGAGCACGTAGTCAGCCGTGACGCCGTACTTCACGCAGCAGAGGCCGCCCGCGTTCGTCGCGACGTTGCCGCCGATAGTTGACCACGGCGAGGAGGCGGGGTCCGGCGGGTACCAGAGCTCGTGTTCGGCCACCGCGGCGCGCAAGTGATCGTTGACGACACCCGGCTGCACGACTGCCAACCGCTCAACGGCATCGATCTGAGTGACGGCTGTCATCGCTTCGGTCGACAGGACGACGCATCCGTCGACAGCGTTCGCCCCGCCGGACAGGCCGGTGCCCGCCCCACGGGGCACCACGGGAACGCCGAACTCGATGCAGGCGCGGACGACCTCCTGGACCTCCTCGGCAGTGTGCGGCCTGACGAGGGCAAGCGGCGCCCCGTGGGGTGCCCACTCGGCCTCGTCGTGCGCATAGCCCTCCATCACCTCGGGATCTAGCTGAAGTCGATCAGCGTGGAGGCGCTCCCGAAGGCGTTCGATCAACATTGGCAACCTTCGCGGAACGTCGCGGCCGAACTCATGCTGGACTCTGACCAGCAGGTGCGCATGAAGCTCAGGAAGGAGGATTGCAGACCGGTGAGGTGAGTCTCGCCCAGCATCTGAGTGGTCAGCGCGAGTCCTGAGTCGGTCGTGCGCAGGGACTCGACGAGCAGGGTGAATTCGCGTCCGAGCATGCGATAGATCGGCAGCTCCCCCGTCATCTCAGGCCCGTTGATCGTGAGGTGGGGCCGCCTGCCTATGAGGTCGAGCGGCTTATCGGCAAACGTGAGCAGTTTGCTCTCCGACGAGGTGACGCCTGGACTGCCCGCACCGTAGGCGGCGAACATAGGACAGCCCGTGAGCAGGGCGTACAGCGTGAAGGCTCCGCCGTAGGAGTAGCCGAACAGCCCGTGGCCCTCAGGTGCGACCCGATAGCGCCGGGCGATCTCCGGGTAGAGCTCGTCGGTGATGAAGGCGAGGAAGGCATCGGCGCGCGGGTTGGCGAGCTGGTCGAGGTAGGCGTCGGCTTCTTCCTGCGTCATCAGCTGGTGCTCGATCGTCGTCTCCAGCGAGGACCGTGTCGCCGGTGGGATCGGCTCGCCGTGTGGCAGGAGATCCCGGTTGCGTACGCGGGTCCGGTCCTGAGTGTCGGCCCCGGCGTAGCCCACGGTCACCTGAAGGTAAGGCGCGATCGGAAGTGCCAGGTCGCTCTGCATCACGGCCAGCGGGGCCGTCTGACCAAGACTGTAGTTGCCGTCCGTGACGTAGAGGACGGGGTAATCCTGCTCGTCCTGGCTGTACGTCGGAGACGTTGTCACCCAAATCGCGAACCGGGCGCCGACCGACGTCGACTCCATTTCGAAATACTCCGTCGAGCCGGACACCTGGTCGACGGTCATCGCGGGCGGGGTCACGCCCTCGTGCCGGCTGCGGTTCGTCACATCGTCGGTCATGTGAGCTCCTTCAGTAGAGTCGATTCTTGACGACCTCGCCGCTGCGCATGATGAGGTCCAGGTGGCGACCTGCCGCTGCGAGGAGGCCGATGTCGGTGAGCGGGTCGCCGTCGACGACGATCAGGTCGGCGTACGCGTCCGGCTGGACGCAGCCCAGCTTGCCCGTCTGCATCAGGATCTCCGCGCCCACCGAGGTCGCCTGGCGCAGGAGCTCTAGCGGGGTGAAGACCTCGCGACGGAACTCGAACTCGCGCGTCTGCTGGGGGTAGAAACCGGCGAGCAGGTCGGTGCCAAAGGCGAGCTTGACACCGGCGGTGCGCATCACGTCCAGCCCGGCCATCGAGTTCTTGCAGATGGTGCGGAGCTTGTCCATGCGGTCGGCCGGCAACCCCATCTCCAGGCCCTGCTCGGCGAGCGAGTAGAGACAGACCATCGTCGGCACGACGTACGCGCCCCGCTCCGCGACGAATGCTGCTGTCTCGGCGTCGATCAGGGCGGCGTGCTCGATGCAGCGGACGCCGAAGTCAACTGCCCTGCGCGTCGACTCGCTCGTCAGGCAGTGCGCGGCGACGTAGGTGCGGCGCTCGGCGCACTCCTGGACGATCGCACGGATCTCGTCCTCGCGGAACTGGTTCATCCAGATCGGGTCGCTCGGGGACATCACGCCACCGGACGCGACGATCTTGATGCAGTGGGCGCCGCGGCGCAGCTCCTCACGAGTGGCCTTGACGCACTCATCGACACCGTCGGCGATCACGCCGGCCCAGTTCATCGCATCGCACGAGCAGTACCCGTGCGTATGGTGCTTTTCGTTGGGCATGCGGTAGTCGACGTGGCCGCCAGTCATCGATAGGATTTTGCCCGCGTAGAAGAAGCGCGGCGCCCGGATCAATCCGTCGGCTATGGCGGCGGACAGGGGGTAGTCGCCCCCGCCAATGTCACGCACCGTCGTGAACCCGCTGTCGAGCGCATGACCGAGCTTCTTGATCGCATACGCGGTCCGGTAGGGCGCATCGCGGTCATTGAGTACGCGCGGATCGAGGTCGGAGAAGTACGAGTGCACGTGCATGTCGATCAGACCCGGCATCAGGGTCTTGCCCGCGACGTCGATCCGCTGCGCGTCGTCCGAGCGGATCGGACGGTCCGAGACTTCGCGGATGCGACCGTCTGCCACGCGCACCGCCATACCCTCGGCGCACTCCTCGGACACACCATCGAAGATCCGGGCGTTCTCCAAGATGATCTGTGTCATCGTCGAGCCTCCGCTGCTCCTGGTTTCGAGACGTGATCATCCTTCGGCTCGCGGTACCAGACCAGCAGCACGGTGACGGCCAGGACCGCCGTCGATGCGACGAAGAGCGGGTAGGCCAAGGGAGAGCCCGTGGCCTCGGTGAGCCACACCGCTACGAAGGGCATGAACCCGCCGACGATGACCGTGAGGTTGTAGGCGACCGCGCCGGCGGTGACACGGACCTTGGCTGGGAACAGCTCAACCACGTTGATGACGGCCGGAGTGATGAAAACCGACAATGGGATGGCGAAGATCAGGGCGCCCAGCAGTCCGAGCGCGAACGTTCCGGTGGAGCCGAGCAGGAAGGTCGGCACGACGGCCACCGCCATGGCACTGGCACCACAGATCAAAATGGGCTTGCGTCCGATCCGGTCGGCTAGGCCGCCCGAGAGCAGGATGCCCACGATAATCACTAGACCGGAGATCGTGTTGATCGTCAGCGCCGACTTCTCCGAGAAGCCGTTGGCGAGCATGAACGCCATGTAGGCGGCGATGCTGGCGTAAATGGCGATCGAGTAGAACGATCCAAATCCCAAGTACAGGCAGATGGCACGCCTGTTCTTTCGCATGGTCAGCCAGAAGCCCTCCGGGCTCGTACTCGACTCGGTCGCCTCGGTGGCGCGCTTCTCGTGCAGCTGCCGGAACTCGGGCGTCTCCTCCAGGGAACGCCGGATATAGAGGCCGACAAATCCGAGAGGGAGCGCCGTGGCGAAGACCACGCGCCAGCCCCACGACTGCATCGCGTCGGCCGGCAGCGCCACGGTGAGCACTGTTCCCAGCAGCGAACCCAGGACCGTGGCGCAGAACGTGCTCACGCCGAGGAAGCTGATCATGCGTGCCCGACGGTCCGCCGGGGCATGCTCGTAGAGGAAGGCCGCAGCACCGGCCAGCTCACCGCCGGCCGCGATACCCTGACAAATGCGGGCGCAGATGAGCAGAATCGGCGCGGCAATCCCGATGGCCGCGTGCGACGGGATCAGCGCGATGGAGAACGTCGCGACCGACATCATCGTGATCGTCACGTAGAGGATGTGTCGTCGCCCGTAGCGGTCACCGACGCGCGCCAGAATCACCCCACCGATCGGGCGCACGAGGAACGCGATCCCGTAGGCCGCCCACGTGTTCAGCATGGCTGCCGTGGGGTCATCGGTCGGGAACATGGCGACGGAAATGAAGGCCGCAACCGCACCATAAATCGAGAACTCGTACCACTCGACGAAGTTGCCGATCGATGCCGCAGCCACGGTGCGTCGCAGGCTAGGTTCTTTCACCGCACTTGGAGGCGCGTCCACGTTCTCAATACTCAAGAGGCATCCCTTCGCTACGACACCTGCCGTGGCCTGTCTGATGTCACTGGTTCTGCTCGTTGTGATGGTCGAACCAGCATCGCCTGAGGCGACGGGGGAGGGAGTATTCGTTTGTCGCGACTTCAGCCGGCTCCGCTTGACCAATGTCGCGGGCCACCGCAGGAGGACGCAGGTTAGAAACCGGCGGCGGTTGTGGTCTCGTACCTCGTGCCCACCACCACTGGTCGCTCAGGGAGGGCCTCGGCGATACTCTGCCCGATGCTCGTCCGGGGGTTGAGCAAAGATTCGTTTGCCCAGCACGCCGCGGGTCAACCTGCGCCGGCGCGATCTCGGACCCATCGATACGACATCTGTCAGCTCCCAGGAACCGTCCAAAATCCGATAGCATGGGCGCACTCGTTCAGGCTTCCAGCCGATAGGCGGATGTCGGCGCGACGGGCATCAGAGCCAAGGAGCGGTACGGTGAGACCTCGCATCGAAGAGGACCTCGTCGGGTCCGATCGACGTCATGGGCCGTCGGCATTGACGACCATGGACTTCGACGCCGTGCAAGCCATCGTGGACGACCTGGCCGACCGTCTCCAGAGATCGGTCGCCGTGGACGACACATCCATCCGGCTTATGGCATCGAGTCGCCACTTCGGCGAGGAGGACGAGCTGCGATCAACCTCGATCCTCAATCGTGAGATCCCTGGTTCGGTTGCCGAGCGCATCTTGGACATGGGTATCGCGGACTGGACGGAGCCCGGGTGGGTCGAAGACGCCGAGCTGGGCCTGAGGCGCAGGTTGTGTGTACCCGTCCGGTATCACGGCTTGCCGTTGGGATACATGTGGCTCATCGAGTGGCCGGCCCATCCCATCGCGACCGCGGACGTGGAACGGGCCGTTGCCGCAGCCGCCCACGCCGGCGTACTCCTCTTCCGCGGTCGGCTCACCCACGAACGGTTGAGGAACCGCCACGAGGCGGTGCTGCGCGAGCTGGTCTCCTCGGACGAAGCATCACGAGCGCAAGCGGTCGAGGACCTACGGGCCGAGCAGGTCTTTCCCGAGCACGCCCGGCCGTATCAGGTGCTCGCGGTGCGGCCGACGACCTTGGCCAGCAGCACGACGGGCGACCCCGAGCTGCAGCAAGCGGTCCAGGAGGCCGCGGGACGACTGCTGTCTGGTACAGCCATGGCGGTCGCAGGTCCGGCGCGCGCCTGGCTGCTACTCGCCGGGGCGGAGCCGTGGTCCGACCTTCGCGTCGAGTCGTTGCGAAGCCAGATCGCCGACCGACTGGCCACAGGAAAGTCGGGCGAGCCTGACGTGACCTTCGGTCTGGGCGGAGTGGTCACGAAGCTGAGCGACCTACATCTCTCGTACCGTCAGGCTTTGATGGCGGCCCGTGCCGCGGACCTCGTGACGTCGTTCTCGCCGTTCGCCAGGTGGACTGATCTCGGTCCATATCAGCTGCTGCTGCGGATGAACAGCAGCGACATGGCCGCGGTGTCCTCCGTCCCGGCCCTCCAGGCCCTCCAGGCTGCCGACCATCACGGGGTCCTGCTCGAGTCCCTCGAGTGCTTCCTCGACCACGCCGGCGACGTCCGTCGCGCCGCCAGCGTCGCCTGCGTTCACCGTGCCACGTTCTACCAACGTCTCAGGCGCATAGAGGACGTGACGGGGTGTGACCTCGGGTCCGGTTCGGACCGCCTGATGCTGCACCTCGCACTGAAGATCCGCGCCCTGACACCCGAGTCCAGGACGCTCGGCCCATGACTCCGGGGACTGCTCGGGACTGACGGTCCGGATCAGGCCGCGGGCCCGAGCTACTGCCGCGGACTGCTTCGTCTCGTCCATCATCGCTCCTGGCTGCTCGCCGCCGCGGCGACCGGCGGCGGTCGCGCTGCTCACCGGCAATGTAATTGCCACGCCACGTCAGGTGGTCAGATCCACCGGCGGGCATTTTGTGTAATCGGCGGCCGCGAAGAACATGACCGGGATACCGCTGTCCTCGAGTCGTCCGAGCGATAGTCTCGGCGACTGGTTGTACAGCCGGACATGGCGCTCCCCGTCCGACTGGTGTGGTGAGGACGTGACCGTGCGGGTCCTCGCGACATCGCCTCGTCGCTGGGGCCAGTCGCGGTCGCGTCCTGTCCGGCCGATGCGCTACCCCATTACCGTTCCACTGGACTCGGCGTTGACCGGGCGCCGGCGGGAGTAGGCCCCGAGGTCGACTGCCAGTCCGGTCCGTTCCCCCTTGTACTGGACCGGGTCGCCGTCGTGGTCGTGCCCGGCCTCGACGGCCAAGATGATGTCCCGCATGAACTGGCCGGCGACCGGCGCGTTCTTGAATTGGTTGCCGCTTGTGCCGATCGCGACGTAGAAGCCGTCGAGGTCCGTGCGGTCATAGATGGGCGTCCAGTCCGAGGAGACGTCGTAAACGCCGGCGATGCCCCGCGGCCGCGGGGGTACGCCAAGCTCGCCGAAGCGGCGCGCAGCGCGGATCACCTGCGCCTCAAACGCGGTGGGAGTCGGGTCGAGGTCAGCGGCATCCGGGTCGTCGATCCACGGCAGGGGATCGCACTCGGGCTCGGTGCCGCCGATGTAGAACCCGTCGCCGGGCGTGCCACGCATGTACGTGCCGATGTCGAGGTCCGCGATGACCGGGCCGATGCGGTCCCCGTCGTTGAAGCCTGGAGGCGCCGTCACATAGTGCACCTCCTGTCGCATCGGCCGGGTCGTGATCGTGAATTCGTCTCCCACACCGGCCATTTCGTTCAACTTCGGCGACCAGGGCCCGGCTACGTTGACGACCACGGGTGCGCTTACTCGTTGCCCGTCGGTCAGGTCGACGCCGGCGACGCGGCCACCGGACCGCCGCACGGCGGTGACCTGGCTTCGGAAGAGGAACTGTGCGCCGGCCCTGCGCGCGGCGGTGGCAAGGTTGCCGGCGGCCAGCATCGGGTCGTCCACGAAGCCTCCGTCGGGAGTCCACATGGCGCCGAGTTGGCCCACTGGATCGCCCCAGAAGGCCTCGTCGTCGGGCCGTTTGGGAGGCCAGAAACGGCCGGGATCGAGGCCGGGGACGCGGGTGGCGAGGGTCGTTGCGTCCCAGAGCTCGTACGGCACGCCGGCCCGGTCGAACAGGGGCATGACTTTTTTGGTCGGAGCAATCTCGACGTCGAGGAACACCATCCCGGTGCGTCGGAAGCCAGCCATCCCCGCGGGGTCGACCATGCCGAGGTGGTCGGCCCAGTCCTCCCAGCAGTGCTTTGACTCCCACGCTGCCGCGACGCTGGGGAAGATCGAGTAGTTGAACCGGACCACGGCGCTCGAGGCGCTAGTGGAGCCCTGGCCGGGTCCGTGGAGCCGGTCGACGACGACGACCCGTAGGCCGGCGCGTGCAAGCTCAAGGGCGGTCGAGGAGCCGATGACACCGGCCCCAATGACGATGGCGTCCGCACTCAGGTTCATCTGACAAGGGTCCAATACCGGCGGACTCCCGGGAATGGTCGTCTGTCAACGAATCGGGTGGCCGACCGCGACAGAAGAAGCGCAGGGACCGCGAGGTGCGTCCTTCGACCGTTGCTCCATTCCCGGCGCGTGAGGACGCGGCGGGCGTTTCTGGGGTGCTCCGCAGACGGGCACAACCTCAATATCAGAGGCAGAACCCCCATCGATCACCTCACCGGCCGATGTCGCGGGGGGTCAGCCCTTCGAAGAGACGCGTCTACTCCAAGCTGCCGCCGCAGTCGCGGCCTGAACTTGCCGGAGCAGCGACGCGTCCGATGCCGATCGGAACGGAGGGCAGTGCGGCCGCGATCACACCTCGAACACGAACTCGACCTCCACTGCGGAACCACGCGGCAGCTCGGCCACGCCGACGGCCGACCGCGCATGCCTGCCCGCCTCGCCGAATACCTCGCCGAGGAACTTCGACGAGCCATCGATCACCTGCGGTTGCTGAATGAACCCCGCCGCGGAGGAGACGAATCCGACCACCTTGACAACACGGACGACGGTGTCGAGGCCGACGAGGGCGTGGACGGCGGCCAAACCGTTCAGCGTGCAGAGCCGGGCGGCGTCCGCCCCCTGCTCGACGGTGACGGTCTCCCCCAGTTTGCCGACGGTGGTGCAGACCCCGTCGACGAGGGGAAGCTGCCCGGATGTGTACACGAGGTTTCCGGTGCGCACCGCGGGCAGGTACGCGGCGGCCGGTGTGGGCACGGTCGGTAGGGCGATGCCGAGCTCGCGCAGCCGTTCGGTCCAGGTGGTGGCTGTCATGTGGTCGAGAGACCTTTCGCGTTCGTCAGAGCTGTGGGTTCGCGGGAAGGATTGCGGGATTGAGGATTCCGGCGGGGTCGAGGGCGGATCGGATCGCACGCATCAGCTGGAGGTCCACCGGGGTGCGGCCGAGTCCGATCCACGGCGCCTTCGCACGTCCGACCCCGTGCTCGGCGCTGATACTGCCGTCGTGCCGGGCGACGAGGCGCAGCACCATATCGGTCACGGCTTCACGCTGATCGTCCGCGACGTCAAGGAGATTCACGTGGATGTTGCCGTCCCCGATGTGCCCGAAGCAGATCGCCCGCACTCCGGGGAAAGCGTCGCTCATCCGGACCGTCAGTTCCGCGAGGAAGCTTTCGATCTCGCGCAGCGGCGTGGAGAGATCGAGTTTGACCGGCGGCGTCGTCGAGACCGCGCTGACCGCCTCGGTGTGGCTCTCCCGGTAGTTCCACAGTCTGTGCGCCGGGCCGTCCTCGATCGACGCGTCGACGATCACCGACTCGCCTGCGGTCAGCGCGTCGAGCAGCAACTGCTGTGCGTCCGCCTGACCCGACACCTCGACCAGCAAGGCGAACGGGGTGTCCTCCGCGAACGGCGCCCGGAGCGATTTGTGCTGCTGGACCAGTTCGATTCCCGACCTCGTCATCAGCTCGGCGGCCTCGAGGGTCAGACCGGAACGCTGCAGAGTGTCCAGGAACCCCAGTGCGCCCCCCATCGATTCCACACCGACAAGTGCGACCTTGGTGGCTCGCGGGGAGACCACCAGCTTCATCCGGACGCGGGTGATCACCGCGAGGGTGCCTTCGGCGCCGGTGAGCAGGCCGGGCAGATCGTAGCCGACGTTGTCCTTGGTGAGTTCTTTCCACCGGGTGAAGACGGTGCCGTCCGCGAGGACGGCCTCGACACCGAGCAGCTGCGCTCTGGTGTTGCCGTTCTTGATCATCCGGATGCCGCCGGCATTGGTGGAGACGATGCCGCCCATCGTCGCCGAATCGCGCGACGCCAGGTCGATGCCGAAGTCGAGACCGTGGTGGCGGGCCGCACGCTGTGCCTCCGCGACGGTGACACCCGCGCCCGCGTCGATCGTCCGGCCAACTGGATCGACCCGGTCGATCCGGTTGAGCCGCACCGTGCTGAGCACGATCTCGCCGTGCATCGGGACGGAACCGCCGACGAGGCCGGTGTTGCCGCCCTGCGGAACGACCGCCATCCCCGCACGGTGACACGCCGCGAGTACCGCGGCCACCTCGCCGGTGTTCGCCGGCCGCACGACGGCGGCGGTGTACCCGGTCCAGCGCCGGGTCCAGTCCGTGACGAAACCCGAGATCAGCTCCTGCTCGGTCAATACGTGAGCCGCACCCACGATTTCGGTCAACTCAGCTGTGAGCGACCGGGTTTCCACCGTCATTCTCCTACTTCCTTCTACGGACAAGTTGTCCCGCGCGGGCGCCGGTCACCGTGCCGTCAGCCACCGCGACTACACCGTTGACCAGCACCGACCGCACACCGTGCGCCAACTGCCAGGGATGTTCGAACGTCGACGTGTCCTCGACCTCGTCCGGATCGAACACCACCACGTCGGCCGCGTAGCCGGGAGCCAGCGTTCCGCGGTCGGCGACGTCGATTCGCGCCGCGGGCAGTGTCGTCATCTTCCGGACGGCCTCCTCGAGCGGCAATACCTTCTCTTCCCGCACGTACCGCCCCAGGACGCGGGCGAAGGTGCCGAAACTACGCGGGTGCGGACACCCCGGGCCGGTGGCGGTGAGCACCCAGCCGTCACTGGCCACCGACACCCACGGATGCTCCAGGACCGCCCGCACATCCGCTTCCTTCATCGCATGGTTCACGATGGGCGCCGAACCATGGTGTGCGGCCAGGATGTCGAGAGCCGCCTCGGCAGCATCGGTGCCGCGTTCGGCGCCGATCGCCGAGATCGACATGCCCACGTACTGCTGGAAGTCGCCGGGCGGGAGGTCGGCGATCACCACGCCGTCCGGGTCGATGTCGCGGCCGAACCGGCTCCGCAGCTCGGCTGCGACCTCCCGGCGCTGCTCCGGTACCGCGAGCCGCGCGAGCAGGGCCTCCCGGCCTCCGTCGACGGCCCACTTCGCGAGGCGCGAGGACAGATCCGTGCTCGACGCCGTGTACGGGTACACGTCGGCGGTGACGTCGACACCGCGTTCCCGTGCGGAGTCGATCAGGTCGAGTGCTGTCCGGACCGACCCCCAGTTCTCCGGACCCATCGCCTTCAGATGCGAAACCTCCACGCGCGCACCGGCGGACTCCGCGACGGCGATGGCTTCCGCCACCGCGGCGATCAACTCGGATGCTTCGTTGCGCACGTGTGTCGAGTACAACAGCCCGACCTCGGCCGCGACACCGACGAGGGTGCGCAACTCATCCGTTTCCGCGAACAGTCCGGGAATGTAGATCAAACCCGTCGAGAACCCGACCACCCCGGGGGCGGTGGCCGCGTCCCGGACGACATCGCACATCGTCGCCAGCTCATCCGTCGTCGGAGGGCGGTCGGCCGCGCCGATGACGGTCTCCCGGAGGGCATTGTGCCCGATTTGCAGGCCCAGGTTCACCGCCGGCGCGCACGCCGTGACCGCCGCGCCGAACTCCCGCGCATCGGTCCAATCCCAGGTGAGTTCGGCCTTCCCGAAAACTCCGGCGCCGGGCGGCGCGCCACGATGCCGATTCGGGAAGGGAGAGTGACCGCAGTTCCCGGTGATCAGCGTCGTCACTCCCTGGACGAGCTGGGTCTCGGCGGCCGGGTGGCCGGGAAGGGTGAAGTCGGCGTGCGAGTGCAGGTCGATGAACCCCGGTGCGACCACCGCGCCGGTAGCATCGATCACCGTGTCCGCACGGTACGGCCCGTCACCGATCTCCACGATGCGACCGTCGCTGACGGCCACGTCGGCGCGGCGAGCTGCCGCACCGGTCCCATCGACGACCAACCCTCCGGAGATGACGATGTCGTAGCTCAAGATGTTGTCTCCTAACGGGTTTCGATGTACATGATCGCGACGTACATGACCGTCGCCGGTATCAGCAGGCACCATCCGGTGATCAGCATGTTCTTGAGGCTGGTCGACCGGGCGAGGCCGAGCGCACCGAACTGGTTGGCGTTCGGGAACGGGCCGTAGGTGTCCGCCTTCGACGCGAATAGCAGCACGATTACCCAGGTGCCCACGCCGACACCGATGGTGCTCGCCAGCCCCCCGAACAGGTTGTCGAGCAGGACAACCTGCGCCGCGGTGGCGCCGGGCACCCCCACCCATCCCAGCAGTGCGATCGCGACCGCGAAGGGAAACGGTCCCAGATTCTGCAAGCCGCTACCGTAGGACTCGAGCACGACCGTGAACGGGTCGATGAGATTCACCGCGTTGAACAACACCGCGAGCAGCCAGAACAGTAGAAAGATGCTGATCAGCGACGCGGCACCGGTATAGACCCGGTCGGCGATCTGTCGCGGCGACAGACCACCCGCCAGGCCGGTGGCCATCGCCAGGACCGGTAGGGCAAGCAGCGGGAAGGCGGTGCCCGCCGAGGTCACGGTCGCGTAGACGACACTCGCCAGCAGTGCAACGACGAACACGGCCGTCGCACGGGACACATGCGGGTTGGCCACCTCGGTCTCCGATTCGAGTTCCGACTCGTCGTAGAAGTCGTCCTCGTGCTCGGTTCGACGCTGCATCCACGGCACGATCACCAGGCCCAGGACCAGCGACAGCAACGCCAGTGGCCCGGCTCCGTAGAGCACGAACTGCAGGTACCCGACCTCGGCGGCGTCCATGATCGCGACGTTGGAGCCTGCGAACGGTGCGAGCGCGAGACCCGCACAACCGCCGATGAAGATGGTCGACGCGGTCGCGCTGCGCGTGAACCCCGTCTTGGCGGCGATCGGCAGCAGAAGCGGCACGGCGATGGCGAGAGCGCCGGCGAGTGTGCCGAGTGCGGCGACCAGGATCAGACAGGACATCATCATGCCGAGGGCGACCGCGGTGCGGCTCCGGTCCCCGGCGACGCGCATCACCGCGCGCACGATCTGGGTGGCCACACCGGTGGCACGTAACACCTCCGCGAGACCGGCGCCCAACATGATGATCAGGCCGATCATCGTGATCTGGTCGCCGACCGATTCGCCGAGCAGAGCGGCCGCCGCGGTCGGCGCCGGCATCAGGATCAGCAGTGCCGACGCGATCGCGACGACCGTCGCGATCATGATGTCCATACCGAGCAGCGCCAGCACTGCGTACAGGGCGACCGGCAGCAGCCCCCACATGGTGGCGCCGTCGACAACCACGCCGACGACGATCGACACCAGCAGACCCACCAGCGCGAGGCCGGTGGCGACGCGGGATGTCCGCGGTGGTGGCGCCGCGGGCGGCTTCGCCGCTACTGCGGTGTTCGTGTCGTATGCCATGGGAAGTCCTCGTTGTCAGCCACATCACCGCGATAGCGGTGCGCGAACGAGAGCTTCCTCCGACCTCACCGCCGCGTCCAAGACAGATTCTCGATCGGTGATCACTTTTCTTTATAATGGCAGAATGAACCTCCAACGCGCCCGCTATCTCGTCGCGGTGGCAGAGCACTCCAGCTTCACGCGGGCCGCCGCGGCACTGCACGTCGCCCAGTCCGCGCTGAGCCAGCAGATCAAAGTGCTCGAACGCGAGGTAGGGGTGACGTTGATCGACCGGAACGGCCCGCGGATCGGACTCACGGATGCGGGCGTAGTCGCCGTTCGCGAGGCGCGATTCCTGCTCGTTGCCGCGGATCGGGCACTGATGCGGATCCAGGCCGCCGCCAGCGGGAGCGCGACACTGCGATTCGCACATACCCGATCCTGGGCGGGCGGCGCGATCGCCGACACCCTCGACGCGTTCCGCACGCGGTTCCCCGACGTCGCGATCGACGAACATCGAGGTTTCACGAAACGGAATCTGGAGTTGGTGCGGGAGGGCGTGGTGGACATCGCCGTAGTGCGGCCTCCCGTCGACGAACCTGATATGACCATCGAGGTGATGGACCGCGAACAGCTGCTACTGGCCGTTCCGGCGAACCACCCGTTCACGACCATGGACCGGATTCGACCGGAGCAACTGGTCGACGAGCCGGTCGTGTTCTGGCCGCGCTCCAACGGACCCGGCATGTACGACTGCATCGTCGAACAGATGTGGCCCGACACTGCACCGCGCGTGGTACGCAGTGAAGCCGACGACGAACAGGTCCTGCACGCGGTGGGAGCGGGAGTGGGGATCGCCCCCATGCCCGCTGGACGCGCGAACACCTTTCGCGTTCCCGGCGTCCATCTCTGTCAGCTCGACGGGCCCCCGAAGTATCTGACCGTCGGGATCGCCTATCGCCCCGACAATCCCAACGCGGCGCTGCGAGACTACCTCAATTTGATCTGAGCAGAGGCAGCCCCGATCGCTGCCACGGCGCAGACTGAACCGGCGAGCTGCAGCGAACTTCGCATCCTGGCCTTCGCAAGGCCGATACGTGCTCCGATCGCGGTGCGTGGACGTTGCTCCCGACCGCGATGAAGCGGACAGAATCGTACTGGCGGCAGAGACATGCTCGCGGCCCGCGAGGTGCGTGGTCGGGTCGAGGCATGGACACGGCCTTCGGGCAGAAATGCCGCGGAATGTGTCCGGAGAGGACAAGAGCCCCTCGCGCAATGCCCCGACCTGCGAAAATGTCAAGAGCGAACTATTGCGATACTGCATAATCGCAGTTCAGAACATTACGAGAGTGTCCGGAGGGGGATCAGAACACTGGGTTTGCAGCAGTTGCACCGGGGTTCGGTGTGCATGCAGCCAGAGTACACCGATGTTGTAGTTGTTCCTGGTCAGGTCATGAACTCCTCGGGTGCGCAGGGCTGTTGCGGGCGAGGGGGTGTGGTTGCCCGGTCAACGCTGAGAGCGCCTCGGCGCATTCGGGCAGGGATGCTGTGGTGTAGATCGGTGTGGCCGATAGGCCTGGGTTCTTGTGGGCGGCGTAGCGGCGGGCGATGGCCTCTCCGTAGTGACGTTCGACGTAGGTCAGAGTCGTGTGTCGCAGCCAATGCACGGTCACACCTTTGGCATCGGCCCAGGCGAGGTGGCGGTGGAATCGATTGTGCAGGTGGTCGTAACGGCGGTCGGTGATCGGTCTGCCGTTACGGGTGCGCAGAACTTGATGCCGTGCCGGCGCGGAGGCAGCGCCGCGGTGAGCGACATGGTCGAGTAAACGGTGCATGAGAAGGGGTGTGATGGGATGCCAGGCGTCGACGCCGCCTTTGTGGTGGAGCAGGACGGTGGAGTCGTCAACACTGAGGTCGTCGACTCGGAGTGTCAGTGCTGCTTCGCGGCGGCAGGCGGTTTCGATGTGCAGGCGCACGATCAGGGCGTCGAGTTCGGGGTCGTTCCCGGTTTCGACGGCGACGCGGCCGAGTTCGGCGACTTGGTGTGGGGTGAGTGCGTGGCGGGTGCTTTCCAGTTTCGGCGGCATAGGCACTTTGGTGGCGGAGTTGGCGGCAGGGATGATGAGGCCGTCGAGTTCCGCGAGCCGGTAGAGACGCCGGATACCGTGCAGGAGGTTACGAGTCGCGGCACTGCCACCACGCCAGTTCGACCGGACCACGGCGCCGGCTTTGTACCGGTTCATCAACTGCAGGACCTCGGTGGGAGTCGGATCGGACAGGCGCCGCGGCCCCCATTCGGCGAGCAGCAACCGCCAATAGGCGCCATAACACTCCTGTGGGGCTGCGGATTCGGTGGCCAGAATGTGCGGGATGAATTCGTCGAAGGTCGCTTCGACCGGTGTAGGCGTGTGATGCAGGCTCGTGACCTTGTGGGTGAAGGTATTGCGCAGCACGCTGAGGGTGTTGTCCTTCATGACTCGCTCCGACGCAGGTCGGGGCAGTGGGCTTGTACTGCGGCGGCCAGGATCCGCGGTGGCAGGACGGCGAGTATCTCCGCGCTGGGCGAGGCGACGACCAGGACCCGGTCACCCGGGTAGAGACAGCACCGGTTCCTGATCCGCGACGGCAAGACCACGAACCCGGAAGCCGGTAACTGGTGACCCTGGGGTGCGCGGCGGATCACGATCACCCCCTGTCGCAGGGTCATAGATACCATCTGTCCTCGCGGCCAGTTCAGATGGCGGACTGTGGCGCGGGCGGCGAGCCGGCCCTGATTGTCCATTGCGGTCACCGAGCAGTGCAGATCAGTGGGGATATGCTCACCGAAGGTGTCAGGGAACGCGAACTCGGTGACGAGACTGCCCGATACCGGTGTTGTTGGAGTGGTCTCGGAGTACAGGCCGCCGAAGAACTCCCCCGCCATGCTCATACCGAACTCCCCCAACCCATCGCGGAAACAGGCGCGAGGACCGACAGCGGAGACCACCCGATTACGGGTCCGATCAACAGATTCCCGGTCTCCCGCTGCGGCCTTGCCGTGAGACCGCTACCCGAGCGGGCCGGCGGGCCACCAATCAAGGATGCCCTGCTGTTTCGCTGTTCGGATCGAGGGTCGGTTCGGTCGCGGCGGGTTCGGAGGCACCGGCAATCATGATGGCCGACGACGTTAATACCGGCTAGGGTCGACCACGCACGAAGGGTCACGGCCGTGGGTGGATGGGGCATAGGGCACCGCTTTCACGCCTGCCAGCTGACTTCCCCCAGCTCCGACGGCGGGAGTTGCGGCACAGGCCAGGGCTCGGCAGAGAAGGCGTCGGCCGAGGTTGCAATGCCCCGTGCAAAGCTCCGGCCATGCCACGGTCCGCTGCCTGATGCCCCTACCTCGACGCTCGATGAGGCATAGCCTTGCAAGGCTCCACGATCAGCTGATATCGGCGGTCGGTGCGGTCTTGAAACTCGTCGAGATAGACGTGGCTGTAGTCGCGCGGATCGCGCCGGGGGTGTGCAACTTGGGTTCGATGGGATCGAGAGCGAACCGACGACAGCGTGCCTGGATCAGCTTCGCCGATCTGTAACCACACCTGGAGCGCGCACATCGGCGAGGAGATCTACCGGAATCAGGTCGGCGCGCCGGAACCACGACGGTCGGGACCGCTGGAGTCAACCGGAATCGTCTGGACGCGTGGCCGAAGCGCCGACCCCCGGGCGACCGGTACCGACTACCGCTGGTGCAGTCGACCAGGGGCCCTGCTCGGTTCAGCACCCGTTCGTTCCGGGAGCGTTGGCGTCGAGACCGGATGTCAGAGTTGGCCGGGCCAGGCAGCCATCGTCTCGCGGTTGATCAGCCAGTACAAGTTTTGGATCTCCTCGGCCGGGGCGTCGAAACTGAGTGAGCATTCCGCGGTTTCGCCGACCGATGCGGGTTCGCGATCGCAGTGCACCACGACGTCTTGACCGTATGCCTCGTTGTGCGTATCGCTGCTCTCGTTGCCGGGCGTGAACATGAACTGCTCGGACTCACTGATCGGCACGCCGGCGTCGTTGTACACACCGGGTTCCTGTACCCGCTCGAGACGCAGTGGTGAGGTCATGCGCACCGTTGTCCCGCCGTCGCTGGTGGTCAGGGTAGGCGGCCCGGCGACGGTGATCGCGTAATCGCTCAACCGCATCTTGTTCGGAAACGTCTCGAATTCCGTATGTCCGACGACAAGCACGGTCATACTGGCAGACGAGGTCGACTGATCCAAGGGGGCGATTCACGGATGCCGAAATCCAAGGGGCGCAAGCCAAAACGTTCCACAACCCGTTCACAAGGGCGTGGCGCGCGAGCACACAGCGGATACAACCCCGGCCAGCTGGGCATCCCCGCACAGCTGATCGCGAACATGGTCGCCGCCGCTCCACCCGACCAGCTGGTGGAGATGCTGCCGCCGTTTCTATGGTTGCACCACTCCACCGGCATCCGGGCCGATCTGTGCGTCTCGGCAGCGATATCGTTGCACCACGCCTACGACCTGATCGGGATCACGGCCCGGCCCACCGCCGTCGAACTCGTCATCGCGCACCGAACCCGCGGCACGCTGACCCGCTACGGCAGCGGCGGAGCCTCCTGGGACGGCGAGCAGTTCAACGCGCACTGCGTACTGTGGCTACCGGGATCCGGCCGCTGGGTCGATGCGACCGTGATGCAATACCCCGAGGTCCGGGCCTCCATGCCGCTACCGGTCATCGGCCGTATGGCCGGCTCGATCGGGGGTGGTCCGGCCTCCCGCGCGTCCCTGGCCGAAGGACGGCTCGCGGCCGGCACCCACATGACCGTGCCCCGCGAAGACCTCATCTTGGACTACACGGTCCTCACCGAAGACCCCGGCGTCGTCACCGATCCCCTCACCGCGGATCCCGAGAGGGCCGCGTTGTTCCGGTCCTCCGGAATCAACCTGATCTCCAACGCCCTCGAATGGTGGCGCCGCCCCGGCATCGTCGAACGCGCCCGCACCGCCCCGTATCCACGCCTGCATGCCCTGCTCGACGCTGTGGGACAGGCTCCGGTCCACGTAGACGCGGACGGAAACCGAACATTCGAGACCACGCCAGGGGCCAGGACACGCATCGACGAACTCCTGCCCGCCGCCTGACCGCCGGACAACTGGAGCGTGCGCCGGAGGTGAGCGAAGTGACGGTGGCGCTGATTGCAGCGGTGGCGGGGGTGCTCGGTGTTGTTCTCGGGCGTGTCTGGGACCATCGATCGGAGTCGACGCGCTGGCGCCGGGATCAGAAGACGGCCTGCTACCAGCGTGTCGCCGAGGAGTTCCGGGCCACGTGTGAAGGAGTACGCACGGTGGCACTCGCTGACCGGTCAAATCCGGAGTTCGGCGAGCTGGTCACGCGTGTGCGGATCGAGACCGCGGGGTGGGATAACGCCTACGCGGCCGTGCGGCTCGTCGGCTCACGTCCGGTTGTGGTGGCCGCAGCACTGTTGGACGGCGCGATGACCGAGCTCTTCGACACAGTTCAGCAACGACAGTTCACGAGCGAACAGTGGCGCGAGACCAGGAAACCCACCGACAGGGCGTTCGCGAACTTCATCATCGCGGTACGCCGTGAACTTCGGCTCGACCCTGTTCCGGCGCAGTATTACCCAGAACTCGACCCGCCCCTCCCCGGCTGAATCGCTGCATATGCCCGCACGCTGCCCCCGGGTACGGCCATCATCCGGGGATGGCGCCTTCCAGCGTGACGGGCCACTGCTGTCCCCAACATCGATGTGCCGGCCCCCCGGGCCGATCCCCGCACTCCTCGGGGCGGCACACGACGTCGATATTTGCACCCGCCGGTCAGGCGGCATCGTCGACGCGTCGCGGGGTTGTGTCCGTGATTCCGATGGGGTCCCCGGACCACGCAGCCATTCGTACAGAACGCGCCAGAAAAGGCAAATATTGCGTCAAAAAGGTCCCTCATGTTGACTTTTTTGATGGATTTAGTGGTAGTTTTGATGAGTGTCGAGCATGGTGGATCTTCGTGCGCGGCTCGCCGCCCTGGCCGAGTCGCAATGGGGGCTGCTCACCACCGCCCAAGCCGCCACCGTCGGGACCAACACCAAACAGCTCCAGCGTCTCGTCGAGCACGGTGTGCTGGCCCGGCTCCGCTACGGCGTCTACCGGCTTGTCGGGGTGCCCGATTCGCCGGTCGAGCCCCTGCGCGCGGAATGGCTCGCGCTCGAACCCGCCCGCACCGTCGGCGATCGCATCGGTGACGAGGTCCCCGTCGGGATCGTTTCTCACCGTAGTGCCGCCGACCTGCACCGTCTCGGTGACCTCGACGCCGACTACATCGAATTCACCGTCACGGCCCGCCGCGGCACCCGCAGCCCCGACGTCCGCTTCCACCGCGCCGTCCTCACCCCGGGTGACTGGACACTGGTCGACGGACTACCGGTCACCACCCCCGCACGCACCATCGCCGACCTCGCCGCCACCCGCACCGACGGCGGCCACCTGGCCTCGGTCGTCCGCGATGCCCTGCTCCAGGGCACGTCCGGCGACGATATCGCCGCCGCGCTGCGCCCCTATGCCCACCGCTACGGTGCGCCCGTCGACAACGGCTCCGCCCTGGTCAACCACTTCATCGCCCTCGCGGGGGTCCCGGAGTCCTCCCTCGCGCTGTCCGCGCCGGCGCTCGAACCGGTCGTGGCTGCCAGCCTCGCCACGAACAAAGCACTCGAGCAGCTGCTCCACGGCCACAGCAGCGCCCACCTCACCGCTTCTCTGGTCTCGGGGCCCTCCGACGCCGCGGTGGCAGCGATCCGCAACCAGCTCGCCCACTCCGTCCCGAGCGAGCAGATAACCCTGCTGGTCCGCCAGGCCCTCGCGCCACTGGTCGAGTCCGGCGAATGGCGGGACATGATGGCACGCCTGCGCACCCGTATCGCGCACTCACTGGACCCGCAGCAATTCACCAGCCCCGAGGCCATCGAGGAAGCGACGAATATGCTTCTGCGCACCAGCATCATCGACGCACTGCTCGACACCACGGCAGTACCCACCGGATCGTTCTCGGAGGCCGAGAAGTGACCATCCCCAGCCCCGCGTCGTTCAAGGCGTCGCTGCGGTCCCGGATCCAGGCCCAGGCCCGCCGGACCCGCCGTCCGGCCAGCGCATTGCGCCGCGAATTCTTCATGCAGCGCTTCCTGGCCCGCGTGTTCGCCGACCCCGCCGCGCCCTGGGTCGTCACCGGCGGCGGTGGACTGCTTGTACGCCTGCCGGGAGCTCGCTCGAGCCAGGATCTGGACCTGATCCGGCCTGACACCGAGATCACCGACGCCATCGACGAACTCCGCCGCCTCGGCGGCGCGCACCCCGACACCGATCCCTTCGTCTTCCGGATCGAGCTGGCCAAACAACTCACCGGCGATGCCGCCGCCGGCGCTGAGCTGACCGTTTCGATCTACCTTGGCGCCACCATGATCGAGGACTTTCGCATCGACCTGGCCACCGATAAGACCATCATCGGCACGATCGAGTCCCTGGCCCCTACCCCGATCCTCGACCTCGACGGATTCGCCGCACTGCCACCGGTGCGCCTGATCCCTATACCCAGCCAGGTCGCCGACAAAATCTGTGCCATGGTCGCCCGCTACGGCGCCACCCGCCAGCCCTCCAGCCGCTGGCGCGACCTCGCCGACCTCTGTTTCATCGTCGCGAGCTTCGCCTTCGACGCCGCCGAAACCCGCACCGCCCTCGATATCCAGCAACACCGTCGCGCCCTGGACCTACCCACCGCATTGCGCGCGCCCGGCCCCGAATGGGAACGCGCCTACCCCGCCATGGCCAAAGAAACCAGCCTGCCCACAGAACTCCACGACCTACGACGTCGAGATCAGGCGGGTGATCTGCTCGACGAACGCGATCGAGTCCTTGAACGCCCGCTACCGGCGGGCGATCAAGGCCAGAGGCCACTTCCCCACCGAGCAGGCCGCCCTGAAATGCCTGTACCTGGTGACCCGTTCGCTCGACCCGACCGGCACCGGTCGGGCACGATGGACGATGCGCTGGAAGCCTGCGGTCAACGCGTTCGCGATCACCTTCGCTGACCGCTGGCCAGACGCCCGAACCTATTGAGGGAACCGCCGGAAACACCCTTACCGAGATAGTCCCCACGGTCCGGAACTGACGGTCGGTGGCGGTTTTTCCATCAGGGTTTTGAACGCCGGGAGAAGTAGTTGCCGAACGAAGAGTAGTCGTTGTCGTCCGTCCCTGGTGCGGCGGCCGGGGCAGTGACGATGAGCGCCGCCCGCGCGGCGGCCGAGCGCTGTGAGAAGTTCCTTCAGGGTGTTCGGGCTCATCGGCCGCGCCCAGCGGTTGACCGAGCAGAGTCTGGATCTCATCCAGTGCGGGGCATGGCCTCACTACAGGCACCGCATAGCCCCGGGCCGGGGCACGCGATGTTGTCCAGGATGTGAGATGTGCCTCTATGAGGGCTCACCGGCCACCGTGAGGTTTCCTGCTTGTTAATGTGTGCAAGTAGCGTGGTTGCGTGTAGTGGGGTGCGTCGGCGGAAGGCGGAAACGATGCCGGGTTCGAGCAGGCCCTTGTATCAGATGAAGGCGGAGTTCTTCAAGACGTTGGGGCATCCAGTGCGGATCCGGGTCCTGGAGTTGCTCAGTCAGCGCGAGCACGCGGTGTCGGAGATGCTCAACGATATCGATATCGAGCCGGCGAATTTGTCCCAGCAGTTGGCGGTGCTGCGACGGGCCGGGTTGATCACCAGTCGTCGTGAGGGTTTGTCTGTGATCTATGAGCTGACCTCACCGCAGGTGGCGCAGCTGCTCACCGCGGCGCGCGCCATTTTGACCGGGGTGGTGGCGGGGCAGGCGGAGGCTTTGGAGGAACAACCCGTCTGACAGCCCGGATCGCCGGCGGCTCCCTCTTCCCGTGTGGTCGGCCGTGGCGATACCGCCCAATTATTTGCATGTTTTCCTACATAGTCATCTAGTTGTTGATGGAGGAGATGTTGGTGGAGACCGATCACATGCCCGTGATGGAGTCGATGGCCGCGCCCACCGGTCATGCGCAGATCCTGGCGTGGGTGGCCGAGGTCGCCGATCTGACCGCGCCTGAGGACGTCGTGTGGTGCGATGGATCCCGGCAGGAGTGGGACAGGTTGACCGCTCGCCTGGTGGACAAGGGCACCTTCGTGGCGTTGTTTGGGAAGCCGAACTCGTTCTGGTGTGTCTCCGATCCCGAGGATGTGGCGCGGGTGGAAGACCGCACCTTCATCTGTTCACGAGAGATGCGGGATGCGGGGCCGACGAACAATTGGGTGGATCCGGTCGATATGCGCACGGTGATGACCGAGCACTTTCGCGGTGCCATGGCCGGGCGCACCATGTATGTGATCGCGTTCTGCATGGGCCCACTCGACGCCGAGGACCCGAAATACGGTGTGCAGGTCACCGATTCGGAATATGTGGCGGTGTCGATGCAGATCATGACCCGCTCCGGAGCTCCGGTGTGGAACCAGCTCGGCGACGACGCGGAGTTCGTCCGATGCCTACACTCGGTCGGCGCACCCCTGAGCCCGGGACAACAGGATGTGGCGTGGCCGTGTGACCATACGAAATATATTGCGCATTTCCCCGAAGACCGCACCATCTGGAGTTACGGCTCCGGCTACGGCGGCAACGCCCTGCTGGGTAAGAAGTGCTTCGCGCTGCGGATCGCCTCGGTTCTGGCCCGCGACGAGGGGTGGCTGGCCGAACACATGCTGATCCTCAAACTCACCTCACCGCAGGGCCGCACGCACTATGTGGCGGCGGCGTTCCCGTCCTCCTGCGGCAAAACCAACCTCGCCATGCTCGAACCCGCCCTGCGGGGATGGAAGGCCGAAACCGTCGGCGACGATATCGCCTGGCTGCGATTCGGCCCCGACGGCCGGTTGTATGCGGTGAACCCGGAGGCCGGGTTCTTCGGTGTCGCCCCGGGCACCGGCGCGAAGACCAACCCGAACGCGATCGCCACCATCGAGCAGGGCAATTCGATCTTCACCAACACGGCTCTCGCCGATGACGGTGATGTGTGGTGGGAAGGGCTCACCGAATCCCCACCGCAGCATCTGACCGATTGGCGTGGTAACGACTGGACCCCGGAGTCCGCGGCCGGGCCGGCTGCGCACCCGAACTCGCGGTATTGCACCCCGATCGAACAGTGCCCGTCGGTGGCCCCGGAATGGAACGACCCGGCCGGGGTGCCGCTGTCGGCGATCTTCTTCGGCGGCCGCCGCGCCACCACGATCCCGCTGGTCGCCGAATCCTTCGACTGGCCCCACGGAGTGTTCACCGCCTCGGTGCTGTCCTCGGAAACCACCGCCGCGGCCGCGGGGCAGGTCGGTGTGGTGCGCCGGGATCCGATGGCGATGCTGCCGTTCCTGGGGTATCACGTCGGTGACTACTTCGCGCACTGGCTGCGCCTGGGCAGCACCGCAGACCCGGCCAAGCTGCCGAAGATCTTCCAGGTCAACTGGTTCCGCCGCGACGCGGACGGGCGGTTCCTGTGGCCCGGATTCGGTGACAACGTACGCATCCTGAAATGGGCGCTGGAACGGATCGAGGGCACCGCGGCAGCAGATGCCACCGCGATCGGCTACGTCCCGGTGGCCCACGCGCTGGACCTGTCCGGATTCTCCGACACCGACAAACGCTCGGCACAGGCCGCGCTCGAAGTCCACTACGACGAATGGGCCGCCGAGGTCACCTCCATCGAGGACTGGTATGCCAGCATCGGCGCCGACACGCTACCCGGACCGCTGTGCGATCAGCTCGCCGCGCTGAAGAACCGCCTGGCCCACACCCCGGCCCGACCCGCCGACACCACCGCCGAGGCGTCGTGACCCTGCGCGCGCTGCTGCCCACCCGGGCGGACTGGACGCCAGCGCTGCGCCGCCCGGGCCCGGACCTGCTCGCCGGTGTCATCGTCGCGCTGGTCGCGCTGCCGTTGGCACTCGGTTTCGGGATCAGCTCCGGCCTCGGCGCCGCCGCAGGCCTGGCGACCGCGATCATCGCCGGTGTGGTGGCCGCGGTGTTCGGTGGCTCCCGGTTCCAGGTGTCGGGTCCTACCGGAGCCATGACCGTGGTGCTGCTGCCAATCGTGGCCGAACACGGCGGACCTGGCGTGCTCGCCGTCGGGTTGATGGCCGGTGTGGTGCTGGTCGTGCTCGCTGCGGCCGGTGTCGGGCGCGCGGTCCGCTATATGCCGGCGCCGGTGATCGAGGGATTCACCGCCGGTATCGCCGTGGTGATCGCGCTGCAGCAGTTCCCGTCTGCCCTCGGCGTCGGCGAGGCCGAGGGCGAGAAGATGTGGCAGCTGGCTTCCGACGCCGTCGGCCGCTACCTCGACCATCCCGACCCCGGCCCGCCGGTCACCGCCCTGTTGGTCGCCGCCGCGGTGCTGATCGGCGGCCGGTACCTGCCCAAACTGCCTTTCGCGCTCGTCGCGGTCGCGGTCGCCACCGCTGTAGCCGGACTTGCCGGGCTCGACCTCACCCGCATCGGGGCCCTGCCTGCGGGGCTGCCCGCCCCGTCCCTCGGGTTCCTCGACCCCGGCCGGCTCGCATCGCTGATCGCTCCGGCTCTGGCCGTGGCCGCGCTCGCCGCTTTGGAATCACTGCTGTCGGCCACCGCCGCGGATTCGATGTCGGTGGGCACCCGCCACAACCCCGATCGCGAACTGTTCGGCCAGGGCCTGGCCAATATCGCCGCACCGCTGTTCGGTGGCGTGCCCGCCACCGGCGCGATCGCCCGCACCGCCGTCAGCGTCCGCTCCGGCGCCCGCACCCGCCTCGCTTCCCTCACCCACGCGGTCGTGCTGGCCGCCCTGCTCTACCTCGCCGCGCCCCTGGTCGCCCAGATACCTCTGGCCGCCCTCGCCGGTGTGCTGCTGGCCACCACGGTGCGGATGGTCGAAACCGCGTCCCTGGCCGCGATCGCCCGCGCCTCCCGTGGTGACACCGCGATCATGGTGATCACCTTCGCCGCCACTGTCGCCTTCGACCTGGTCATCGCCGTCGCTATCGGTGTCGGGATCGCGGTCCTGCTGGCCTTGCGCTCGGTGGCCCGCGAAGCCCGCCTGGACCAGGTCCCCCTCGTCGAGGGCGACCACCTCACCGAAGAACACGACCTGCTGCGCGACCACATCGTCGCCTACCGGATCGAGGGCCCGCTGTTCTTCGCTGCTGCGCACCGGTTCCTGCTCGAACTGGCCGATGTCTCTGACGTGCAGGTCGTCATCCTGCGCATGTCTCGCATCACCGCCCTCGATACCACCGGGGCGCTCGTCCTCAAAGATGCCATCCGCAAGCTCGAACACCACAACATCACCGTGCTCATGTCCGGACTGCGCGCCGATCACCTCCGCCGTCTCGCCGCGATCGGTGCGTTGCCCGCTGCGGGCGAGGAGGCGGTCTTCGGGAACACTGTCGACGCGATCGCCCACGCTCGCGGCGATCTTCCCGAACCGGTCGGAGGAATTCGATGAGCAGCGAACCGGCCACGCCGACCTTGACCCAGCGTGTGCGCTTTATCGCCGGTGCGACCCTGCCGCCGTCGATGCACCAGTGGGTGATCGACGATCTCACCGGCTCCGGCGCGGCACGCCGATACCATCTGCGGATCCTGCTGCCGATCATTGCGCCGCTGTGCGTGTTCCTGCTCATTCCGGGACCGCTGTGGATGGGGCGCTGGCGATGATGGCGCTGCTGTACATGCCACTGATCTACTTCACAACCGCGCTCATGTACGTCTACCGCCGCCACCGCCTCGCCAAGCACGGACTCGACCCGGTACTGGCCGATGCGCGAGAGCGCCAGAAACACGCCGCGGAACGCGATGCCTACGAACGACGCCACGGGCGCTGAAACGATGTCGGCGCCTTCTGACAAGGTCCCGGTCGGAGCTGGCCGCGGGGTCCGGCCCATGAGAAGGGTGAACGATGAATGGTGGTCAGGAGCGTGAGCAGGCGTGGCAACCGGAGGACTTGAGCCGGCTCGTGGTGGAGCGTCTGAACGCGGGTGACGTCGAGGGGCTGGTGGCGTTGTATGAGCCGGATGCGGTCTTGGCACTACCCGGCAGCCGTGTTGCTGCCGGCAGCAGTGAGATCCGCACGGCCTACGAGCATTTCGTCGCCGACGCGCCGGCGTTCACGCCCGGGAGACAGTTGCCGACGGTCCGCAATGGAGATGTGGCACTGACCTCGGTCCGATTGGGCGACGGCGGCGTCACCGTCGAAGTCGCTCGGCGTCAAGCCGATGGCACGTGGCTGTGGATGATCGATCAGCCCAGCCTGCTCGGGTAGATCCAATCAGAAAGCGCTGGTGATCAACTGTTCTCGATGGCCGGTGGCGCGTGGTGCTTGCAGTGGATGTGACCACACGCCACCGGACTCCACACCGCACTCGACACCGCATAGCTTCGGTGCCGGTCGTGGATCAGAGCTTCTTCACCACGCTGGATTTCAGCTGCATCGGCCCGATGCCGTCGACCTTGCAATCGATGTCGTGATCGCCCACCCCGGCGACCAGGCGAATATTGCGGACCTTGGTGCCTGCCTTGATCCCGGTGGGGCTGCCTTTGACCTTGAGGGATTTGATCACGGTGACGGTGTCACCATCGGTGAGCAGATTGCCGACGGCATCACGGATCACGTCGCTATCGTCGCCGGTGACCTCGGCTGGTTCCCACTCATGGGCGCATTCCGGGCACACCAGCAGAGCCCCGAGTTCGTAGGTGTACACCGAAGCGCACGCGGGGCAGGGAGGCAGCGTTTGGCTCATTGAGTGTCTCGTTTCGGTGGAAGGTCAAGGCGCGGTGAGGAAGTCGATCAGGACGCGGTTCACTTCCTCGGGCCGCTCGAGATATCCGTAATGCCCGCAGCGCTCGATCTCGAGGTAGCGCGCGGCGGGGATCGCCTCGGCGACTTCGCGACAGAAGCGGGGGGGCACCATCCGGTCATCGGCGAATCCGACGACCAGGCTCGGCACGCGAATCGCGGCGTAGGCGTCCCGCCGGTCCTGGCTGCGGTCCATGCCGAGTTGGGCGCGGGTGCCGGGAGTGCCTTTGCCCGAGGTGAATTCGAAGATGTCGAGCCACTCCTGCGCTTTACCCGGGTCGTCCAGGGTGTGGGGGGAGAGGTTGAGCATGGCCTTGACCGCGGCGGCGTACTCCGGTGGGAGCTCGATGCCCTTGTCGTAAAGGGCCCGCTCGCCGCGGTTGAGAGTATCGGCCACCGGGTGCGGCCGGGCTGTGGCGGCGAACATGACGGCCTTGCTCAGTAGTTCGGGTCGGGCCAGACAGAGTTCGGCCACCACGCGCGATCCCATCGAGGTGCCGACCACATGAGCAGGGGCACCCATGTGCTCGATCAGCGCAGCGGTGTCGCCGACGAGATCGGGCATCGTGATCCCAGCCGCCGATTCCGACGATGGCGCGATACCGCGGTTGTCGACCGTGGCGACACGGAACCCTGCCTTCACCAGCGCGGGTGCCTGATGGGTACGCCAGACCCGACCGGGGCTACCGCTGCCCATGATCAGCAGGACCAGCGGACCCGAGCCCGTAACCTCGTAACTGAGTTGGACGCCGTTGTGTGTGGTGAGGGGCACAATTCTCCAGATGTCTGATTGCTAAAGTTAGCAATCACTTTAGCTGCAGATGAGGGCGGCTTCGTCCACTGGCGCCAACTGCTGCTGGGCGGTCCGAGCCACGCGATGACCAGGACCACGAGCGGAGGGACTGTGGATCAACTGGCATCTCTGCGCGTCAAGCGTCGATGAGCAGCGAGGAGCCGATACCTGGCCCGATCCACTGGCAGTGATTCAGTTCGGGCCGTAACTGGCACCCCCAACAACACAACTCACGTGCCTTGCACCTGCTCAAAGGCCTGCGCCGGGCGAAAGAGGTTGACAACCCTAGATAACGGTCAGACCGGTGCGGATGAGGCTGTCGTAGATCCTGGGCGCGACGACCTCGCGGTAGGTGTCGGAATCACGATCGAACGGGTCACCGGTCAACCGGCCCATGATCGACTCTTCCAGCATCGGAGCGAGCCTGTCTTTGTCCAGCACAACCGCACCGGTGCGTGCAGCGAGGAACCGTGCCGTCGAGGACTTACCGGACGCAGGGAACCCGCAGATCACCAGCACACCTGCTTCCGTGATCGGTGCCGCCGCCTGGCTGAGCCGGTCACATACTGCCGCGGGTAGGGATGCTGACTGCGCAGTTCGGCGCTGACCGCCGAGAAAATCAGCACTGTGGGGCCACCGAATCAAGCCGCCAACAGTGCTGTACGCCGACTGCTCTGCAGCGCCGCCCGCACGGCGAAGGCGTCCGCAGCCACCCGGCGGACAGGTATTCGGCCACAGCATCACTATCTGCGCATGACGGGAAACCTGAGCCTCCAGTACAACCGAACGGGCGTCATCGTCTACGACGATCTGCGCACCGGGATCTATCGAAACTGCTGTTCAGCGGGCGGGGAGGTCGGGCATGATGGGGTGCAACCCTCGTCATGCAATCGAACAGGAAGACGTGTAACCGCTCATGGCATCGCAGCTGTCGCTTTCCGAGCAGCGTGCTGCGCTGGAGCGGGAGTGGGCACAGTGGGTGCCTACCGGTGTGTCGGCGCTGGGACAGAGTTCGGCGGTGCGGACCGAGGTGGCCCAGTCGTGGTTGCGGTCTTTGCGGACGGTGGATCCGGGGCGGGATTGCGCGCCCGAGAGCGCGACCGACGACATCGGGCCGCGGTGGACGGAGTCGCCGTTGCGTGGGCCGGTCACCGAACTGAAGGAGCAGTTGCACAGTGTCGCCGACGACGCCGGCTTCGTCGCCGCGGTGACCGACGCTTCCGGTACGATCCTGTGGACCTACGGCGGCCCGGTCATGCGGCGCAAAGCCGAGCAAGTGAACTTCGCGCCAGGTGGCCGCTGGGACGAGGCGCACATGGGCACCAACGCCCTCTCCCTCGCGCTGCGCACCGATCAGCCGCACACCGTGTTCACCGCCGAGCATCTGGTCGCGGCACTGCACGGCTGGGTCTGCTACTGCGCGCCGATCCGCGCCGCCGACGGCACCCTGCTCGGCGTTCTCGACCTGTCGACCACCTGGAAGCGCTCGAACCCGCTGGCCATGGCGACCGTGCGCACCATGACCACCGCCATCGAGTCGAAACTGCACGCGACGCTGCCCGCACCGGCGGGAATGCGGCTGACCTGCCTGGGCCCGGGCCGGTCACTGCGCGATGGCAAGCCGATCCGCCTGCGCCCACGCCAGCTCGAAATCCTCACCCTGCTGGCTCTCGACGACGATGGATTCAGCCACGAACGCCTGCACTACGCCGTCTACGGCGATCGCGCGGTCGGCGCGAGCACCCTGAAGTCGGAGATGTCGCACCTACGCCGGGCCACCGGTGGCGACATCACCAATCGTGTCTACCGCTTCACCACAGCCCTGTCCTGCGACGCGGTCGATGTCCTGCGCGCCCTGCAAACGGGCGACCGCGATACAGCCGTCCGGCTGTACCGAGGTCCGCTGCTTCCCGATTCGGATACGCCGGGCATCAGTGAATGGCGCGATTACCTCGAGGTCGCCATGCGCAACGCCGTCCTGGCCAGCCCCGACGCCAACCACGCGCTGGTCTACGGCGAATCCGCTCCCGACGACATCGCCGTACACGAACATGCGCTGGCCCTGCTGCCCATGCGCGACGCGCGCCGAGCAGTCGCCGCGGCCACTTTCGGTGGTGCATGTGAGGTGACGGCGACACGATAGTCCGGTGGCTGAGGTGAGTGTTGCTGTCGGCGGGGTATTTTCAGGTTTTTCGCCGCTTATTGTCGAGGATGTGGGTGTGGTGGGTTCGCGGCTGGTAGTCCGGGCCCGGACTCCTGGTGGTGTGGCTGAGTGCCCGGGTTGTGGTGCGGGATCGGCCCGCGTTCATGGTGTTCACGAGCGGCGGCCGGCCGATCTGCCGGTCGATGGCCGCAGCGTGGTGGTCCGGGTGCGTGTGCGGCGCCTCTACTGCCAGACCCGGGGATGTCAGCGCACGTTCTGGGAACAGGTCCCCGATGTGGTGGAACGCTTTCAGCGGCGCACGACCCGGTTGACCGGGCACGTGCGTGCGGCGGTGCGGGAGCTGGTCGGGCGGGCCTCGGTCCGAATGCTCGGGCGGTGGTCGGTGCGAATGTCACGGCAGACCGCGGTGCGGGTGCTGCTCGGCATCCCGCTGCAGACCCAGAGGGTGCCGAGGTGTGGATGATTTCGCTTTGCTGCGCCGCCACCGGTACGGGACCGTGCTGATCGACGGCGCGACCCACCAGCGTGTCGATGTTCTGCCCGACCGCCGCTCGGCCACCTTGGAAACGTGGTTGCGGGCCCATCCCGGGCTTGAACGGATAACCCGCAAACCCCAACCAATGGAGCAAGATCAACGCTGATTAGCCGGATAATGCTGGACAACGCCGGCGCGGAATCGCTGTGGTTGACGTTCGAACGCGAGCACTACTACCGGCATGTCTTCGCTATGAAGGCTGAACTCGTTGCCGCGCGGTTCACAAATGGAAGCACTGGTATAACACTCGGCGCCGTCATTCATCGATCGGGATGATCGGCCCGATCGATGATGAACAACCACTCTCCGCAGCTGCTACAGCTGCTTGATCCCTTGTCCACTACTCGGGGTGAACTCGGTCGGTGACAACCACTCCTGCCCCGGGGTTTCGTCATTGCCGGACAGATTTTGCCGGTAGGTCTCCCGCATGGCGATCACACAGACGACGGAGACGGCACACATTGCGACCATGAATAGCGCCACGGCAACGTATGATCCGGTGCGATCCAGCAGGTACGTGGCGACGATCGGTGCGGGAGCACTCGAGGCAAGAGTGCCGATCGTGTATCCGAAGGAGATCCCTGTGTAGCGAATGCGAGTGTCGAAGGCTTCGGCGAAGAAGGCTGCGAGCGGCCCGTAGGAGGTCGCGAAGGCGAGACAGAACACCACGAACCCGACCATTGCCAGCAGGAAAGATCCGGTGTTCACGAGCCAGAACCATGGAAAGGTGAAGAGCAGCATTGCGACGACTCCGGCCAGGAACACCGGCTTCCTGCCGTAGGAGTCCGATAGTTTGCCGAACAACGGTAGCGCGACGAACGTGACCGCCATGGCGACGAGGACGAGGGTCAGCATCTGGTTTCGGGTGTAGCCGACCTGGGTGACGCCGTAGCTGAGACCGAATACCGTGGTGCCGTAGAAGGTGACCCCGATGGCGAAGTAGGCACCGCAGGTCAGGAGGACCTGTTTGGGATAGTGGCGCAGGACCACCCCGATGGGCAGCTTCTCCAACTTTGCGTTCTTCTTGACGCGGTCGAAGTTCGGGCTTTCGCCGACATGCAGTCGAACGAAGAGGCCGATCGCGACGAACGCACCACCGATCAGGAAGGGAACCCGCCATCCCCAGGATTCGAAGGCTTCGGGCGAAAGCCCGAACGTCAGCAGGAATACCGTGTTACCCAATATCAATCCCGCCGGCACCCCCATCTGCACCCAGCTGCCGTAGTAGCCGCGTTTGCCGGAAGGTGCATGTTCGACGGCCATGAGAATCGCCCCGCCGATTTCGCCACCGAGCGCGAGGCCCTGCACGAAGCGCAGGGTGATGAGAATGATCGGTGCGGCGACGCCGATGGATTCGTAGCTCGGGAGCAGCCCGACTCCGAGGGTGGTGAAGCCCATGATGCTCAGGGTGATGACGAGCATCGACTTGCGTCCGATCCGGTCTCCGAAATGGCCGAACACCACTCCGCCGAGCGGGCGCGCCACGAAGGCTGCGGAGAACGTGGCGAAGGCGAGCAGGGTGCCGATCAGGGAGTCGAACTCGGGGAAGAAGATCTTGTTGAACACGAGTCCGGCCGCGGTGCCGTAGATGAAGAAGTCGTACCATTCGACTGTCGTACCGACACCGCTGGCAAGGCCAGCTTTAGATGTTTGGGATATTTTGGGCATGTATGGCCTCCGTTGGCACGAGCGCGGAATGACTTATGCGCTCGAATATATGGGTGACTCAGGACACACAACATCTCCAGATGGAGAGGTGGAATGGTCTCCCGGGAATATGAATATGGTCAGAGCAAGCGAAGTTCGTGGGCGCGTGCAATGGCTTCGACGCGATTGCGTGCGTTCAGTTTCTGCATGGCGCTCTGCAGATAGGTTTTTACGGTATTCCGTGCAAGGGACAGTTCCTGAGCGATTTCCGGGTTGCTGTGACCCATTGCCGCGAAACGCAGCACTTCGTACTCGCGTCGAGTCAGGCCCGCCCGGTACAGAGCTTCGGATGTCACGACTTTTCGTGGTCCGGCCAGTCTCGGGTCGACAACCCGGATTCCGCCGAACACGCGGTGAATGGCCGTGGCGAAGTCCTGCCCGCTGATGTCCTTGACGAGACATCCGTCCGCGCCCGCCTCCATCAACAGATCGATGGCGCCGTGATCGGCGAACGCGGTGAACAGCAGTATCCGCGCGTGCGGCGCGACCCGCCGAAGCCGCGGTATAAGTTCGGGCGCAGGGATATCGGGGAGTCGAAGATCGAGGAGGATGACGTCGACGGAGAGGGTACGGGCCAAGTCGACCGCCGCGGCACCGGTCAGTGCACCTCCTACGACTTCGAGGTTCACGTCCTCCCGCGCGAGAAGTTCCACCCCGCCGCGCACGATCGGATGATCGTCGACGACGAGGATGCGGATCGTCTTCGACGGCACGGTCATGTACTCGACCCGTCGATGGCGTCCACCCAGCCGCGCACGGTGGTGCCGTTTTCGTCGTCGCTGACGACGGACATGCCGCCACCGAGTCGCTCGAGCCGTCCTGCGGCAAACCCGAGCCCCAATTGGCTTCCTCGCACCGGGGCTTCGACCCCGTCCACGCCCCGACCGTCGTCGCTGATGACGACTGTCACTCTGCCCGACCGAACCGACAAGCTGACTACCACGGTGGACGCGTCAGCGTGCTTTTCGACGTTGACGAGTGTCTCCCGAACCAGTCGCTGGAGGGCCTCGACGCGGCTCACGTCGAGATCCGGAGATTCGGTCAGCGGTACGAAACGGGCCGGGATACCGGTCCGAAGCGTGAACGCCTGGCAGTCCTCCTCGATGCCGACTGGAAGTTCCCGTTCGGGGGGTCGCGCGGTGAGGCCGGTCAGCGACCTGCGAATAGACGCATTGACGGCGTGTACCTGATCGGTGATCTCCTGCAGCCGATCGTGGATCGCCTGAGCGTCACCCAGTGCACGCAAACTCTGCAGCTCGGCACCGATCCGGAAAAGGACCGGGCTCACGGAATCGTGCAGGGATTCGGCAAGTCGTTTCCGTTCGGCCTCGAGCGCGAGCTCTGTCTGGGTTGCGGCCCGCTGTGCACTGATGAGAGTGACGGCGGCCGTCTCGGCGATCGATTGGATCTCCGCGATGACTCGATCACCGAAGGACGAATATTCGCGGGTGCCGACGTACACGGCACCGAGAACACAACCTTCGTACGCCATGGGCACTGCGAGCATTCCTCGCAGTGACTCCTTCGCGACGAGCGCGTCGAAGTCGTGAGTGATGCCGGGGTCGGACAAGTAGTCTCGGACCCAGACGGGTTTCTGCAGCATGATGCTCTTGCCGCCGAGCCCGATCCCTTCTGGCACCACCAGGCGGTGCAGAGCGTTGCTTTTTGTTCCCTGCCAACTGCGGTGAACCATCATGCCGTTGACCTCGATGCGCCCGATGAGAGACATGTCGAAGTTGCCGATCTCCCGGACGCGCTGACCTGCCGTGGTCATGGCCGACGCCTCGTCGGTCAGGACAAGCAGTTCGGCGCGCGAGAGTGCGAGGTCGTCGAGGATCGACGTCCTGAAATCCGCGTGCGTGAATTCGTAAGCTGCGGTATGCATACTTTCCGACACCGGCTTTCCTTGATCTTCTTCCCCCGGGGCCTTGGGTAACCCGTTCATGTCGGCTGGGTCACAGCCTCAGGGTATCGGACCGGTTGTCCAGGCTGATCAGGCACTCGAGCAGGAAGTAGTCGCCCCAGATCAGCTCGTTTCGGGTAGCGAAGTCCCGGCGCTTGTCGAAACAACCGTCCGTGAGGATCCCTGCTGGTCTGCTGTCATGCGGCCCGGTCGGAGTGAGGTGGTCGAGGAGCGCACCCACGTGGGCGACGGCCCTGTCCCGGAAGTCGGTCCGCTCGGGAACCAGCCGGTCGAGCTTGAGCAGCGCGGCGGCGGCGATGGCAGTGGCGGACGTGTCGATCGGAACGTCGGGCCCGGTGCCGGCGTCGAAGTCCCATGACACGATTCCGGCATTCGGCGTGTGGTCCAGCCACCAGTCGGCCAGCCGGACGGCGGTCGGCAGGAAGGACGGCGACGCCCACTGCGCAGCCTGGGCGTACGCCACCATCGCCCACGCCTGTGCCCGACCCCAGGTGCTGTCGGCGTTCAGGCCCTTGTGGGTGTAGCGGTCCAGGAGCGCACCGTTGGACGTGTCGAACAGTGCCGACTGGCAGACCGAACCATCCGCCCGGACACAGAGCTCGATGTGCCGCTGCGCGTGGCGGACCGCGGCGTGGCGGAACCGCGGGTCGCCGGTCTGCTCCGACGCCCACGACAGCAGGGCGACGGTGCCCGGGACGGCGTCGATGTTCGCGGCGCCTTCTCCGACCGCTTCCGCTTCCTCCGCTTCGGCGCCGAGCGGGATGATGCCGGCCCGATCGTTGAAGCTGGCGAGCAGGCCGCGGGCACCAGCCAGGGCGGTCTGCGCCGCGTCTTCGCTTCCGGTGACGAGGTGGTTGACCGCCGCACCATACCAGAAGAGAAAGCCGCGGAAGGCGGTATCGGAGTTCTGCCGGGGCAGGATCTGCTCGGTGACCTCGTCGGCGAGTCGAGATAGGTGCTCCTCGCCGGAGCCGGCGAAGCCGAGTGCGGCCAGGCCTCCCCAGAACCCTCCCGTCCAGTTTCCGTCGGCGGTGGTGGTCCATTCGCCGGATTCGATGTCACCGTAGTGCGGGAACTTGCCGCTGGTCTGCTTGGCGGTCGAGTCGATACGCTCGAGCAGCGCGTCTATGGCGGCGGTGTACCGGGAGTCGGTCACCACTGACCTCCGGTCGTGAGAACCGGCTTGAGCGTGCGCCCGTCCCGCATGTCGGCCATCGCCTCTTCCGCCTTCCCGAGTGGGTACTCGGTGATCATCGACGCGAGATCGAACCGTGCTGCCAGCCGAGGTAGCGATTCGACGTACTCGAGGTGGTTGTGCGGGGAGAACGCCCAGCTTCCCAGCACTTGCAGCTGCTTCTTCGTAATGTAGTGGGGGTTGATCGGAGTCGTGCCGTGGTCCGTGTACTGCCCGACGACAAGGTACTTGCCGCCGCGCCGGGCGATGTCGATACCCTCGGCCACCGCCGTCGGTACGCCGGTGGCCTCGATGACGACGTCGGCGCCCCGCCCACCCGTTGTTTCCGCGAGAATTCGGTCCAGGCGGGCCGCTCGATCCGTCTCGGCGAAGATGTCGATGTGGAGGTCGCCGATGCCGGCCGCCCGTGCGACCTCCAGACGATTGGCCGGTCCACCGACGATGATCACCTTCGCCGCCCCGGCGAGCGTGGCGTACATGGCGCAGGCCAGTCCGACCGGTCCGCTGCCCTGGACCACGACGACATCGCCTGCGTCAGGCTTGGCGATATCGTTCACTGCGTGGACGGCGGTCGGTCCGGCACAGCCGAGAGCGATCACCTGCTGCGGTGTCACCGACGACGAAATGCGGACGATTGTCGAGCCGGGCTGGAGGTAGATCTGCTCGGACCACCCACCCGACAGGTGGGGCCAGTCGGCCGACGACTGATTGATGCCGTAAACTTTGCGGGTCTCGCACAGTGACGGCGCCTGTCGGTCCTGGCAGTAGTAGCAGTGCCCGCACGGGATGTTGGACGCCCACGACACCGCATCCCCGACGCGAAGTTCCACGCCACGCGCGTCCGTCGTGACACCCTCGCCGAGGGCGTGCACTCGACCGACCGCCTCATGCCCCAGGATGACCGGTACCGGAATGGGCAAGCGACCCTGCTGCAGGTGGATGTCCGTTCCACAAATTCCCGCGTGCGTCACGTCGACGACGACCGCGCCGACGTCGGGATCCACGCGCGAAAACGTTCTCGAGGTCACGGCCCGTCCGAACCCTTCGAGCACCATGGCTGTGGCCGTGCCGGTGGTCGGGCTCGTCGGGTCCGTCTGCATCGCATTACTCATCGGATCACTTCCTTACTGCGCAATGTCTGGATACGTGACTCGGGTATTCCGAGTTCGCGAAGGATTTCGTCGGCATGTTCACTCACCGCGGGCACCCCTCGGCGCACCTGTGCGGGCGTACGGGACAAGGTGACTGGGCTGCCCATCAGGCGGGTCGTCCGCACACCCTCGACATCGACGTCGACGAGTGTGCCGTTGTGGCGCGTCTGGGGATGATCGAGCGCTTGCTGCAGGGTGAGAAGCGGTGCGCACAGCAGGTCGACCCCATCGAACAGTTCCGCCGCCTCGGTGGTGCTCAACCGTGTGATCAGTGGACGCAGGACCGCGTTGGCGGCGTCCTTGTTCTCGGCCTGGAGCTGTGGCGTCGCGAAGGACGGCTGGACGGACAGATCCTCGATGCCGAGTGCTTTGCACGCCAGCCGCAGGGGGTTCTCGCGGAACAGGCCGAGCACCAGCAGCAGACCGTCCGTCGTCTCGAAGATGCCGCTGTACCAATCCCTCACCCAGTTGGTCTCACGCTGGTCCATCAACAGTGAGGCACTTTCGAGGGTCTGCAGCGACAGTGCCGTATCGAAGAGGTTGACACTGACCTTCTGACCGCGGCCGGACCGCTCGCGCTCGAACAGTGCCGCCAAAAGGCCTTGCGCCAAAGCCATACCCGATGCATAGTCGACCGTCGGTACCGGATGCACGTATGCCGAGATCGACGGGTGACCGCACGAGCGCGCCATCCCGCTGAGCGCCTGCGCAAGCATGTCCTGGCCCGCCTTGTGGGCATACGGCCCGGTTTCCCCGAATCCGGTCGCGGTACCGTAGATAAGCCGGGGATAACGCTCCTGCAGATCGTCGTAGGTCAACCCTAGTCGTTCGACTGCCGCGGTCCGGTAGCTGTGGATGAGAACATCCGTCTCGGCGAGGAGCTGATGCAGAATATCCTGCCCCTCAGCGGTCTTCAGATTGAGGGCGATGCTGCGCTTGTTACGGTTTACCGCGGCGAAGTAAGCACCGGGGCGACCTGCCTCGAGTGACTCGCGATCCAGGCCCCGCAGCATGTCTCCATTGACGCCTCGCTCGACCTTGATCACTTCGGCGCCGAGGTCGCCGAGAACCTGCGCCGCAACGGGGGCCTGCATGATCTCGCCGAGATCGAGTACCCGGATGCCGCTCAGCGCTTGCTGTTGAAAGTGTTGCACTGACGCCTACTTTCCGTAAACCGATTTGGCGATGATGAGTCGCTGAATCTGATTGGTGCCCTCATAGATCTGGGTGATCTTGGCGTCGCGCATCATCCGCTCTACCGGATAATCACGTACATAGCCGTAACCGCCGTGTAGTTGGAGCGCATCGGTGGTCACCGACATGGCGGTGTCACTGCACAGCAGTTTCGCCATGGCCACCTTCGCGCGACCCGCCGGATCCCCGTCCTCGATGAGACGGACCGCGTCGTACAGCAGCGAACGAGCCGACTCGATCTTGACGGCCATATCGGCGACCATGCCCCGCAGAAGCTGAAATTGCGAAATGGGCTGGCCGAACTGGTCGCGGTTCGTCGTGTAGGAGATGGCAGCGTCGAATGCGCCCTGTGCGATTCCGAGGGCCTGCGCCGCGATGAGTGCACGGCTGACGTTCAGTTCCGCGGAGATGTACTGGAACCCCTTATAGGGATCATTGACGACACGGACGGCGGGCAGTCGGCAGCCGTCGAGGATGACGTCGGTCGTAGGACTGCCGCGCATTCCCATCTTCTTCTCGGGCGCACCGAAACTGACGCCGTCATCGTCCTTGTGCACAATGAAGACACCGAGCGAGTTGTCGCCGGTCTTTGCCAGGACCGCGTACCAGTCGGCCCACGGCGCGTTACTGATAAATCGCTTCTGCCCATCGAGAATCCAATCGGAACCATCCTGCGTCGCGGTCGTCGCGATCGCCGACAGGTCCGAACCCACGCGCGGCTCGGTCATGCACCACGCGGCACCGGCAGAGCCCGACGCGACATCCGGTACCACCAGTTGCTTCAACTCGTCGGAGCCTTGACTCAGCACGGTGGATGTGCCCGCCCAGTTGACCAGCATCACCAGCGCCGAGCTTGCGCAGGATGCTGCCACTTCTTCCACTGCGATGACCTGGACGAGGAGATCGGCTCCACTGCCACCGAGGCTCTCGGGATACGCGAGTCCGGGCAGGTCGTTGCTGGACAGGGCCGCCCAGGATTCCGACGGGAATCGTTCCTTGTCATCCACGTCGGCGGCATGCGGTGCGATCTTGGTCTGCGCGAGTTTGCGGACGCTCTCGCGGAACTCGCGGTGTTCGATACTCATGAATTGCTCCTGGTGTCTGTGGGGAAGGTGATGATTCGGGAGTCGACGGTCACAGCGGTGGCCAACTCAGACCCGTCACCGAGGGTGGGGTGCCGTCCGCGGCGGCACGGTGGGCGGAATCTTCGGGAAGTCCGGCGCGGCGCAGGACTTCTTCGGTCTTGACGCGGGTGTCCGTGACACGCCGTTTCGGTCCGTCGGAGAACACGGGGACCACGGGGACCGAATCCAGTGAAAATTCCGGATCCCTGGCGGCGATCTGGTCGAATGTGGACAGCTCGTGCGGTTCGAGCACCGGTGTCACACACGCATCCACGTCGGCGAACACAGCGGTCCACTCCGCCATCGTCTTCTTCTCGAACGCGGCGGTCAGCGACTTCTCGATGAGGTCCCAGGTGGACTGGTCGAAATGGTCAGGGACGGCACCGAGGTCGAGGGTGGTCCACAACCGCTCGAAAAATGCCACCTCCAGGGCACCCACCGCGACGTATCGACCATCGGAACAGCAATAGCATCGATAGAACGGCATCGACCCGACCAGTACGCCACGCCCACGGCCGGGCAACGTCGGGGTCTGCCAATCGACGAAGTTCATTCCCATCATCGACAGGACGCCGTCGACCATAGCGGAATCGATATACCGGCCCTTACCTGTTCGAGTCCTGTCGTACAGTGCGGCCACAATGCCGAAAGCCGACAGCAATCCACCGCCCGCGAAGTCGGCGACCAGGTTCAAAGGCGGGACCGGCGGCTGGTCTGATGGTCCGAAGGTCCCGAGGGCACCCCCGATCGCGAGGTAGTTGATGTCGTGACCGGCACGTTGCGCCATCGGGCCGCTCTGGCCGTAGCCCGTCACGCTGCAGTAGACGAGCCCCGGATTGAGGGCCGACAGTTCTGCATAGCCCGCGCCCAACCTGTCCGCAACACGGGGTCGGAATCCCTCCATGAAAACGTCGGCTTCCGAGACGAGCGTTCGCAGGGCCCGGCGGCCGTCCGCAGTCTTGAGATCCAGCGATATGAATTCTTTGCCTCTGGATACCGCCGGAACCGGAAGCCCGGAACGACCGCCACCGATTACGATCACCTCTGCACCGAGGTCGGCGAGCAGCATGCTCGCGTACGGTCCGGGTGCCAGACGTGTCATATCCAGCACCCGCACCCCCGCAAGTGGTCCCGTCGTTGCAGTCATCGTCGCCCTCCAAGGTCATTCGGTACCTCATGTGAGACCAATCCTGGCGTCGTGACTGCACTCACACCATCTCCAAGTGGAGGTATGGAATCACACCCGTTCTCCCGCACACTGAGGTCAACGACCTAGACACGGGACGCTCCGAGCTCAGGAGGAATTAAATGGAAACCGTTGCGGAAGAAGCACTCTCGGATACCACCCCAGAGGAATACGAGCGGGTTCTCTCGGCCGCGGCGACTGCAGCGACGTCACTTGCCCGAGCGGAGCCGAGCAAGCGATCGCACGTTCTGCGGTCGGTGGCAGACGCAGTCGACGCAAGAGCCTCGGAATTGGTGCCACTGGCGGCCGCCGACAGTTCACTCCCCGAGGGGCGCCTTCGCGGCGAAGTCACGCGGACCACGATGCAGCTTCGAATGTTCGCTGACGTCGTCGAGGAGGGATCCTGGCTGGAAGCGGTCATCGACACAGCAGATCCGGACGCGCAACCCGCTCCACGCCCCGATCTGCGGCGGATGCTCGTGCCCACCGGACCCGTCGCGGTATTCGGTGCGAGTAACTTTCCGTTCGCGTTCGGACTCGGCGGTGGGGACACCGCTTCCGCATTGGCCGCCGGCTGTCCTGTCGTCGCCAAAGCGCATCCCGCTCAGCCACGATTGACTACCGCCTACGCGCGGGCGATCGACGAGGGACTTCGCGCGGGCGGCGCCCCGGACGGCGCGTTCGGGGTAGTGCAGGGCACCGACATCGGACGTCAGCTTGTTCAGGATCCCCGCATTACGGCCGTCGGGTTCACCGGTTCGACAGCGGGTGGTCGGGCTCTGGCAGATCTGGCAGCCGCTCGGCCGGTTCCTATCCCGTTCTATGGCGAGTTCGGTAGTATCAACCCGGTGTTCGTGACACCTGCTGCGGCTGAGGAGCGGCCGGGAACGATTGCAGGTGAATTCCTCGAATCATTGCTACTTGGCGCCGGTCAGTTCTGCACCAAGCCGGGGCTGCTGTTCGTCCCCGAACAAAGTTCGATCGAGTGCCTCGTCGGAACCGCGGTCACGGACGATCCGTTCCGTCTGCTGCATAGAGGAATCCGACAATCGTTTTTCGATGTCTCCCGGGAGATTCTCGAGCACCCCGATGTCCGGCCGGTGACTGCGTCGGCGCAGGCCGATCTGGACGATCTGTCGGTCCGCCCGGTGATCGGAGTGACCGACGCTCGGGCGTTGCATCGAAACCCTCAGGTCCTGATCAAAGAGTGTTTCGGCCCGTTTGGACTGATCGTGACCTACACATCGATCGCGGAACTGTACGCGACGATGACTGTCCTGCCGGGCACGCTGACGGCGACCGTCCACGGCACCGACGACGATCCCCATGCCGCAACACTGCTCGATGCACTTGCACGCTATGCGGGGCGCGTCATCTGGAATGGATGGCCCACCGGTGTGGCCGTCAGTTGGGCTCAGCAACACGGTGGCCCCTATCCGGCCACCAACTCCGTTCACACGTCGGTCGGGTCCACCGCGATTCGTCGGTTCCTGCGGCCGGTCGCATACCAGTCGGTGCGCGAAGAGCATCTTCCTCCCGGACTCGTCGACGCGAACCCGTGGGGTCTTCCCCGCCGGGTGAACGGCCTTCTGTCGTAGCGCCCGCCCCGATCAGCGCGGTTTCCAGGTGCACCAGGCCGTCCTGCACTGTCGGCTCCGGTTGGAGCCTGCGCAAGCTTTCCGGGGCCGGTTTGTCGTCAACGTTGCCGTGCTCGGGGTGCGAGGCTGCCCGCTATCGACGGTTCACTCACCGACCCGGCGACACCACCCCCCGGATCATTCAAAAGACAGGGCAAGAGGTCATACCGGGCCTGGCGACCGTGGGCCCGGTTCCGGGCCCACGAAAAAGGTAACGGGGCGGTCAGGGAGATTCGCACTGTGCGATAGGTAATGGCTATGACTATGAGGCGTGTCACAAATCGATACTCTTGATTTATTCGTGAGACCGAGCCGGGTCATCGATCTGCCTGCACAGATCGTCGGTGGTCGAGCAATTCGATCGCATCGCCGATGGCAGAAGTTCCGATATTGGCGACTACCTGGCCGGACCAGTAGGACCGGGTGAATTCGAGGACTGCTTTCCACTCGGCAACCGTGAGAGCGGAAGTCGGCGATTCGGCGAAAGGATGCGGAGATCGCCGACTGTGCGGTGTCGCCGTGTCCCGCGTCAAGTAGTTGGCAGGTTTTGGTCTCGGGGAAGTTGGGGATCAGGGGGTCGGCAAAGCCTCGGTGGACCTCGGCCGGCCGGTTCCAGGCGATGGCCTCGTGTGGGCGGACGGTGTTGTACTCGACGCGGTAGGCCTCGGCGTGATCGACGAGGGCCAGGACGTCGTCGATCTCCTCGAGGAACAGTCGCTCGTATTTCAGCGCCCCGAACCCGCGTTCGCGTGACCCGTTCTGTCCCGGGCTCCGCACGCGGGTCCGGACGTGGCGCAGCTCGGGATGAGCGGTGATGAACGCCTCGAACCGAAACGACCGGAACGGGCCACCGTTATCGGTCACGACCGTCACCACCGGTAGTACGTTGCCGTCCGGATCGTGCCCGCAGGCCTGGATCAGTGGCCGGCCGAATATCTGCTCGTAGTCGGCCAGGGCCAGATCGATTGCGGTGATCGCGTCGTGCTGGTTCGCTGTCGGCGAGACGTGCCAGCGATGCTCGTACTTGCTCCAGTAGGCGACACCCGGCGGTGAGGCGCCGGCCATCGGCTGGGTCGCAGCTCTCGACGCCGGACTGGACATCCGGGTCCCCGGGATGCAGGTCGACCGGCGATGTGGTTCGGGACTACAGGCCGTGCTCCAGGCGTGTATGCAGGTCTCGACCGGAGCCAGCGAGCTGATCGTCGCCGGTGGTACGGAGTCGATGAGCCAGGCCGAGTTCTACACCGATGCAATCCGATGGGGTGTCACCGGCGCAGGCGTGGAGCTCGCGGACCGGTTGGCACGGGCACGCGTGACCGCGGGCGGGCCCCGGTATCCGGTGGCCGGTGGGATGATCGAGACTGCGGAGAGTTCGGCATCAGCCGTGCTGATCAGGACGCGCTGGCAGTGCAGTCGCATCGACGTGCCGTCGCCGCGCAGGAGACCGGCTTCTTCGCCGAGGAAATCGTCCCGGTGACAGTTCCGCAGCGCCGCGGGGCTGTGGCCGTGGTCGACCGCGACGAGCATCCGCGGGCCGACACCAGTATCGAGTCGCTGGCGGCACTCCGCCCCATCCGCGCGAAGGCCGACCCCGGTGCCACTGTGACCGCAGGTAATGCCAGTGGCCAGAACGACGGCGCCGCACTGTGTCTCGTGACACACCCGAACGCGCGGCCGCGCTCGGACTGCGGCCGCTGGCGCGGTTGGCCGGATGGTCGGTCAGTGGCCCGAGCCCTCCCTCATGGGGTTCAGTCCGGTCAGCGCGGTCGAGAGGGTGCTGGCACGTCTCGGTCTCACCCTCGACGATATGGATCTCATCGAACTCAACGAAGCCTTCGCAGCCCAGGTGCTCGCAGTCCTGCGGGCCTGGAAGATAGATGCCGACGACTCGCGGCTCAATCCGCACGGTTCCGGGATCTCGCTGGGACATCCGGTCGGCGCGACCGGCGCCCGGATCCTCGCCACCTTGTCGCGCGAGCTCGACCGCCGCGAGGGCCGCTACGGGCTCGAAACCATGTGCATCGGTGGCGGACAGGAGCTGGCCGCGGTTTTCGAACGAATCGACTGAACCCGCTCGACTCCGGCGAACTGTCCCACGAAACACAAGGCTGCGATATGACATCGACCGTGCACGGCATCCCCGAGATCATCGCGCTTGCGGGCCGTGACCTCGGCTACTCCTCCTGGAAAACGGTCACTCAGGATCTTGTCGACAGATTCGCCGAGATCACCGGCGACCACCAGTGGATCCACACCGATCCCCGGCGGGCCGCCGCCGGGCCCTACGGTGCGACCATCGCCCACGGGTATCTGGTCCTGAGCTGGCTCCTTCCCATGAGCGCCGAAATCCTGCGAGTCTCCGGCGTCGGGATGACGATCAATTACGGCGTGAACAAGGTGCGTTTCCCCGCCCCGGTGCCGGTCGGCAGCCGGATCCGGCTGCACGGTCGCGTAGTGAGCGTCGAACCGGTGAAGAGTGAGGAAGTGCAACTGATCCGAGCGTTGACGGTAGAGGTGGAAGACTCATCCAAACCGGCCTGTGTCGCGGAATCGGTGACGAACTATTATCCGGCCGGTCGATAATCGGCCTGCCGGGAGACCTCCACGAAGAAGCCCACTCCGCGATACCTGAATTGCTCAGGTATCGGGTGTCGGGTGCATTCGATCTTTTCAGCGATCGCTTTTCAATGTGTCACCGACTGCGAAGCGGCTGGGCTCGACTTCGTTGACGACGACACGGATGGTTTCCAGGGGTGCCCCGAGGGTATCGGCGACTGTCCTGGCCACCTGTCGGATGCAGTTTTCCACTATGCCGGAGGGGCGTCCCTTGACGAGGGTGATCTGAACTATCGGCACAAGTACTCCTTTGGGTGGGGGACGCTGGCCTCAGCGCTGGTGACCGAGTTCCTGGGACAGTGCGTCGGCGGCGTTGGTGAGTGCGTCGACGATGTCGGGGGAGGGCGGGTCCGGCAGGTAGTGGATGGAAGCGATCACGGCCAAGGTGCAGATCAGGTCTCCACCGTGGGTGAAAACCGGTGCCGCGATGGCGTTGACTCCGCGGAACGTCTCTTCCGGCGCCGTTGCCCACCCTTGTCTCCGAGTGGACGCGACGTTCGCACGGAGGCGCTCCAGATCCATGATCGTGCTCGGAGTGCGTTGTTCCGGTGCGACACGTGACCAGGTTCGGACCTGGTCGGGCGAGCCGAAGGCCAGGGCCACTTTGCCCTGGGCAACGCTGTTGTACCCGAATTGTGTTCCCGGACTGAGGATGACATCGATCGGGGACCCGCCGGGTATGACTTCGGTGACCGTGACACCGTGTTCGGTGAGCTGGGAGAGCACGATCGTCTGACCGATCTCGTCGCGCAACCGGGTCATGACAGGGCGCGCGACTGTGAGTAGTTCGGCTCGTCTGCTGATTCGTTGCCCGAGTAGCAGTAGGCGCCAGCCCGGTTCATAGGTGCGTGTCGTCAGATCCTGAGAGAGGAAGCCCGACTCTCTCAGGCTAGTGAGGTGCCGGTGAATTCGGGCCTTGGGCAGATCCAGGGCCGCCGCCAGCGCAGTGACCCCCCATGGCTCCCCGCGTTCGAGGACCTTTTCCAGGATCAGCAAAGGAAGCAGGGTCGGTGTCGGCGGGCCGCCCGGCGCAGAATCGGCTCGCGCCGCATGTATCGATGCGCCGGGCGTGCTTGCCGTCGGTACGGGACGAAGGTCTTCGGATTCGTCGTCAGACAACGATCACTCTTTCCATGAGGACTCGGTACTTCTGGGTATTGATCTTCTCGTTGTCTTCGGGATGGACAAAACGGATCGAGCTCGCGCCCTTGTTCTGTTTCGGCAATAGGAAGCATCGGACGAAGGTTGTCCCGATCTTGTCGGTGGTCGGCGCGTACACAGGCAAAACTCCCTTTTCCGCCCAGGCCGACCCTGGGCCGTGCACCTGCGTGGTGCCCTCCGTCTCGATGGTGATCTCACCCGACCTGGTGATGCGAATCCCGGGGCCTTGATGGAGATGGGTCCAGGCGATACCACCCGGCGGGAAGGTCACCGTGTCGCACCGCATGAGCCAGGTGTAGCGATCGTCGAGTTCGAAGGTTGCCGTCAACTTCAGTTCGCTGGAGGTCTGGGGGGCAGAACGCAGGGTATGCGCGGTTTCGTCGGCTGCCTCGCGGGCCAGTTCCCAGCGCCAGACGGTGGAGTCGACTTCTGTGGCGGACAGGGTCAATTCCTCGTCGGCGACGAGTGCGGAGCCCTCGCTCACGTATCGCGTGGCGTTGTCGGAGTGGATATCCACACTGCCGGAGGCGACGTAGATCGATCGGTTTGCCCGGGGAAGATAGACCGGTTTGGTGCCGGCGGGGAGGTGATCCTCGAAAAGAAACATCGTGCGCAGCATGTGGAGCCTTTCGCATCTGTATCACTCAGCGATACATCCGTACTGATCATCGCAACATTACCGCAGGGCGTGTTACGGTCGCCACACCAGCGTCACGACAGTGTGAACATGCGTATCGATGAGCGATACGGGTGACGCGGTTGCGTTCTCAGAAGGAGATCACCCATGACAGGACCAGCTTCGGAAACGCGGTGGTACCGCGGGGCAACCAAAGACCAATGGCGCGCCTTCTGGAGTGCCTACCTCGGCTGGGTGCTCGACATCATGGACCTTGTCATCTTCTCCATGGTTCTGACATACGTGATCGACGACTTCGGAAGCGACCGCGACACCGCAGGAATGATCGCTTCCTTCACGCTGTTGGCGTCCGCGTTCGGTGGAATGATCTTCGGCTATATCGCCGACCGCTTCGGGCGGACCAAGGCGATGGTCGCCAGCATCCTGTGTTACTCGATCGGGACGATGCTCTGCGGCTTCTCGACCGGCATGGGAACGCTCATGGCCGCCCGTGTCATCGTCGGACTCGGCGTCGGCGGAGAATGGGGCGCGGGCACCGCCCTCGTGTCCGAAACCTGGCCCGCCCGGCATCGGGGCAAGGTCCTCGCGTGGGTGCAGAGCGCCTTCGCCACCGGTTACGGCCTCGCCGCATTGATCGCGTTCCTCGTCGTCCCCACACTCGGCTGGCGGTGGGCATTCTTCATCGGCGTCTTTCCCGCCGTACTCGCCATCTGGGTGCGCCGGGAAACGAAGGAATCGAAGATCTGGCTCGAGGCGGGCACTCGGCTCGGCGCGTTTGCCTCGTTGCGGCAGCTGTTCACCCAGCAGCCGCGAGCGGTGGCCGTCTGCCTGGCGTTCACCGCCGCGGCCATGTGCGGGTACTGGGGACTGTTCACCTGGATCCCGAACTACCTCGCCTCGCCGGTCACCGAAGGTGGACGTGGGATGGACATGCTGTCCTCGACCACCTGGATCATCGTCATGCAGATCGGCGCGGCGGCGGGATTCATCTCATTCGGCTACGTTGCCGACCGGATCGGCCGGCGCAATGCCTTCATCGTCTACTTCGGCGCGGCCGTGGTCTGCATACCGATCTTCCTCACCATTTCCGCTCCCATAGTCGTTTTCGCGTTCGGGCCGGTGATGGCGTTGTTCGGCACCGGCTTCTACTCCGGCTTCGGCCCCACCTTCGCGGAACTGTTTCCCACCGAGATCAGAGCCTTCGCGCAGGGTTTCATCTACAACACGGGGCGCGCAGCCAGCGCGCTTGCGCCCGCCATGGTCGGATTCATAGCCAATTCGGCAGGGGTCGGTGCTGCCATGATGGGCACTGCGCTGTTCTATCTGCTCGCCGCCGGGGTCGTCTTCTTCTTCCTGCCCGAGACCAATGGGCGCGAGCTGGAGACCGGAAAAGCGACACGATCCGGCGACCTCGCACACTGACCCGACCACCCGCCCGCAGCGCATACCAACAACCGAAGGAGAACATTTCCATGACCGCACACGGCACCGAGTGGAATGTCGAGACCGCCGCCGAGGTCCTGCTTCGTGCCGAGCAGACCAGGACCGACCGCCATCCCATCACCGAGGACTGGCCCGCTCTCGATGTGGAGACCGCGTATCGGGTCCAAGACGCACTGATCGCACGAAAAACGGCAGCGGGAGAGAAAGTTGTCGGGGTGAAACTCGGTCTCACCTCGGAAGCAAAGCAACAGCGCATGGGTATCAGCTCGCCGCTGACCGCCTGGCTGACCGACGCGATGGTGCTCGAGCCCGGCAACCCGATCCCCTCCGGCGAGTTGATACATCCCCGAGTGGAGCCCGAGATCGTATTCGTACTCGGTGAACGACTCGCGGGGCCCGGCGTCACCGCCGCCACTGCGCTGGCAGCTGTGGAATTCGTCTACGCGGGTATCGAAGTCATCGACAGCCGCTTCACCGATTTCCGGTTCGCGCTGCCCGATGTGGTGGCCGACAACGCCTCGTCGGCGCGATTCGTCATCGGTGACATCGAGCGGAAGCCGGCGGACCTCGACCTCGCAGCCGAGGAATGCGTTCTGCACGTGGACGGCACCGTCGTCGATTCGGCCACCGGCGCAGCCGTCCAAGGGCATCCGGCGCAAGCGCTCGCGCTCGCCGCAAATGCACTCGCTGAACGCGGACTCGCACTGGAAGCCGGATGGATCGTGCTGACCGGCGGTATGACCGATGCGGTCTTTGTCGAACCCGGCAAGCCGATCGTCGCCGAATTCACCCACCTCGGCAGTATCGCCGTGACCGGCGCCTGAACTTCCGGGAGATCAATCAGCCAGGGTGACCGACGGCGGAACACCGTACTTGAACCCCCCCGGGTTCGATGCGCACCGGGTTATCTGTCTCCAGCCGTTTGCTGGGGCAGGTTGGCATAGTAGTCGGCTTCATCGACTCGTTGTTCGGCGACAACGTGATCGACCGGGGACTGATCGAGACGCACTGGAGCGATCTGCTGCGCACTGCGATCTCGATCAGCGAGGGCCGCCTGTCGTCGGTGACGCTGCTGCGCCGCCTGGGCAACAACTCCCGCAAGAACCGCCTCTACCGGGCGTTCCGGGAGCTGGGACGGGTGATCCGCACGATCACGCTGCTGCGGTTCCTCGCTGACGCGCAGCTGCGGGAGCAGATCACCGCGATCACCAACAAGGCAGAGGCGTTCCACGGCTTCTCCGCGTGGCTGCGCTTCGGCGGAGAGGCGATCGGTCGCAACGACCCGGACTACCAGGAGAAGATCATCAAGTTCAACGAGCTGCTCGCGAACTGCGTGATCTACTCCAACGCCTGCGACATCACCGCCGCAGCGAACGCGCTGGCTTCCGACGGGCACCCGATCGACACCGATGATCTGGCCACGATCTCCCCGTACATAACCCACACCATCCGCCGGTTCGGCGACTGGGTCCTCGACCTGGCCCCACCGGAGACTATCCCGATGACCCGGCTGGACTTGCAGCCCCGCACCCTGTTCCCCGCCAGCCCAGCGTGAACCCTGGTGCGACCTACAGCCCATAAGGTGCTGTGGTCTGGAGCCTTGGTCGCTGCGACCGGTTCTTCTGAGGCACCCCCGAGTCACCAGAAACGCAATCTGAAATACTGCCAGCGGCATGAAAGCGCGTTCTTAGTCCAAGATCGGCAATGCCCACACCCGCGCCGTCGACCTCCTGCACGCTGCGCTACCCGACTGGGAAGACCCGGCCACCTGGCCTGTTTGGCGGGGTCT
>NZ_JBFAHF010000039.1:0-68910 GCF_040654015.1 Nocardia sp. NPDC050799
CAAACCACCACGCGCCACCGCACCGAACCGCAGATGCACACCCTCCACCCGCGGCGAATACACGAAGATCTCGTACTTCGGCCGCGGCTGCGGCAACAGGGTGATGGACTGCGGATCGAATTTGAGGGAGAGGTGCGCGGGCGGTTCGCCCTCGCCGTCGCGCCGGAAGTAGTTCGTGCGCAGGGTCGCGGTGACCACATCGAGCACCGCGCGCAGCACCCGGTCGGTGTCGAGGCTGACCACCGCGTCGATTTCGGCTTCCAGCCATTCCGCGATACCCGCGGCCGAATCGGCGTCGCCGTCCGGATCGAAATACGCCTCGAACAGGCGCACGAATCCGCGGGACATATCCGGATTGGCCAGCAGCACCCGGGTGATACCGGCGGCGCCGTAGGAGAATCCGGCCTGCTTCAGATATTTCGCGTAGGCACGCAGCACCACGACCTGACGCCAGTGCAGGCCGGCCCGCAGAATCAATTCGTTGAGCGTATCGACCTCGGCGACACCGAACCACATGGCTTCGAATGCCGCGGTGAATCTCTGTGCGATTCCCTGGGCGCCGGGGCTTTCGGGCTGATCGAGGTCGGCCTCCAGCTCGGGGTCCAATTGGGTCCGTAGCACGGCCGAGACCACGCGTAAGCGGAAGTCGTAGATCCAGTCCGAACGGTCACCGTCGGATTCCAGCTGATAGGGCCGTTCGTCCACGACCTCGACGCCGAGGCTGTGCAGCACCGGGAGAACCCGGCTCAGCGAAACACCCTCGCCCGCGGCGTAGAGCGTGAATCGCCACTCACCCGGCGGCGCCTCGGCCGTGCGGTACAGCGCGGTCCGGAAACGCGCCGACCCCAGTTCGTCCGGATCAATCCGGAATCGCATCGGCGAAACTGTGTCCTGCATTGTCGTCACCGTGATCCGCGCCTTTCCGCTTCGGTTTCGAACTTCTTCACCAGGCACTCTACGCGTCTAATGTGCCGTTGTATAGCGGTACGTTACGCGTGTGTAAACAGTCACCGGAATCGGCGCGCCGGGAAGAAAGCACACCGATGAGATGTTCGCCACGACACGGCCGCTGGATGGCCGCACTACGGATGCAGCAACCCGGACCGGATCAGAAAGGTACGCGCGCCCGCGCTGTCGGTGAAAGCACCGGTGTCCACCCGCAGGCCCGACTGCGTGTCGGCGTACCAGATCGCCGCGGAGGCGCTGATCGCCGCGAACACCTCACCGTCGGACACGACGATGCCACCGGCGGAGCGCCACTGCGCCACCGCCTGGACCAGAGCACCGGGCGCGGCGGTCTGCACCTGGAACGCCAGCTGACGCCCCCCGGTGATCTCCCCCATCAACAACGGGCTCCCGGCGTCGAGTACGCAGCTCTGGACACCGTCGGTCTCGTCGTGCGGACGGCAGGACGCGGTGCGCAACGGCCCGGGCAGGGCCGATACGGCGTCGGTCGCCGCAACGGGGCCTCCCCCACCGAAACCCGACGGCCCGGTGAGCGGCGGACCTGCCAGCGTGCAGGATTTCACCATCAGAAAAGCGAGCACCAGCAGAACCGCCACCGCTATCCCGCCGGCCGCGCGCCATTGCCATTTCGGGTGGTGTTTCCTGACTACGGTTTCCGCTTCGTCGACCAGATGGGAACGGAGGAATCCGAGCACCCCGTGCGGGTGCCGGTCGTGCCGAGTGTGCTCATGGTGCTCGGGGTCCCGATGCTCCGGCTCGGCCTTCCCGTGATTGCCGTGGTGCCCGTGCCTATCCGGTATCGCCTGCGCCCCGGACCAGCCGCTCATCTCGGCCAGATGTCCGGCTGCCATACCGTGCTGGGCCACCGGCGCCGCGGGACGGTCGTGCCCGGCCGGTGGTACGGGCAGAGGCGCACCGCAATTCGTACACGCCGAGACCCCGGCGGCCGCGGAATGACCGCAGTATTGGCATCGCACCGTCATCGCCGCGCTCCATCTGCCATGACCGGCCTCACTGCCCGGTGATGACGATCGAGGAGATGGCCACGGTGTTGGCCGATGTGTCGCCACTGGATTTCAATACGGTGAGCGTGATCTCCGACGCTTCGATCGGCGGCTCGATCTGCGTCACCACCAGCGACCGCTGATCCAGCGTCTCCTGGGTGTAGGTGGTCTTGTCGTCGTCGTTCAACTGGTAGGAGACACGGCTGACGGTGCGGAATTTCGTCCACTGATCGGTGCCGTCGGTGCCCACATGGTCCCAGCCGGGCACGATGGCGATCGAGTCGATCTCGTACTTCTTGCCCAGATCGATCCGCAGCACCTGCCCGTCGATCTTGTACGCGCGGGGGCACGACCAGGCCTTATCGGGTTCGCCGGAGAAAGCGTCCATACCGTCGGTGCCGCCGGCCGGGCACTTCGACTCCGCCGACTCCGGTTCGATGGTGCCGCCGCCGGACGGCGCGGTGGGCTGGGGCACCGGCTGAGTGGGCGCCGGAGTGACGGCCAGCGGCTGGGTGTCCGCCTCCTCCTTGCCCCCCGTCACCACCAGCAGCACCACGATCAGCAGCGCGACCACCGCCGCGACCGCCAGCGCGACCCGCGGTTTGCGCAGCTGCTCGACGACCTCGCGGGCCATTTCCTGCGGGGACTGCCGTTCGGGACGGGCAGGTTCGGGGTCGGCCGCCCGCTGGGCCTCGGCCTCGGGCGGGGCCGTCGAGTTCAACCGATCCGACACCCGCTCGGCATTGTCCGAGGCAAACGACGAGCCCCGGGTATCGGGCAACTGTCCACTGAGCAGCGCGTTGATCCGCTCGCTCGCCGAAGGTCCGGCCGTCGATCGACGCGGCCGCGATACCGCGGGATCGGAATCGGGTTCGACCGGAGTCGAGCGGACCCCCACCGGCGGTGGAGTCTCGTCGATAGGAGCCGACGCCGCACGCGCCCGGGGGGCCGGGGCGAGTAGCGATTCGTCGAAGGCGATTTCGGGAGCAGCCGGGCTGGAAACCGGCGCCACTTCGGGCGCGGGGGACGCCGCTTCGGGCGCGTTCCCCGTGAGCCCGAAAGCCGGATCCGACAGCAGCGCATCCAGAATCGCACCTCGATTGCGGAGAAATACGTCTCCGGAATCCGCATCGGGCATAGCCGGAATGGTATCGGCTATGAACCCGCGCACGACGCCATCACTCCCACCATTGGGAACCCGATCGGGTCACGCGAACCGCCCGCGCAGCGTTCTCCGCGACCCGGCTCAGCGAGTCTTCTCCGCCGTCACGAAATATTCGGGCGGTACATCGAACACCCGCGCCAGCGCGATGATCAGGTCCAGTCGGGGGATGGCGTCGCCGTGGATCAACCGGTACAGACCGGACTGCGAGACCGGTACATCCGGATAGGCGAGTTCCAGGTGCTGGGCAAGCGAATACAAGGTCAGCCCACGGGTCGAGCCGTCTTCGGTGGACACGACAGATTCGGCGATCAGTTCCGACAGTCGGCTGGAGAAGATCGCCGCGGCGGCCTGCCGTGGTGTCTGCTCCTGCGCACCGTCCGGGTTGTCGAATCTGCCACTGTCAAATTCGGGATCCGCTACCACGGTCATCGAGATTACCTGCTCTGTCCTACTCACCGGGCCGGATATCCCTGAGGCCGGGTCACCGGGACGGTCCGTTCGGAATTACCGTACGGCGGGGCCACCGTCGGCGGTCGATCGCTGTGATCGAGATAGCGGGTCTCGCCGCGTGGTTCTACCAGGTTCACCCGGACGGTGCGCATCGGGATCCGTACATCCAGCTGTGCTTCGCCGACCTGTTCGATCGACAGATCCACCGACCCGCGACGCGGGCTGCCCGGGTCGCTGATCGAGACGGTGGTCGGCGCCGCGGACGCCTGCGGCGGCAGTTGGTCGAAGACCGTGATGGTGGCGCCCGCGCCCGGCTCCTCGTCACCTTCCTCGACCAATCGCAGCGATCTGGCGTCGCCGACCGCGCTCACCAGATGCTGCCAGCGCTGCGGCCGGCTGGTGTGGACCTCGATATCGGCACCGACCACGGTCGCGCGCAGCACCAACTGCTGCGCGATGGGGAGCATCGCCTGCACATCGACCGTGCGGCGACGCGGATTGTAGGGGGCGGGATCGAAGAGCGGCATGGCGAGCTGATGGCGCGTCTGACCGCTGATCGCGCCCAGAATCTGACCGTTGGGTCCGATCGGGACGGCGAGCCCCGCACTCAACTCCTCGGGCGCCTCCTCGACGGTGTTCTCGTCCCGGGTCAACTCACGCAGCGAGATTCCGGTGGGCAGGGTCGACCGGAGCGCCACCGACTGACGGCCGGGCAATCGGCGTAGATAATCGGGCAGCGCTTCGGTCATGGCCGGGCCGATGTAGCGTACGACGGCCCTGGGCCGGTCCGCCCCGGAAAGGCTGACCACGAGCGTGGTGCGCCCGCTGTTCCAGGTCCAGCAGTCGTCCAGGCCGGAATCGTCGAGCTGTGTCCAGTCGATACCGAAACTCGTGACGAAACGTCCGGGCACCGAGGTCTTCAGGCGGTCCCACTGTTCGGTCAGATCACCGAGCTCCGCACCGGTGTGCAGCAACCGGGTCGCCTCCAGCAGGGCCGCCGCCGGGAGCGGATGGGCCGCCACGCCCCGCTCCCGCAACCGGCCCGCGATCCGGTGCGCCGCAGTGGCCAGGGTGCGCGGCGCCACCACCGCACACGGTCCACGTTTGGCCAGAGCTCGTAGATTGCGTTCCTGGTCCAACCGGAGAACCAGCCAGGTCAGCCGGTTTCCGACCACGGGATGGGACCCGATCAGCTGGTCGTAGAGCATGCTGTAGCTGCCGGCCGCCCGCACCCGTTGACCGGTGGTCACGATATCGATGTCGATACCGATGCCGTAATGGTCGAGCATCGGTAGCAGGCTCTCCACCGAGACGGTGTCCTCGGTGTAGATGGTCTGTTCGGCGATCACCGTCGGCAGGTCGAGGTTCGGCGCCAGCTGGATCATGGCGACGAGCACGTCGCCGTCCTCCGCGATACCGCAGAGTCCGGCGGCGACATCGATATCGCGTACCGGAAGCGGCGCGGTGAGCAGTTTCGCCCGGCCCGATCTACCGGTCCGGAAGTCGAGCCAATCGATGAACCATCGCACCGGCGTCCGGCCCCGGATCCGTACGACCACCGTGAGCAGCAACCCGGCGACGATCGATGCGGCACCCCACAGCGGTAGATACGAGGACAATCCGGCCATCACCACACTGCCTCCGATCGCCATCACTGCGAACGGGCCGCGTTCCACCCCGGCGACCCGGCGGTCCGGGGCACGGACGGCCCGTTCCGCGGTAATCGTCACTGCCGCTGCCTCCGCCACGAGTTCACGCCGTAGGTTGTCGCCGCGCCGATCAGCACCGCCGCGATGATCACGATCGCCGCGGTGATACCGGGTTTGGCGTCCGGTGGCCGGGGCGGCGGCGGCAACTCCAGATCACCGGCCTGGAACAGGCCCTCCGGAGGTTCGGGTGGCGTCCGGTAGCTGAGCGCCGCCACCGGATCGATGAAGCCCGCACCCACCTCGTTGTCGATACCGCGCGCCGGGGCGTGCGCGCTCGCGGTGAGCCGGGCGGTGATCTGCGCGGGGGTTTCGTTCGGGTATCGCGAGCGCACCAGCGCCGCGACCCCGGCGGTATACGCCGCGGCGAAGGAGGAACCAGCGACAGGGACGAGTTTGTCGGGTGGCCCGATGCCGTTGATCAGGCCGATCGATCCCGGCCCCAGCGATTCGATGCCGGTGCCGGGCGCCGCCACGGATACCCAGGGACCCAGCAGGGATTGATCGGTGGCCCCACCGTAGGCGGTCGTGTATCCCACCGTCAGCACGGACTCGCCGAAAACCCCCGGAAGCGACGCCGTTTTGACGTACTTCCAATTCCGCGGGTCGCCGGGCCGTCCGGGATCGAAGCCCGGATTCTGGGAACAGCCCATGCTGTTGGCATTTCCGGCCCCGGCCACGATGAGTGACCCCCGCGTGTGCACGGCGTAGCCGACCGCCTCGGCCAAGACGCCCAGATCTACGCCCGAATCCGCCGGCAGGCACACCGGCAGCGGAACCGCGATGATGCCCGCGCCGAGATTCGCCGCATGGGTGATCGCGCGGGACAGGGTCCGCACTTCCAGTGCCATCCGCGCCCGCTCATCACCTATACTGCGCTCCGGCCGGAACGACTCGGACCGATAGCGAATAGAAATGATACGTGCGTCCGGCGCCACACCGGTGAATCCATCCGCGGGATCGGCCGTGGCGCCGATTATCCCGGCGATCAGGGTGCCGTGCGCATCGCAGTCCTGGAGTCCGTCGCCGCCGCCCGCGACATAGTCACCGCCGGCCACCACATTGGGCAGCCGCGGATGCGGGGAGACGCCGGTATCCACTACGGCGACGGTGACCCCGAGACCACGACTGAGGGGCCGGGCGTCGGCCAGGTTCAGGGCCAATTCCGACGGCGGTGTCCGGGAGACGTCCGTATCTTTCAGGACGCCGGTCGACAGGCAGGTGCTCTCCTGCTTGGTTGGCACTTCCGGGGCCGGTGGACCGTCCGGCGGGGCCACCCCGACCACCACCTCTGGCGGCACCAGGGCTGCCGCGGGCGCAGCCGTTGCGCCCAGCAGGACAGCAGCCAGGGCTGCCGCGGCAGCCCTGCTCAGGCGAAGCGCCATCAGATCCCTCGCATGGCGGTGTACACACCCATGATCCAGAAGGCGATCACCGGCACGATGAGGATCAGCGCGTACTCGATGAGGTCGGTGATCCGGCGGGTGACGGGAGTCAGCCGCTTTCCGGGCAGGCGCAGCGCCGCGGCCAGCGCGCCGCATGCGATCAGCGCGACCACCAGCACGACGACGACCCGCGCGAACGATGTCTCGTACGCGGTCACGAGTACGGCCGCCACACCGAGCACGGTGACCGCGGACCCGAGCACCAGGGCGATCGCCTGAACACGATCGGGGTACCACCGGGATCGCATGGCCAGGATCCCGGCCACCGCGGCTGCCATCACGATCTCCCGGATTCCGCCCGGGCTGACCGCCGCGCAGATCACCGTGGCCACCGACAGCAACCCGGAAACGGCCACGATGAGACCCCGCAGGCTGGTGACCGCGAGCCGCGCCCGGCTCTCGATGCCCGCCTCCGCGGTGCGGCGGGACTCCTCGGCAGCCGCGGCAACCGAGGCATCCTGCTCCACATCGCGGTGGGTTTCCGCGTCGAAGAGATCGGTCAGGGTGGCCGGGTTCACCTCGTTGCCCGGGTCGGGCAGATCGGGAGGGCGGATCTTGGCGATCACCACGGCGATACGGGGCGCCGTGGTGAGCAATATCAGCCCCACGAAGACCGCGGCGCCCGCCACCTGGCGAGTCACCAGGTCGAAGTAGGCCAGCGGCAGCACGATGGCGGTCACCACGATGCCGAGCACGGCAATGCTCATCAGGGTGGCGATACCACTGCCCGTCAACCGCATCATGGCCATGGCGGCAACAGCGGTGACGACCGCGCCGGCCACGAGATTGGCCGGCGCGAAGGGCCCCGGCTCGCCGTAGGCGGGGGGCACCAGCATGGCGCTACCCGCGAAGAGCAGCGGGATCGCGGCCAGTCCCGCGCCCAGCGAAATCCGGCGGGCCGCACCACTACCGCGGATCGCCACCGCTGCCGCCCAGCACAGCGCGCCGAGCAGCAGCGCGGGCAATCCACACCACAGCAGCGAACCGGACTGGGTCCATGCCCACGACAGCATGGTCGCCAGCCCGACCGCTCCGGCACCGAAGACACCCAACCCCACGATCGCGGCGGTATCGGCATCGAACTCGGCGAATTCACGTTCGTTGATCAGTGCCAGCGCATCGGTGATGTCCTCGACGACCGGGGTGAAGACCTCCGACGACTCCACCGGTGCCAGCATGAGCACCGTCCCGTCGACGATGTCGTGGTCACCGAGACTGCGCCAGCGCGGAATCGGCGGTTCGCCCGGCCGCGCCAGACTCCACTGGCCGTGGGGCGGAGTGAAATCGACCTCCTCGTCACCGATCGCATTGGCGAGTACCGCGACCAGGTCGTCGATGAAGGTCTCGACGGTGAACTTGGTCGGCACGACCACATCCACCTGGTAGGTGGCGACCATGACAGCGATACGCGCCCGCGCCACCTCCGCAGGTGCGGCGTCGCCGGACGGAGCGGCCGGCGCCGTCTGCACAGACGTCACCGCATACCTCCGCGGTCGCCGCCGGAGGGCTCCGCGACATAACCGGGGAAGTCGTCGGCCAGGCCGGCCGCCAGGTTCTCGAAGGCCAACGCGGTCTCCCTGTCCAACATGCGCAGATCGATCTCGCCGCCTTCGGCGAGATGGGGATCGAACGGGATCTGAACGGTGGGACGTTGCGCCGAGGCGAACAGCTTCTCGATGGCCTCGATGTCGACCGTGGGTTTCACGGGATGCTGCCGCACGATGGCCACCATGGAGGCAGCGATCAGATGATCGAAGCCGTGCGAACTCAACCAGTTCAGGGTCGCGACGGCTCCGGTCACCCCGCCGACGGTCGCGGGTGTCACGACCACCACCGCGTCACTGGTACGCAGCACAGTGTTGGTCGACGAATCGAGCACACCGGTTCCACAGTCGACCACGAGCAGATTGTAATGGCGACGCAGAATTTCCACACCGCTCTGATATTCGGCACCGGTCAGCGCCTCCCCCGCGTCCGTACTCCATGGCGACGCCACCACTGCGAGGTCGGCCGTATTGACGGCCGTGTAGGAGTGCACGGCCGAGAACGAGTCCAGGCGGCCGCCGGCCTGCGCGAGATCACGCAGGGTCAGACCGAACTGGTGACGTGTGGTGCGACTGGACAGATCACCGAAATCCGGGTTCGCGTCGATGGCGATCACCCGGTCCGGCCGCAGCTTGGCGAAGGTGGATCCGAGCCCGGCGGCAGTCGTGGTCCGGCCGACGCCGCCCTTCACGCTCACCACCGCGATCTGATACGGCGCGGTGAGTTGACGGCGGATCCGGGTGCGCCGGTTCTCGGCCTCCTGTTCGGCCGGTGAGAGGCCGAGGTTGAAACCGACCTTGTTCAGGGCGCCACGGACACCCTTGTTCGAACGCAGATGTGCCTGGCGTACCGCGGCGATCTCGGCGAGTAGTTCCGCGGAGGCCAGGGCGGGCGGAAGCACCTCGATACGCCCGGTGCCCTCATAGGCCGGTCGGTGGATCCGGTCCGGCACCCGGGATGCGTCGGCGGCCTGCTGCGGAGCCGCCGCTTGGGCGCCCGGGACCGGGGAGTAGCCGGCGTAGGACTGCTGTGACCCGGCGTACCCGGCAGGGGTGGTGGAGTATCCGCTCGTAGGCGCGGATTGCGTGGGAGCGGTGTACGGCGGCGCGGCCGGAGATGGCCCCGCGACCGGCGGTGACGTCCAGGTGTCCGACGCGCCCGCACTCTGTTCCGGCGACGCGACCGGGGGGCCGGCGGGGGGCGGCGCCGCTACGCCCTGGGCACCCTGCTGCTGCCGGCGTGCGATGGCCTGCTGTTCTTCGGCGGCCGCCTGCTGGTGCGCCGTGGCCGCGCGCTGTCGCAGGTCAGCGAGTTCGCCGTCGTCCACAGCGGGCGCCTCGGGTGGGGGGCCGGTGGGCGGTGGCGGCGCGACCGCGGCCTGCGGGGCACCGGCCGATGGCGATTCGGTCGACGACCCCGGCACCGGAGGGTGCGGTACGGCCGAACTCATCTGATCGGTCCCCGATTCCGGTGCTGTGGTCGGCCCGGGCCCAGCGGCCGCGGATGAGATTTCAGGAGGGCCGGAAGTGCTCGCGGCCGTGGCCGCTCCACTACCGGGATGTTCGTCGAGCTGCGCGAAGTAGGCGTCGTAACCGCCTTTGGCGAGCGCGGCGGTCGCGTCGCCGTTCGTTGTCGGTGCCCGGTTCATCTCACCGTCCTCTCATCCAGCACTGGAACGTCAACCGGTACGTGCGGTATCGAACCAGCTACGGCCGGGCAGCAGCTCGGCCAGAGTGTTGATACCACTGTGCAGGGCAGCGTGGTCGCCCGGACGGAAGGTCGACCGGGTCCGGCCGTCCAACGTGACGCTCGGTGTGATCACGAACCGCCCCGAAAACGTATCCAGCACATGCATACAGATTTTGAAGTCAGGTGTTTCAGGCCCGCCGTCCCTGTGTTCGATCATGAGGACTTCTGCCTGACGAACGATCTCGCCCAAGGCCCGGGTGAGCACGTTCGCGGTCCGGGGTGTGGCGCCCAGATCACGGAGACCCGCCCTGACTCCGTCCGCGTCCTGCGGCGGATCAAACTCCTCGAGGTCGCTGTCGGACCGGGTGAACGGCTCGAAATCCAGTGCCGGGTAGTCACCGAGGACCGTTTCCAGTGCCGCGGTGAGCGTGTCCAGCTGCCGGCCCTGGTGGAAAACCGACTGGATCACAACTTCGTCGTCACAGCGCACGGCGAGTACATGTCGCTCCCCACGGCGTACCAGGGATGCACGCAGCATGGTCGGAATCTCGCCACCGCGTCCGTTGTCGAGGACTCGGATGGCCAGCTCGGTATCCGGTCGTTCGAGGCACCGCAACCACCCGGCCAGCACCGGATTCACCTCGCCGTCGGAGATGATTCCGCCGGCGGCGAGCTGTTCCACGACGGCGGCCCGGACCCGATCGCGGTCGGAGATCCGGTAGATATTCGGCATGATCGCCAGAACCAGCGGAAAAGTGTCGATGCCGACCATGTCCTTCAGGACAAGGGCGGCATCGACATTCAGATCCACCGAGACCGGATCGTCGGATTCCACCGCCGCCGATGCTGCGCTCATCGACGCGTGGTCGGTCAATTCGGCACTCGCCTCCTCACACGTAGCCCTCGAACAGTTTGGCGACGTTCGTATCCGCATCAGCGATCATCTGGGCGGCACCGGAGGTCGCTCCCTTCAGTTGCGTGATGGTGCCCCTATAGGCGTCGAGCCGCTTCTCCAGCTCCTGCGCCGTGCCATAATAGCTATCAGCGCCTTTACCATTAAAGGCGGTCATCAATGCATCTTTGATTCGCGTGAGGTCTACCAGATTTTCTTCCATATCTGCGATAATGGCTTGCACCATTTCCATATTGGTGTCGATTACACCATTATTGGTAAGGATAGGCTTGCTCATCTAATTCAACCTTTCCGGTATGAATAAATAATGTGTTACGTGACAGAGGATCAGAACTCTGTATTGACCTTGGGGTTGGCGATCATATATTGAGCCACACCAGAGGAATTGACCTGACCGTCGACACCGCCGGCACCAATCGAGTCGAGGCCGGAATTCATCCTGCTCATCACCGCATTGAGCGCATCGGCGTCTTGCTGAGCGAACTGCGAATTCGCATTGACGATGCCCTCGACGATCTGCTCATGGAACCGCGCGACTGCGTCGCCGGCCTTGACCGTTTCGGTGAAACTGTTGTTGACCGCATCGCCGGCCCGCCCCTTGAAGGCGCCGACCAGCTCCGACTGCACAGCCTTGAGTTTTCCGAGCAGAGCCTGATGCCTCTGGGCCGGCCCGTCCGACTGTTTGACGAAATTCAACAGGGCTTCTTCACTTGCCTCAGTTACTCCCGGCTGACTTCCGGGCCAGCTGGGAACGGCGCTTGCAGCCATGATGTGCTTCCTTCCAATACTTCAGCGTACCCCGGTCAACTCACCGGGCGTTGTATCCATTGTCCGTCTTCGGTCTCTTCATCGAGCCGATCCAGTACTCCCACGAGTGAGGAGTCGGCGAGCGAGTCGTTATCGACCTCGTCGTCTTGATATTCGATGACACCGATCACCGGCGGCAGCGCCAGCTCCGGAGCCTCCAATTGCTCGCCGGGGGTGAAAACCTTCCCCGTTCGAGTCTCCTCGTCCCGGCGACGCCGCCGCATTCGCGCGGTCGGTGCCGATACCCGCCTCGCCGCACCGCGGACCGGGGCCGACGGGGCCGTGGCGGGGTTGGCGGCGCCGAAAGCGGTGCCCGACGCGGGATTCCAGTTGCCGGGCAACCGGAAGCCCGTTGCCGCGCCCGACATGGAACCGATACCCCCACCGGCCATTCCGAAGCCGACCAGCGCACCGCCGCCACCGAGGGCGATAAGCGTCGACGAACCCGCGGAAACACCCGGCAGCGGACTCGAATACGACGACTCCGTGCCGTAGCCGGTAGACCCCGAATCGAGTACGGATTCGGATCCGATCGGCTGCTGAGGATCGGTGAGCGACTGCTCCGGTCCCGACGACCCCGGATCCGTTCCGTCCCCACCGCTCCCCGAGTCCGGACCACCGGAGTCCGAGCCACCCGGATTCGAATCGCCTCCGGATTCGGTCCCGTTGCCGGTGTGCTGCGGAGTATCGGTGGTCGTCGTCGTGGGCTTGTCTCCGGGGTAGTGCGGGCTGTCGGGGCCCTTGGTGATCAGATCCTTCAGCGGGGTCACCGGATCGTGCCCCACCGGCGGGACCGAACCAGGGCCCGGTACGACGATCGGGGGAGGTGGCGTGAGCGTGCTCGCCACCCCGACCATATCGACGAGCAGACCCAGAGCTCCTATTTCATAGCCCATCATCGTCGCGGCGGCCTGGATCTTGAGTCGGTTGTACTCGAGCTCCGCCATGGCGTGCCACGCGGTCGCGCCCGCGAAAACCAGAAGGGCGGCGGCGGAGGCAGGTCCGGCTCCCGCGGAGGCGACCGTGCCGGAGGACGCCATCAGGGCAGCCGAGGCGGCCAGCTGCGCCATGGCGGCCTCGATCTCGAACCGCGACGGCATCGCCGCGAGGGCGCTGTTGTGCAGCTGCGCCCCTTGATCGGCCAGCCTGGCGACCTGTCCAGCGTGTCCTGCCTGTTCACGCACCCACTGGTTGTGCTTACCGAATGCCGCCTGCGCGCGCTGGGAACTCACTCCGCTGGGCCACGCGGCGCGCATGTTCTGGATCAGGCCGTCCGTATTGGCCGCCGTCATTTCGAGCGCACTGTCGATCGCACTGTAGGCCTGGGAAGCTCTGGTCAGTGGCGCCGCCCCGGCCCCGGAATCGATCAGATCTCGATTCTGCAGCGGCTCCAGGGCAAAATATTCGAAGAACGGCATAGCATTCCTGCTCCGAATCGGTTACCGGTCAGCCGCCGCGCACCGAGCCGGCAATAGAGCCACCGACCGCCGACACCTCCGCGCTGCCGACCGCATCGGTGGACGTGAAGGTCGCCGAGACAGGTCCGAGACTGGATGCGAAGAGACCGCTTTCGGCATTGCAGGCCGCGAGGTAGGCGTTCAATACGGCATCGACGACACCGAAACCTACCGTCATATAGACGCCCGGGGCACAGGCCACCGAAGGTTCCGGCACCGTAAACGCTGACACCGATTGCAGAAACGAGGCCAGGCTGGATCCCTGGGCACTCACTGCCGCGCCGATGCCCGGAAGCTCTCCAGGGTTGACTTCGAAGGGGATCATCGATAACTCCGATCGATAAGCGTCCGTGCTCGTTGCCGGTCTGCGCAACAGAGCGGTACATGAAGTACGCTAAGCCATTCCCAATTGTGGGGAGTCCCACTCATCGGCCGCGCGCGGAGGCTATTCGGGGATCCAGGCGGACTGCACGAGATCCTTGGTCGACGTCAGCGGCTCCACCAGAATCCCCCGGCCCAGCGGCTGTTTGGTGGGCTTGACATCGCCGATGAGCATACCGTCCATCTTGGTCCCGTCCATGATCAGGCCCGAGGAATTGAGGTTCTTCACCTGCCCGAGGACGCTGTCGTACATGGCCGAATCCGCCTGGGCGATATTGCGGGCGGCGATCAGATGGAAACCTGTGTCGCGGCCGTCCACGATCAGTTCTTTCAGTACATCCAGCGGATTCATCTGCCCGCGCTGGGCGACCATGTGGTAGTCGTCGACCACCACGAAGATCTCCGGCCCACTCCACCAGGACCGCTCTTTGAGCTGCTGGGACGTCACTTCGTCCGGCGGCCGGCGCGTCCGCACCTTCTCGGCGACAGCCGGTAGATTCTCCACCAGATCGCGGCCACTGGTCAGGTAGCCGACCAGCATTTCCTGCGGCAACGCGTCCATATGCTGGCGGCGATAGTCGATCAGCAGTACTCGTGCCTCGTCCTTGGTGAACCGTGTCCGGATGGATTCCAGGATCGACGCCAGCACGGTCGATTTTCCGCAACCGGTCGAGCCGAGGATCACGAAATGGGTGGAGACGCCGAAGTCGATGACGGCCGGCCCCAGATCGGATTCACGGACACCGAACGGAACCGCAAGGCGTTCGGCCAGATTCGTGGGCTGCGGGACCCGGGCCAGGATTTGCGACATCGTCACCTGGGCCGGAAGCAGCCGGACCTCGGGCGCCTGCCTGCCCGCGTAGGTCTGGCTCACCTGGGCTATCGCCGCACTCAACCCCGCAGCCGCGGTCTCGGCGTCACCGTTGCCGTCGGTGCGGGGCAGCGCCGTGAGCATATGGAGAGCGTCGGCCGAGATGCAGCGGCCGGGACGATTCGGTGGCACCGCGGCCACCACGGCACGGTGGGCGTTGAACGCGGTATCGGTCAGGTCACCCAGACGCATCTCCAGGCGTGTCTGGATCAGATCCTTGAGGGCGGGCCGGATCGCGGCCCAGCGGGAACTACTGATCACCAGGTGCACACCGTAGTTGAGTCCTTGCAGGGCAACGGACTCCATGGTCGGCATGTACTCGTCGTAGTACGGGCCGTTGACGGCGAAACCGATGTCCCAGCCGTCCACGACCACGAAAACATCGCCGTGCTCGTCGCCGTAGGACGACAACTCGGCCGCGCCCGCGGGGGTGGCGCGGCGCCGCCGGAATTCACGCATGGAATCGATACCGAGGTGATCGAACAGTGCCTGCCGGGAGGCGATCAGATTACGGATCAGTGCGAAGGTCCGCCGGATCCGGTCCACGTCCCGCGCCGCGGCCACCGAGCCCACATGGGGCAGCGCGCGCATCGCGGACAGGCCACCGGAGAAGTCGAAGCAGTAGAACTGCACCTGCTCCGGGGTATGGGTCAGCGCGGCCGACAGGATCAGAGTCTGCAGAGCAGTGGATTTACCCGACTGCGGACCGCCCACGACGGCGACGTGGCCGCCCGCACCGGAGAGGTCCACCGACCAGACATCCTGGCGCTGCTGACGCGGTTTGTCGATGATCGCCCACGGCAGTACGAGCGTGCCGGCTTCGGCCGCGGCGGTGAGCCGGTCCAGCGTGGGCGGAACGCCCAGTGGCGGCAGCCACATCTTGTGCGCGGGGCGGCCGTGCCGCGCGAATTGCTGCAGCACGGTCTCCATCACGCTCACCGGTTCGCTGTCGGTGTCCTCCGGTTCGGGCGCTCGCACAGCCGCCGCCACCACCGGCGCCGGACGTGATTCGGCGATGAAGGCGGCCGTGAACCGTTGCGGCGGTTTGTATCCGCCGCCGGGCCGGCGGGCGCGCTGCGCGCTGGAAGCGGTTGCCTGCGCGGGCGCGGTATACGGCCCGCCGACATAGGCCGCCTGGAATCGCTGCAGATCGCCCGCACCCACCCGTAGATACCCGGAACCCGGTTTCTTCGGCAGGTGGTATGCGTCCGCGGTGCCGATGGCGTCACGGGAGTCGCTGGTCTGGTTGGTGCGCAGTGCGATCCGGTAGGACAGATGCGCTTCGAGCTCACCCATCCGGTTGGCCGGCACCTTCTGCGAGGACAGCAGCAGGTGGATACGCAGCGAGCGGCCCAGACGGCCGATCGCGACGAACAACTTCGAGAAGCTCGGATGCTGCTCCAGTAGTTCGGCGAACTCGTCGAGGATGATCACGAGCGTGGGCAAGGGCTCCAGCCGCGCGCCCTGCTCTCGTGCCTTCTCGTAGTCGGCGACGCTGGCGAAGTTCCCCGCGTCACGCAGGATGCGCTGACGGCGGGCCATCTCGCCGTTGATCACGTCTTCCATACGAGTGACGAGATCGGCCTCCTCCTCCATATTGGTGACCACCGCGGTCACATGGGAGAGCCGGTCGAAACCGAGAAAGGTGGCACCACCTTTGAAGTCGACGAGCAGCAGGTTGAGCACGTCCGGGGAATGCTCGGCGATCGCGGAGAGCACCAGGGTGCGCAGGAACTCCGACTTACCCGACCCGGTGGCGCCGATACACATTCCGTGCGGGCCCATGCCCTCCTCGGCGGATTCCTTGATATCCAGGCGCACCGCCTGACCGGTGGGGTCGTGGCCGAACGGGATGTTCAGCCGGTTGCGATCGGCGTCGCGGCGCACCGGCCACTGCCGGTCCACCCGGATATTGCCCGGATCGGAAATGCCGACCATATCTTCCCAGGAGGTGCTGCCACTGGCCTGTTCCGCGGCCACCGCCTCCACCACGGTGGACAACCGATACGGTGACAGGGTCCGCCCCACCGCGGTGGCCTGCGGGATCGACATGTTGTCGGCGGTACCGACCAACCGGCTACCGCGTGGTGTCAACTCCTGGAGGGTGCGGTCCGCGGCGACGGTGAATTTCAGCGACCGTGGCAGTGACTGCTCGGACTCACCGAGCCGCAACCAGGTACAGCCGTCGATACCCGAGATGTCGCGGTCGGTGTTCGCGCCACCGGATTCCACGACCAGCACGTAGTGCGATTTATCCAGCGCCGGCTCGTTGTTCGCCGAAAACGGGCCGCGGTTGAGCCCGGCGAGTACCTTGGTCCGCAGTTCGGCCACGGTCCGGTACACCATGCGGCTCGATCCGATAGCGTCGGTTTCCGCGGGGTGCTGGGTATGCGGCAGCCATTTCAACCACTCCCATTGCGGGTCGTCCGGATTGTTGAGCACCGCCGCCACCGCCACCTGGTCCGGCCCGTGCAGGACTACGATCTCGGCCAGCATGGCCCGGACCAGACCCGCCACCGCGTCGGCGTCGCCGTCCAGGCCGACCAGCGGCGCCGACAGCAGATTGATCGCGACCGGCATTCCGCCGACTGTGGAATAGGCCTTCGCGAATCGGGTCAGCTCGACCACACCGACGGGGTCCAGGTCCGAGGTGGGCGCCGCCTCCGGAACGATGACCCGGACCTGGTTCGCGATCCGCCCCCGCCCCATCCGCACGCGCAGGAACTGGGGATTGGCGACCTGCACCTCCCACATCCGCTTACCGCCGACGAGACGACCCAGACCGGCCGGGCCGGGGTGGGTGTAGGAGAGGTAGTTGTAGAGTTCGGTCTCGGCCTCGTGCACCGTTTTCCGGTTGTCGGTGATCGAGCGCAGATAGTCTTTGCGTTCCTCGTTCAGACCCGCCGCGGTGCTGTTGGTTCCTCCGCCACCACCCAGCTGCCCCCCGAGCATGCCGAACATCGACACGATCATCATCATGGGAAACATCAGCATCATCGGCGACATGGCCCGGCCGCCGGAGAACATCATCGCCATCATGCCGACCATGGCGCACACCATGATTACGGGCATGATCATCTTGATCTTGGACATCGGCACCGGACGGGGCAGCTCGGTCGGCGGCTGCAGCCGGAGTTCGGTGACGGCGGGAGCCTTGGGTCCGCGCACCATCCGGGCCGGCCGGACGAAACGGCGCGTCGCGGTCATTTGTTCCCCGTCATCTGCACACCGCTCATATTCGGCGGTATCCCGTCGTGTTGGATCATGGCGTCGCCGACCGAGAGCGTCGGACCTACGGCGAACAGCGAGACGATGCTCCACGGTGCCGGGACGGGGTCACGCAGCGCCAGTGCGGTGAGCGACGGATCCTTCCCGCCACCCTTCATATCCGCATCGATGCCGTAGCGGACACCGCTGTCGGATATCCAGAACAGCGATTCACGCAACGGCGAGCCGGGCTCGGCGCCGGTGACCTGCACGAATTTGCCCGAGGTACGGGGCAGGTAAGCGTAATCCGCGGTCGTGCCGCCCGAGTAGGGCGCGGTGACCAATCCGACGGTGCGGCCCTGTTCCTGTTTCGTCAACGGCAGCTGCCGGCCGAAGAGCAACCGGGTATGCGCATCCGGATCGGTACCCGTACGCTCCCAGTGGTAGCAGGTGATCAGGTCACGAATGGGATCGAGGATTTCGACCGACTCGGCCGGATAGGTCGCGGTGCCCGGCCAATCGCCGGGACGAAGGTTGGCCGCCGCCACATCCGGCCCGATCGTTGTCGTCGCGACCGCACCATGTGAGTTCGCGTTGCGCACGATGGATGCCAGCACCCCGCTGACCCGCACCAGCCCGGAATTGGACACCAGATAGTAGGTGGCCGGCTGATTCGGCGTGGCGACCGTGACGATGGACCCGACCACCGCGTCGAGCGCCGGTTTCAGCGTCGTGGGGGTACCGGAGCCGGGAACGTCCGGCACCCGGATCGGCGCGACCTCGGGTATCGCCCCGAGGAGTCCGGGCGACGCGGCGGCCACCTGCGCATGGCTGTCGATCCCGAGGGCCAGCATCACCGGTGAATCGGAGAGATTGATCTCGGCGCGGACCACGCCCTGTTGCGGATCGGAGTACACGAGCCAGGTCGCTTCCTCACCGCGGAGCAGCCGGGCCTGGCGGCCGCTCAGTTCGTGCACGGCATCGTCGTCGACGGTGAGCGGCCCGGCGATGGCGGTGGTGAGCACCGCCGAACGCAATAGTGTCGGCAGGCCGGTCTTCTGGTCGACCGGTGCCGCGGCACCGGTTCGGGCGGTGTCACAGACCGTCCATTCGGAATCCTTCTCCGCCTCGTCGTTGATCTGCCCGGGCGCACCGGGTATTCCGACCCACGGGCCACGCGGATACTTCGCGAGCTCGGACTGCGATACCTCCACCGGTTTGGCCGGCTGTCCCACGATCAGGCGGGCCGAGGTGAGGTTGAGGGCGGGATGCAGGCGTTCACCGAGCTTGACATACAGCGCGCCGCTGTCCTTCTCCGCGAGGATCGGTGAGTCCCCTACCGGTTTCGCGGGTTTGAAGAACGCCAGTACCGCGGCTCCGGCGATCCCCACACAGGCCAGCGCCACCCCGACCGCCAGCGCGGTGGACCGGCCGCGGGAGGGGTCGTCGATCATCGAGGCATCGCGACGGACCAGGGCATGCTCGATCCGGTGTAGCAGAAACCGCCAACCCGAAACCTGGTGCTTGGTCACCACCCGGAAGCGTGCCACCGGTATACGTTCCTTCCGCCGACCTCGGCCACAACCTAACGCGCACGCCCGAACCGACCAATCCCCAGAATTGGGAACAGTCGGCCGGGAGGGCGTCGGGCGCTACTTTCCGACCGGCGCCAACCCCTGCAGCGCGGCGGTGATATCGAAGGCGTCGATGGTCATCAGTTCTTCGTCGGTGAGCGCGGCGATATCCACATTGTCACGAGTGAACCGGAAATCCCGTTCCGCCTCGGCGGCCTCCACGACATTGCGCACGAAGCGACCGTTACCGGCGAGGTCGATGAGGCGACGGCCGTTCCTGCTTTCCTCCGACATCATCGTGCAGCGGTCGCGCAGGACCTCCCGTGCCTGATCCGACAGGATCGAATCCTTCTTGCCGGCGATGTGATCGGCGATCTGGACGAGCTCGCCCGGGTCGTAGCTGGGGAACCGGACCCGCTTGGTGAAACGTGACGACAGACCTTCGTTCGACTGCAGGAACCTGTCGATCTCGGCCTCGTAACCGGCGATGATCACGACCAACTTACTCCGGTCGTTCTCCATCCGGGCCAGCAGCGTATCGACTGCTTCCTTACCGAAGGCATCGCCGCCGGACAGGCCCTCCTGGATCAGGGTGTAGGCCTCGTCGATGAAGAGCACGCCACCGAGCGCGGAGTCGATCAGCGCATTGGTCTTGGGTGCGGTATGGCCGAGATGGGTGCCGACCATATCGTTACGCGATGCCTCGATGACCTCGGCGTTCTCGACCACGCCGAGCCCGGCGAAGATCTTGGCGATAACCCGCGCGATGGTGGTCTTACCGGTACCGGGCGGCCCGGAGAAAATGAGGTGATTCGAGCGCGAGTCGACCGCCAGGCCGCGCTTGGCCCGGACCTGGTCCATCAGCACACCGGATTTGAGCCGATCCACCTGTTCCTTGACCGAGTCCATGCCGATCTGCGACTGCAGCAGCTTGGATGCCTCTTCCAGCAGTTCGTCGCGTTCTGCCTTGGCCGCGCTCGCCGCCACTTCGGCGGGATCGTCACCGGATTTGGGATCCCAGATATCGATCCGGGAGGCGATCACGGCCGGAGTGGTGACCTCGAGCCGGAAATTCTTGTCGCGCACCGCCTGCTGCCAGTCCGGCCGGTTGGGCCACAGACCCGACCCCTGCAGGCCCTTGAGGATCTTGTCGGCCGCGTCGTGCTCGCCGTTGTGCCGCAGGATCATCCCGAGCAGATAGTGCGCATCGGCCCAAATATAGGAAAGACTCCCGGACTGACTGTCCTCCACGATCCGCTGCGCCCGCGGCATCGCCTCCCCGAACCTGCCGAGATGCGCCAGCGCACTGGCCGCCATCAGCTCGGCGGCGATATCGAGCAGACCGTCCTCGAGTACGGTTTTCGCGGCACGGGCGGTGAGCACATCGGGCCAGCGCCCGGTCCGGTAGAACAGGGCGATCCGCGCGAAATCGGCGACATCGTCACCGCGCACCTCGTCCAGAATCGCGGCCGCTTCCTGCCATTCGCCTCCGTCGGCGTACGCACACGCCTGCGCGATGGCGATCTGGTCGCGATCGGCCATCGCGACCCGCAGGCCGAAGACACCTATTTCGACCTGGCACCACAGCGCCCGGTCCACCAGGCCGGCACGCTGCTGATCGCGGTAGAGATTATGCGAGGAGCGGTAAGCGCCGTAGATGACCTCGGACGTGACCTCCCCCGCCATGGCTCGTCCCAGCCATGCGTCGCACATATCCGGATCGATATCCGTGGCCGCCGTGAACGCCGCGCGGGCGTGCTCTTCGTTGCGCACCCCACCGGCGACCAATCCCAAACTCTGCACGCCCGTGTAGAACGCGTCCTCGGCCGCTGACAACTCGGACTTCCCTTCCGCCGACCCTCGCCTGCTGGCAGGGTAAGCCACCCGAGGGCGACAGTAGGCGGCGGGTATTTCCCGGCACTGGGAAGTAGGCTCGCGAAACGCGGTCGCCGGTCGAGTATTCGGCGCCCGAATCGGGCGGCGGGCCGACGCGAGCGGCAATACGGACGAAAGCCGCAAAACCCAATCAAGCATGTTCCCATCAGGGAACGAGCCGTAATCCAGCGATAAAGTACCAGCCGGTTTCGTGCCGGACCCTAGTACCGCGCCGTCGCAAACAGCCGGAGACGACCTACCGATCGCGCTGGCGATTGCATGAAACAGCTTGACACCGCCTACTTTCAACGTCGGCAGCGACAGCGTCGGGCGGCAACCCTCCCGCTATTGGAACCGGACAAAATTCCCCCTCCTGATAATAGTGCCGTTGTTGAACGGCACATCGTTTGTAGCTATAGTTGGCGGCAGGTCACCAGTTCCCTCATCCCTGATGACCTACTCCGCGGCGGCCGATGGAAACAGCGAGCCATCGGCCGCCGCACCCGCAGGGGGCCTGATCGAGCGAAAATCGAGTGCGCTCCGGGCTACGCAGTAACCGCCCGGTCGAGGCGGCTGCGAGGGTACGCAGATCTGTTCACCCGCGCGGCGGCGGACCTTCGTCCGTGCGAGCCGGCGCGGACACCACCGGCCCGCCGGTCTCCAGTTGCTGCGCTCGACCCGCCGATTCCTGCGCGGCGCCGTCTTTCCCTCCGGTGCCGTCCTTCCGATCCCGGTCGGCCGGTACGACGGGCGGTGGCGCATCCCCCTCCGCCGCCACGGCGGGAATCGCCGGCTCGGCGCGAATCGCCGGCTCCGCGCGCTCGGCCGGCTTACCCCACGGCGTCCGCGCCGGCGTGGACGTCGCGGCCGGTCGAGCCGACCACGGGTTCTGCCGGGCGGCCCGGCGCCGCCGACCGCCCGCGGTACGGCCCGGCTTGTCGCCCTCGGTCCCACGGCGGCGACCACGTCCCCCGGGTGCGGTATTCCCGGAGCCGGCGGGCGATCCGCCCGGCGCGGGCGACTGACGATTCCACGGACTGGCCGGGCCGCCGCCGCTTCCGGTCGACGCACTCCCGGGATCACCGATTCGGCCGGGCGGAACACTTGTGGCTTCCGCGCCCCGGGCCGAATCCGCACCACCCGAACTGCCCCCCTGCGCCGGTTGCTCGGCCCGGCCTCCCACGTCGCCCGGGTTCGCGCCCACCGTATCGTCGCCGGACGACACCGGCGACCGGGTGGCGGCGGAATCCGGCTCCTGGCCGCCCACGACCGGTGGCCGTTCACCACGGGACTCCGCCGATTGCCCGTCGACCGCGGGACTCTCGACGGTGGGGCCGGGGGTCCGCAGATCCCCGGTCTGCCCCGGTCCGCTTCCGGCGCTCGCGCCCGGCACACCACTCTGCCCGGCAGAGTCCGGGCCCGCCGCGGGAGAGCCCGTCGTACTCTGCGGCGGAGCCTCCGCCGCCGGGGACCTGTCGTCGGCGCGAGCAGGCGCTCCCGCGTCCTGGTCGGGCACTGCACCGGCGGTGGTTCCGGGTATCCAGTTCCGCGGGGTAGCCGCCACTTCCTGCGGCACCTGCTGAACCGGTGCGCCCGCAACCGGGCTGTTCGAGGGTCCGCCCGACTCGGTCACCGGAGCACTCGCACCGGGCAGGCCGACCGGCGTCGTGAAATCGAGGGCGGCGACACCGTTGGCGAACTTCTCCGCGTGTTTCATGATGTCGTCCGCGTGGTCGTCGAGGACCTGGGCGTAGCGACGCACCTCGTCGGGATCGATGTACACGACGTCGCTGCGGCCGGTGTCGACGCCCAGCAGATCGGCAGTGGTGTTGTAGACCACGCCGTTGATCATGTCCGCGACCGCGTCCTCGAGCGGCTCGATGGCCTTACCCAGTACCTCGGCCACGATGTAGCCGATGAGCATCTCCTCCATGGCCTTGACCAGACGCCGGGCCGCAAGTGAAATGGACTGACTCAGCGCCACAGAGGCCCCCGAAGTCACCACGGTGGCCGCCATCGCCGCGGTATAGGCTGCGGCCAGCACCACGAGCTCGGTCAGTACCGCCACCTTCACCACGGTGATCACTTCGGCCGCGATCTCCAGCGCCGTCGCCACAGCCCGGCACAGCTCGTCCAGCCTTTCCATATGCGACGAACTCAAGCTCGCCCAGGACGCCACCAGCGCGCGATACGACTGCCCCTGGTAAACCGATCCCATGTCGGTGATCGCGCCGGTCGCCGCGCCGTGGGTCCCAGCGACCTCGTCGGCGAAAGTGCGGACGTGACCCGCCAGTTCCCGAACCTGGTCCTCGTTGATATCCGGATACGGGACGCCGATGAAGTTCAGGAACATCGCCACTTCGTGTGGTATCTCGATAGCCAAAGGCGAGAGTTCCGCTCAGACGATTCAGACGACCCGTACCACGACAGCACTGGGCGGCATGGGCGAATAGGTAACCGTGGCACCGGAATAGGGCGCCTCGATCACCATACCGTTGCCGGCGGCGAGTTGAACGTGTTCCGGCCCACGAGAGCTGAACGACGAAGCCGGGAACACCAGATCACCGGCGCGCACCTCACGGGGATCGATCCGTTCACCGGCGTAGATTTGATCGTAGGTGGTCCGCGGCAGGACCACCTCGCCGTTCGTGGCCTGTGCGATGGCGTACTGGGTCAGCCCGGAGCAGTCGAAACCGCCCCCGCTGGGCCCGCCGGCGCCACCGCCACCCCAGATATAGGGCAGGCCGAGCGCGCCGTCGGCAGCCTGCGCCGCCCGCCCGCCTCGGGTCTTGTCCCAGTTGCGGCGTATACCGCGCCGGGTGGGCTGATTCACAGTCTGTTGCCCGGAAACCATGCGGGGTCGCCGCCGTCGCCTCTTCCGGGGCGGGGGCACCGCTTTTCGAGTGCGCTCGGCGAGCGCCACCGGCGGCATTATCTGAGCCGCTTGTCTGCGTGCCGCGTCGATATCGGCATTCACCTGCCTGGTCGCGTTCGTGATGGTCTGCTGAGCCGAATCGAGTAGGGCCGGGCCGCTGAACCGGGTGTCACCGATAGTGGTGATGGCCTGGATCCGCGCCTGGAGATCGGAGATCTGACTGCTCAGCAACCCGCGCCCGTTCAGCGTCCCGGCCCCCGACTCACCGACGGTCTTGGTGACGACACCGTCCCGCCCGTACTGTGTGTCGAGCACCGTACGCTGGATTCCCAGCGCGTCACCGTAGCCGCGGGCACCCCCGCCGGACAGCCGGGACAGGTCCGCCGCCATGGATTGCGCAAGCAGGGCGGCCGCGCGTTCGGACGGCTGCCCGGCTCCGTACAGCCCGAGCAGCTCGCGCAACACACCGTGCACATCGTCGGTCAGTGCCGGCATGCGATCAGCTCATCATCGCTCATCGCACCGACTTACCTCTCTGCCCCAGCACCCCGGGCAATTCCTCGGCAATCAAGCCTATGTTGTCCGTTCGACTATGCGACAACACGCGGATGAACGACATTCCTCCTATTCCCATCTCTAGGAAGACAACACAATGAAGAAGACATCACGGGAGGCGACGACAGCGGATGGATACAGCGACAGCAGACGCGGATATCGACACCCCCGGAACGAACCCGGACGATCGGCGGCCGCCCGGCGGCCTCCGGCCGGGTGACCCACGCCCCGGCCAGCCGATCCCCGGTGCCCCGGAGGACCGGCCGACCACCCTGATGAGCAGAACGGACCCCGCCACCGGCAAACCCGTCGCGGCGAGCGCCGACGGTCCGGCCACCGAGAACGGGTTACTGGTCACCGACCGATCGGGTCCCGCGAAACCATTGCACAAGGTCGAGCTGGTTCGGATGAAAGCGGCGTCCGAAACGAACAGTCTTGTGAACGATTTCATCGCCGACGCCGAAGACACGATGCAGAAATCGGTGGACGTGCTCGGATTCGGCCGGTCCGACCCCCCGCCCCCGCCGCGCGGCGGCAGAACGCCGATCAAGGTCCAGGCCGCCGATATGCCGGGCTCGGGTAAGGGCGTCGAGTTGTACAAGCAGCAGGTGTTCTCGGCGAGCGCGCGCCAGGATTCGCTGGTCGATATGGACGCCCAGGTGGACGGAACCTCGCAGGTGGTCGCCGCCGAACAGGCACAGACGCTGTTGAAGATCGTGCATATCGAGAGCGACCTGAACGCCGCCTTGCTGACGGTCGCTTCCAAGAAGCTCAGTTCCGCCGAGGCGGCCGCGGTGATGGACCATATCGCCACCGCGGTAGTGAAGGTGGATGAAGTGGTCACGGCCGCGCAGGACGTGAACGTCGGCGCCGCCGGCGATGGATCCGGTTCGGGTGGGTCCGGTTCGGGCGGGTCCGCCGGTGGCGCCGCCGGTGCCGCGGGAGCGGCGGCGGGCGGTCTCGGTTCCATACTGTCGATGCTGCCGATTGCGCTCATGCCCATGCTCGGCCTTCTGCCCCAGCTCGTCGGCCAGAAGGAAGACAAAGACAAGGACGGGGAGGAGGAGCCCGAAGGGCAGCCCGCCCCCTCGGCACAGGGCCCGGCCTCCGACCCGACGGCCCCTGTTCCGCCCGGCGGCGCGACGCCCACACCGGGCGAGAATCCAGCGCCGAATCCGGGTTCGACCGATCCGCAGAACAATATTCCGTACGGCCCGACAACTCCCAGCAAACAGGTCTAGGGCACATGCCGTAGCCGCTTCCCTCGGCTGTCCCGGGAACCAGCGCACCCCGATCTTCCATGTGCCGCCCCCCGCGTCGACGGCTCGGGCAGCATGCTGCCCACACCACGGACGACCCTGATCTGGAGGCGGGCGGTACTACGGACCGGCCGACAGTGCATGACCGGCCCCCTCGTCGGCCCGCGTCTCCGGTGGCATCTCCGTGCGCCGAATCCGAGGTTCCTGGACGGCCTCGCGGGCGTGTTGATCCCCTGTGCGCGGGCCCGACCGCGACCACCATCAGTTGGGCGATAACCGGCCACGCCTGCCGTGAGGGGTATTCGGCACGCATTTCCTCAGGGGCCGGTCCACCCACATCGAATAGAGCCCGGGGCATCGATTACCCGCGCGGCGCGGTTTCCCGCAGGCAGACCTTCCGCATGACACGAACCGGAGGTCTGCCATGGGAATCTCAGGACGAGGAGTCCCGCGTCTCGGGCGGCGGTGTCACCGACGGCGGCAGCACGCCGCGCGGTGGACCCCCGGTTTCGGGAGCGGCGACCGCGCCGGTCGGTGGACCGCTCGCACTCGGTGGCGCCGACTCCGTGGCGGCGGCGGCCTGTTCCACCGGGGCCGAAACCTCGGTGGCGCCGGCGACCGGCCGCACCACCTGCTCCTCGGTACCCGTGGCCACGGCCGCCGGAGCAGCCACGAACGAGGGGTGGGCGAGGATCTCCTGATGCGCGTATACCGCATCGCGCAGGACTTGCCGGTCCGGCTCCTCCGCCAGTAGCGCCACCAGCTCGTTGCAGCGCCGGTCCCACACCATGGCCCGCAGTGCGTTCACCTCATCGTCCACCCGGATGGCGCCGAGATCGACCCGGCCCACATCGAGCCGCTGCGAAACCATCTCCGCGGCAATGAGGTCGTCCGCGTCGCGGAGTTCGTCCCACCAGGACGCGGGCACATCCTCGCCGGCCTCCACCTTCGCCAGGATCCGATCCCGGATCGCACGCGAACCGAAGCTGTCGAAATGCTGCGAAACGGAGCGGCCGAGCTGAGCATGAGCGTCCAGCGCGAGTTCCACCACGCGCCTGCGCACTCGGGCGTCCGGTACCGCGGCCACCGATTCCAGCGCCGGCGCGGAACCGGTGAGGCCGAGCCGGTCGGTGGTATCGGGGGTGAGCACCCGGAGATCGAGATCGGACCCGGGCTCGACGAGACCCTGCATGGCGACCTCGCTCAGCCGGCTCCGCAGGCCGGGGTCGATCGGACCGGAGGAGGCGATCGCGGAAAGCACCGCATTGGCCTTCGCGCCCCAGGCCCGGCCGAATTCGACCAGGGTCCGCGCCGGGTCCGAAATCCCCTCCCACGGTGCGGCGACCTCACCGTCGGCACCGAGCAGTTCGTCCCACAGCCACGGTGTCGACACCTGGCGCGGCAGGAACAGACCGGCGGGGAGCCAGCCCCGGCCCTCGTTGGAGGTGATGAACAGACCCGCACCGGCGGGGCCACGCAATACCGCCACCGCCCAAGTTATTCCCACCGCCTCGTCGGTAGCGGCCAGAACCGCCCCGAGCAGGGTCTTGGCGATGAGGAGGTCTTCGTTCACCGCATCGCCGACGATGTAGGCGGGCTCGGCTTCCTTGTCCTTCGCCGAGGCCACCGCCGAGTTGAAAGGTGTCGGAGCCCCGGTCACCGGAACGGCGGTCCCGTCCTGTGCGTTCGCGCCGCTGGGCGGGGTCGTGGTCGTGCCGCGGTCGTCGCCGGAGCCGGCGCCGGTGCCGAGAAGCCCGCCGACCGGCGCGCCACCGGCCGGAACCGTTCCGGCACCCGATGGGGCGCCGGAGACCGCATTGCCCGCCGGTGCGGCTCCCGCCCCCGCCGTGTGCTCGGCGGACGGCACCGTGCCGGGCGTGGCGGTGACGCCGCCGGCGGCAACACCGTTCTGGCTCTGTCCGGGCGGGGCACCGCTCGGGCCCTGTGCGGCACCATTCGCGGCGGCCGCCGGATCCATCTGTCCCGGGGGCGCCGATGGGCCGACACCCGTGCCCGCGCCGGGACCGGTGACCACCGGTGCACCCAGCTGACTGTTCGGGGCTGTCGAATTGGGCACGAATCCAGCCGTGACAGGATCGCCGAACGTCGCGCCGCGACCGCCGGCGTCCTCGCCCGGCCCGCTGACGCTCACGGCGGCTTCCGAGTCGGTCCGCTCATAGGCATCGGCGGATTGACGCAGCGATAGGGCGGTTTGCTCGTGTTCCCTGGCCAGGGCCTCGCCGGCGCGTAACCGAGCGTCGTAGTACCGTTCCAGCGCTTCCTTGACCGGATTGGCGATTTTGCCGTAGGTGGGCTCGAAGTTGGCGAGCCATTCGGATGGCGGCTGAGCCCATTCCCGGGTCTCCGCCGCTACTTGATCGTGCTGGAGTGCCAGCTGGCGCAGTACCGCAGGGTCGATATCCAACCATTCCGGCATGCTCGATCAATCCTTTCCCACCAGCGATTCCCCTCATTGTCGATTCTTCCCAACTATGGGGAGGTTCTACGGTCGGGTGGAGGCGCCTTCTTCACCGCCGATCACCGGTGGTGACCGTCGACCTCCGCGGAGCCGGTGGGGCCGCCGGCGGCGCCGCGAACAGCGGATGTCCCAGCACCTGGGCGTGCGCGTACACCGAGTCGCGCAGTGTCTGGCGCGATCTCTCCTCCGCCATGAGCAGAACCAACTCGTTGCAGCGGCGCTGAAAAGTGAGGGCGCGCAATATCGACAATTCCGAGCCCGGATCGAGATCGGCCGCGTCGGAACGGAGTTCTCCGAGTCCGATTCGGCTGGTGTCGGCGCGGTGTCCGAGCACGGTCGCGGCGATCAGATCGTCTGCATCCTGCAGTTCCTCCCACCAACTGTCGGCGAACTCGCGGCCGTCGCGCAGCGCGCGCAGGATCCGCAGCCTGATCTCCGGCGCCTCCATCGTGTCCACCGTCGCGAGTTCCGCGCGCTGGACCCGGATATGCGCGTCGACCGCCAGCTCCAGACAGCGCAGCGCGATATCGCGATCGATGACCTTGGCCGCGCGGTCGAGCAGGCGGGGCGATGACGTGATCCCCAGGCGATCCAGCATGCCCGGGGCGGGACTGCGCAGATCCATGGTCTCCGAGGCCGCCACCGACCCGGCCAGCGCGACGGTGCCGAGCCGCCCGCCGAGCACCGGATCCATGGGCTGCGACGAGGCCAGCGCGGATAATTTCGAACCGGACTTCGCACCCCAGGCGATCGCGAACTCCACCAGGATCCGAGCGGGGTCCGCCGTACCTTCCCACCCCGACCCCTCGGATACGGCCCACAGCCACGGCAGCGACACTTCGGTGGGCAGGTGGAGCCGGGCAGGCAACCAGCCGCGGCCCTCGTTCGACGTGACGAACGCACTGACCCCGCTGGAGTGGCGCAGAATCGCGACTGCCCAGTCCACACCGACGACCCAGGAATCGGTGGCCGCACGAATCCCGCCCAGTAGTGTGCGCGCGAGAACCAGGTCCCCGTCGACGCGTTCACCGACCACGAAGGCCGGTGCGGAAGCCGAGATCATGGCGGCGCCGACGGCCTCCTGTACGAGATCGCCCGGCCCCCGGGACTTCCCGGCACCGGAATCACTGTCCGGCACCGGCACCGGCTGTTTTCCACCGGGCGCCGCGCTGACCCCCTGCTGGGACGCGGAAGCGAGCGCTTTACCGGTGGCGCCCGGCCCGCGCTGCGATTCGATCGGTCCCACCGCACTCCGGCCGGCCTGTGCCGATGCCACCGCCGCGGGAGTGGTGCCGGCGGGGCCGCTCACCGCCGGACTGCTGGTCGGAGCCGCGGTGCCCGCGCCGGTTGCCACCGGCGCCGTGGTTGTTCCCGCGACCGGCCCCATCGCCGTCGGCAGTACCGGCGGCACGGCACCCGGAGGCGCGCTCTCGGCGTCGGACTCCGGCGTGGCGTAGGTACCGGCGGGCCGGGCAAGACCCCAGGTCTCCGGCGTATCGGTACCGTCGTGGGCCGAGACCTCACGGTCGGGCCGCGCGGATTCGTCGGGCTCGCCGCCGGTCTCGGTGCTCGACGATTCGCTGGTTTCGGTGGATTCGGTGGAATCGGTGGATTCGTCGACAGCGGCTGTATCGGCGCCGGCCTCGGCACCGTCTCCGCTGGTTTCGGCCGGTGGGGACGCATTCTCCACCTTGTCTCCCGGCTGCGGCACCCCGGGCCCCCCGGTGGCAGGGTTCGTTTCCGCGGGCGCCGGGCCAGTGGAATCGGTCTGCCCGCCCGGCTCCGTGAGCGCGGGCGGCATATCCTCGGTGCCCACCGGTGGTTGCACGTCGAGGGCGGGCGGCGGCCCGAGCACCGTCGGGCCCGGCTGCGGAGGTAGCAGGTCATCGATCAGATCTATGAGGATCTGCCCGAGGATCGGATCGGGTCGCACGGGCCGATCGTGGCCGGGAACCCAGGGTCCCGGTTCGAACCCCGGCCCGTGGTGGCGCGGAACATCGTGGTGCCGACCGGGCCTGCCGGGGGCTCCGGGTCCGCGGGGTCCGACACCGGGCACGCCGCCACCCTTGCGCCACGGTCCCGGTTGCCCGAGAGCTTCGGCGATATCGTCCAGCCGCGGTAGCCCCTGCGGCCCCAGCGAATTCAGTGCGGCGGCGACGATATCGCGCACATCTCCCCGGGCATCGGCCAGAATGGCGTCCGTCGCCTGGCGATCGGCTTCGGCCTCGGCCGCGTCGCCTTCCGTACCGTCGTCGTTGTTGTCGCCCCGCGTGGCCTGCTCGATCCGGTCGGCGGCATCGGCGACCACGTCGAGAATCTGGTTACGAGTACGCCGGACCACATCGCCGAAAGTATCGAAGGTATCCGCGGCGGCGGAGAGAGCGGCTGCGAACGCCCGGGGATTTTCCTCCAACGCCACGAGCGCCCGCCGGATCTCCGCCAGACCCACCGACTGCTGAACCGTCTGTTCGAACGCCCGCCGTGCCTGCTCCACATCGACCAGGTTCAGGGCCGCGGCACCCTCACGAGCGTTGTCCGCCAAACCGTGCCAGGCCGACGGCGGTATCTGCGGCCAGCGGTCCCCGACGATCCGGTCCCAGTACGGACTCGTCTGCTCCGGCGCCATCGTGTCCGGTCAGACCGCGGCAGAGTGCACGGTCGCCTGGCCGTCGATATCGGCGTTCGACAGTACGGTGGTGCCGTAACCGGTCGCCTCGACGGTGATTCCGGCTTGCTCGGTGACATCACAGGCTCCGGCGTCGAAGATGTCACGAATCACTCCCAGTAGGCCCGTCGTGGCACAGTCCAGCGGCGAACCGGCTTTCGATTGCACTACCAGCGAATCCACCGTGGTGCCGACGGCGTCGGTCATCACCGTGAGCGCCCCGGCGGCGTCACCGACGATCGCCTTCACCGCGTCGAGGGAGAGGATATTCACCATGGTCGTGTCCTGTCTGTCCGGTGCGGGTCAGGCCGGGCGGAGGCCGAATGCTTCGTCTTCCATGGTCCGATAGGTGGCCTCGGTCGGCAGGCCGAACGAGTCGATCGTGTAGGAGCGAGCGCCGTTGGACTCCATCTCCCGGCGCAGGCCGAGGCGCGATTTGGCATGTGCGAGCGCGGCGACCTTGAGTATCTCCGCACTCAACCAGCTGTCACCGTTGTCCTGCGCCTCGTCGGTGATGTGCAACCCGACGATCTCACCGTCCCGGTCGCAGGCCACTCCGACGGTGTGATCGGGGTTGAACACCTCGTGTATCTGCGGGGCGGCCGCGGATGTCGTGGCCGCACCTTCGTCCTGATCGTCTTCGATATCGTCGTAGTCGAAATCGTCGTTCATCTTCTTCTCCTGCGGATCTATCCGGCTGCCCGGTCCAAGGTTTCCGACAGCGCCGACCACGCGGCGTCGCCGATGGTCATCACCAGCCGCAGCGGCCATACCCGCGCTCCCAGGTACATTTCACCGGTACCGTCGCCGAGCAGGTCCAGATAGTCAGAACCTTCGACATCGGAGTTCATCGATACCGTGGTCACCGGTGGATTACCGTCGTCCACACTGACGATCGAACCACCACCGCCCGGGATGAAGCTCTTACGGCACCGCGGACTGCTGCCGATCGCCACATCGGCGCTGTTGGTGGTCACGGTGATATCCGGGTTCAGCAGCAACTGCATCACCCAGGACCGTGCGGCCAGTTCGGCCCGGTCACCGTTGATCCCGAGGACCAGCGACCCGGCCAGGTCGACCACCAATATCTGGTCGGAGCTGGTGATACCGACGACCACGAGCCGATTGGAGCTGTCGAGCGGAGCGGGCAGGTCATCGGCTGCGATCGTGCTCGAATCGGCCCCGATTCCGCCGTTGGCGGCCGGATATTTGGTGACGATGCCGGTGGAGACATCGACGGAGAAGGCGACGGCCGGGTTCGGCGCGCCGGAACCCAGCGCGGCCAGGCGCGTGAGACCTTCCTCGTGCAGCCAGCCGATGGCATCGGCGGCCGAGACCGAATCGTCCGCCGCCTCCGCGGCCTCGGTACCGGTCACCGCACCGCCTCGGCGATACCGGCGGACTCACGACTGTCCGCCGCGCCGTCCGCCGCGCCGTCCGCCGCACTGTTCTCGGTGATCACGGTTTCCATGATCGCCTGATACTGCCGGGCCGCATCCCGTGTGCTCTCCCGGATGGCGGCCATGATCTCGGCCGCGAGTTCCTCGCTGGTGAACCGGCCCGCGGTGCCCGGCGCGAGGTAGAGGCTGGTGAGCCGCCCCATCGCGTCCACCTCCGGGATGACGGTGCCGCTGGGCGAGGGCCGCCGGGCACGCACATCGTCGATACGCTCCCGCATATCGGCGATGCGATGCCGTAATTCGCGGGCCGCGTCCAGCGCGGCCTGCACGTCTGGGTGGATGCTCATGCGTTACCTCCGGATCGGGTCGGGGCCTGATTGGCCGGCGTCGGGGTCGGCTGAGTGACCGTCGGCGCGATGGTGGGCCGTTCCCCGATAACGGGTTCGGTGTGCGGAGTGTCGTCGACGTACATCAAGCGGTCGGGGTGCCAGGCGACCACTCGGTTGCGTTCGTTACCGCTACCGCCGCCGGCACCACCCATCCCCCCGCCCATAGGCGCCCCCATGGGCATCATGGGCGCGCCGGCGCCGACACCGGCACCGCGGGCGGTACCGGCTGCGCTTCCGGCGCCGTCACCGAGCGGTAACCGGGCCGGCGACCCGACATTGCCGCCGGTTGCGGCGGCCAACGGCATCGAGGTGGTCGCCGACAGCACTTGGACATCGGCCGCACTGGGAATCGTGCTGCCGGGCAATGACGGCGACAGCGACGGCGACCCGCCGGACGGACCTCCCAACGATGGGATCCCGTAATCCCCGAGTCCGTAATCGTCGAAGGAATCGTCGTACCAGTCGTCGTCGGATATGTCGTCGGCCTGGTCCAGGCCGTTGCCACCGAGCTGCATCATTTGCATCAGCATCGGCAGCATCTGGGAGAGCGAATCGCTGGAACCTCCGGAACCGGTTTGCGTCGCGGCGGCCGTACCCTCCGACGAATTCGCGATGCTGGTACCGGTTTCCGTGGCGTAGGACCCCGCGGCTTCGCCCGATCGCACGTTCAATTCGTTGTATTCCGCGGTAGCGGCGGCCAGCGCGGCTTCGTTCTTCGCACGTGCCGCGGCCAGCATTCGCTTTCGCGCGGCCAGGATCTCTTCCGGCGTGGGATGTTTGGCCTTGGCGCGGGAAAACGCGCTGCCGTAGTCATCGGCCCCCTGCGCCAATTTCTCCATCGCGTCCCCCAAATGGTCCATCCAGCCGCGATACGTGACGAATCGCTGGGCGACCTCTGTCCCCACCGGCGTCCAATTCTGCAGGATCGAACTCGCACTATCCATATCGGCGGAGGCCTGGGTCCGGGAACTCACATTGAACAGTCGTATCGAATCGGCGAAGCGGTGCGCGGGCTCCGGCCCCGGGCCATTGTGCAACTGCTTGGCGAGCGTCAACGGGTCGCCGGTGACCACGGGCATACTGCTCAGTCCTTCCGGCACCCGGCGGTACCCCACCGGTTCCACGGCCGGTACCGGGTTGGCGACCAGCTCACCTCCCGAAGCGTTGACCAGGCGGGCGCCCTCGTCGTCGGCCGTCGAGTACTCGGTCGCCGCCGCACCGACGCGATGGGCGTCGCGCTGGATCTTGTTCAATACCCCGATGGTGGCATTGAACAGCGCCGCGGCCTGCGCGTTCAGCTGCGGAACCGCCTGTGCCGAAATGGGATCGGCCCCTGCGGGCAGCACCCATTCACGCGGCATCGCGGCCCCGGTGACCCGCGCCAGGTCTGCCGATCGGCCCGCGACGGACACCAGTTCACCGAGATCGACATTCAGTGGCATGTCTCATCTCCTCTCACCGTGGCTGCACATCCACTAGACCGGCATCGTGAGCGCCGGTATATCGGCCGTGGTCTGGTCTCCGGATGTCGCCATCGTCTCGCTGTCCTGGCCCTTGTCGCCCGCGGCCTCCACACCCTTCGGGTGCTTGAACCCGGCGAACTCACCGAAGTCACCTTCAGTATCCGACATTTCCGCCTCGAACTGCCGAAGCTCCCCGTTCACCACGGCTTCCACGGTGCCACTCTCCCCTTCTCCGAATACGACCAGGATGGCGGTCCGGTATTTCGGGTCCCCGCTCGAGCCGGTATCCGGCTCGCTCTTCTTCTCTCCGGTGTCGCCGCCGACGGTGACCATCGCGGCGGGCTGGATCTGCCCTTCGCTGCCGGCCTGCGCGGGCACCGGCTCCGCCTGCTGCGACTCTTTCTTCGGCTGCCGGATGATCCAGGTGCCGATATCGCCGGTGGCCAGCTGGAACGGATCGACAGCGGGGCCGATATCCTTCGGATCCGTGAACGCCCCCGCGGTCCCCTGGTACGCGGCTTGGGCATCGGTATCGCTCTTGTTCGCGAACGCCTTGTCGAACGCCTGCGCCACAGCGAGAGGAATGCGCTGGACCCCCTTCGGGAACTGGTACGGCACCAGACCGTCATCCCCGGGCACCCGCTTCGGCACCGCGGTGCCGGGCTGAGTGGAGGTGGCGCCGTTGGGGGCCCCGGCCGGGTGGTGCGCGACGGGCTGGGCCGGGGTCGCGGCGGCATTGTTCGCGGCCGCCTGATTCGACCACGGGGTGGTCCCTACCGGCTGCTGCGCCTGTGGCAGGGTCGGGACGGCGGCCTGGTCGAAACGGGACGAATCGAGATCGTCCATCCGGTCGGACATACCGCTGTCCACCTGCTCCCGCATGGCCCTCTGCTGGGCCATGAGTTGAAGCGGCAACATCATATCCATCAAGCCGCCCATCCCGCCCATCGCGCCCATCGCGCCCATCGCGCCCATCGATCCGGCGGACCCCAGTTGGGAGGCGCCCGGGTTGAAGGCGGCACCCGGGTCGTAGGAGACAGGGTCGAGGTTCGAGGGGGTGTTCGCCGCACCCGCCAGGTTCTCGGCCTGGTTCCGGAACTTTTCGGTGGCGTCCTTCAGAGCCGAGGTATCCGGAGTGGTGGCGTTGCCGGTACCGAGGTTGCCCGGGTCCCAGGGGTTGTTCACCCCGATCTGCGAACTGTCGGGGGTGTAACCCGCACTGTTCATCCGGCCGGCATAGTTGCCGACCGAGTTGGCCAGGTTCTGGGCCGCGGCCGCGTCCTGCGCCGCGGTCGGGTTCTGGATGCCACCGGCCAGATTCTGGTTCGCCTGCGCGGCATTCTGGATCTCGTTGGCGAGCTCGGTGAATCCCTGGCCCAGTACGACGAGAACTTCCTTGTCCGAGCCGGTCTGCAGGCGTTCCACCATGAACCTGTTCACGCCGACGATGAGCTTGCCGACGTTCTCTTTGCCGCGCTTGCTGATCTCCTCCACGGTCGGCAGTACATTCACCACGCTCTGCTGCGTGTCGGTCAGCTTCTTGCCCGCCTCGTTGAGCGAGAGCGATAAGTCTTTATAGGTGGCGCCACCCTTGGCGCTGAAACCGGCGGGGTTCTGCACCGTTCTCGGCATCGCCGGAATCGGCGTGACCTTCAGGTCTTCCTTCTTCTTCAGATCGCCGAACATCTCATAGGTATCCACCAGCGAATACGCGAACGAATTGGAAGGGCCGCCGTACCACAGGGCAATACTGGGATTCAGCCCCTCCGGGCGGAGCAGAAAACCCTGCCCCTTCTGCGGAGACGAGCCCTGCTCGAACGGTGGCCGGCCCATCAACCCCGCTGTCGCGGCGGGTTGGTAGCCGTCCCACATCAAGGGCACCCTGTTCACCGCCGCGCCCGGCTGATCTCCGCCGGACCCGTCGGAAGACCAGGGCGCGCCGTGCTCGTTGAGCATCATGGCACCCCACGAACCGAGACCGACCAAGGTGCCGTGGTAATACTTGCCGAAGTCGTCGACTTTCTTACCCGCGGCCTTGGCCGCAGCTTCGGCCTTTTTGGAGGCGTCCTCCGCCGCGCTCTTCGCATTGTCGAGGTCGCCCCGCTTGGCATTCAGTTCGTTGAACTTGTCGCCCGCTTGGTCGAGACCTTCTTTCGCCTTGTCACGTACCGTCTTGGCGGAGTCGGCAGCACTTCTCGCGGCCGCCAACTCGTCCTCCGCCCGGCGCAATCGCTCCTTGTAGTATTCGTTGCTCGGATCCGCCTCCGCCTGGCGCCTCAGATCAGCGACCTCTCTTTCCAGCGGGCCGACCTTTGCGTTCGCCGCGCTGAGGGCCACCTCGGCCTGGTCCAGATCCGTTCGAGCGGCGGTACGCGCGTTTTCCGCGTCCTCCAGGCTTTTGCGCTCCGCTTCAGCGGTCGACTTGGCCGAGCCCGCCTCCGCCGAGGCATTGTCGGCCGCGGTTTTCCCTTTCGCCAGCCTCCACGAAACGAATCGCTCCGCACCCGCGCCGCCCGCACCACCGAGCGCACCGTAGAAGGCCGCCCCCCAGGTATCTCCGCTGAAGCCCCCGTGGGCGACCGCATCGCCCAATGCCCCGCCCGCACCACCCGCGGCCGCACCGACGAGGAGATGTTTCATGGGGCCGCGATCGAGGCCCTTCAAGCCGTGTTCGATTCCGTAACTCACACCGACGTCGACCACAAACCCTGCGACACTACTCCAGAAGTCGTTGCCCATTTAGCCTCCTACACAGACGCCGATTCGGCGGAGCCGGTTTGGTCGGCGGGCGCACCGGGAACGGCGGTCGCGGCGGCCTCGTCCGCCACCTTCTCGATACCGGGCGGGTGGAAGATACCGACGAATCCGCCGAAGTCGCCCGCGCCGTCACGCATCTGCGACAGCTCGGTGACCTTTACCAGCGCCCCGTCGACCACCGCCTCGAGTACGTCCTGGCCGTCGAACTGGACGAGTATTGCGGTCCGCTCCTCCCACACGCCGACATCGCCGGTCACCGACTCGCTCGGATCGATTCGGCGCCCTATCCGTTTCGGATCGGTCCACTCCGCGGGTGTGCCGGTGTACGCCGCGCGCGCATCGGTAGCCGAGGCGTCACCGAATGCCGCGTCCAGCCCACGTGCCACCACGGCGGACACCTCTACGGTCCGGCCGTCGGGGACGGTGTAGACCACGGTGCCCTTGGTGTCGGGAGCGGTCGCGGGCACCGGATTCCCCGGCGGCCGCCCGGGATCGGGACGAGCCACAGCGGGCCTGGTCTCGCCGCTGGGTGCGGTGGCTGCCGGGTTTCCCGGCTGCTGTGCGGCGGGCACACCGTTGGCCGCCGGCGCGGGCACGGGCGCCGGGGCCGCGAAGTCCTCGGGCCGTTCCCGCACATCCCGGTGGTCCTTCTCCGGTTCCGTCCCGGCCCCTGGGCGGTTGCGGCCCAGGAAGGCCTGCATCAGCTGCGGGAGCATCATCGATTTCAGTACTGATCCCATTTCGTTCCCGGCGGCAGACACCGCGGGTACCGGTGCGGGGGCAACCGACGAGACATCGGGCGGGGTGGTGGCCGTACCGAGCCCATCGGCGGCACCGCCCACAGGATCATCGGTGACCTTGCGATCGGAGCCGGACCCCGAACCGGTGTCACCAGTGAGATCCCAGGGGGTGGGCGCGGGAACCGTGGACGGGCTCGTCCGGGCGGTCGGCGAGATCCGGTTGCCGGCGGCGGCCGCGGCGTCATAGTAGGGATCGTTGCCGTTGTTCGTGGGGGTGGTCGCTGTGGACGCCGGATTCTGTCCGCTCTGCTCGGCGGTCGGTTTCTCGGCGGTCGGTTTCTCGGACTCGGTTCTCGCACCGAGCGCCTCGAAAGCCTCCGCGTACCACGACAGTATTGCCGCAGCACTCCCGTAAGCTGCGTCGACGAGCACCATCGCGTATACGTCCTCGCTCGGCGGGCCGGCGCCCAGACCGGTCGGGTCGATCCGGAACACCGGTTGACCTGTGTACTCGCTCGTTTCTTGTGAGTAGTCGGAGAACAGTACGCCGATACGCTTCATATCCCGCGCATCCAGTCCGGCAAACCCCGTGAGCGCTTTCACCGCCTGGGCGAAATCCCCGCGGCCGGCCGCACACAGCCGGCTGGTCTGCTCGCTCGCCTCCTCGACCTTCGCCGCCTTGGACCGCAGTTCCGCCAGTCGGCTCCGCATCTTCTCGACCTTCCGCGGATAGTTCGCGATCCCGGCTTTGTCCTCTCCGGAGATGTCACCGACCGTCAGTTCCTTCGGTGGGTCGAGTTTGCCCGGTTTCTCCCCGAAGCTGTTCCAGTAGCCCGCGTAGGCGGTGGGTAGGGTGCGATAGTTCGCCTCGACCGGCGCGGTCAGTTCCAATTCCTTCGGCAGGCGAGCCGGGTCGGGCATCATGATATGGGGCATCTTGTCCGGGATGGCGGAAAGCTCCTCCTCACTGATATCTATCAGTGGAATGTCGGGATACCCCATGTACTTGTACCATTTATTCCGGATATCGTCCGGAGCATTCTCGATCACGTCCATGAAATACGGAGTGAAGGCCGTATTCAACAGACCCACATAAGTCTTCCAGGGCGACAAGTGTGCGCCCCCGAGTAACTCGGGAATCCTCTTCGCGAACAGCCCCGACCTCTCGAAGGCGATTCTGTCCACACTGCCGCCCATTCCCCGGGCGATATCCAGAGAGTGCCCTTGGCGGAGCAGCCCACCCACAATCCCTTTGGCCGAGCCCCTGAACGCGACGCCGCCCAGGCCGCCGACCAGCCCACCCGCGACACCGAGACCGGCTCCCATCAGGACGTTCTCGTCTTTGAAACCAGCGGCGACCCCGCCGGCAATACCTCCGGCCACCGCTGCCCCGAGGGGCCCGCCGACTGCGAACCCGGCCACGCTCACGGCGCCTACCGCGATATCGGAACCGTGTTCGCTGAAGAAGTCACCTACTCCGTCCCAGAGAGCCACGGCCTCACCTGCCGATGGCAGGGACGCTCGGTGTCGGCGTCATGCGGTTGACATCCGCGCTGCGGCCAGGCACTGCGGACCGGCCGAACCGTGATCGCAGACACCGGCAGCCGACCATGCGCGCCTCTCCTTCCTGACAGACCCCATTGTCGGGGATTCCCACCGGGGGGAAGCGGTGACCTGGTACGACACGTCATCATCGAGTCAGCGACTCGTAAACTGATGTGCACCACGATGCCCTCTTTCCAACGAGGCCCGGATTCAGGCGCAGGAGGAACAACCGGATGAACCTGCGTTTTTCCCGGCCGGCGAACGGCCGCCGGGAACTACTCATGCGACAATTCCGCCGTATCGCCGCCCATCTCTCCACCACCGGGGGATCTCACCGGTATCCGGTGGTGAGTGCCGTATGACGGCGCCGGTCCGGCCTTCCCGGCACGCTCGCGAACTCCGATGTCGCCGCGCCGACGACACCGGCTGGGACCCTTTACGGTACTACCCCGACACCCTTGTCCGGAGGGCCCGGGACTGGCTCGCCGAGCATCCGTGGCATCGGCGAACACTGTGGGTCCTGGGTATCCTCTTTCTCTTCGTCGTATTTCCGGGAATAGTCGGTGTTGTAGCGACTGCCCAGGTCAGCAGTGGTGTATCGCAGATCGACGGCCTGGGCTGGATGAACATCACGGACTCCAACGGCGTACCGCTGTCGAGTTACACCTTCGCCTCGAACCGAGGCAGTCTGATCAATCCCGGCTACACCGTGCTGTGGACGCTGCTCGGCCTCGAGTTCGTCGGCTATATGGCCATCGTGACCACAGCCATCTGGATCGTCGGTTTCACCTTCGGTTTCACCTGGCTCGATATGTTCGCCAACGCGCTGAACGGTGTCGCCGCCGCGCTGTCCCATCAGATCGCCACCCCGATGATGCTGATCACCGCCGCGACGATCGGCACTTTCTTCGTGGCCTGGTTCATCGTCCGCGGTTTTCCCAGCAAAGCCACCATGCAGGTGATCACCATGCTGGGTGTCGCGATCATCGGTCCGGTCTTCCTCGCCGAACCCCTTGCCGATGTCCTGTCCTCCGACGGCCTGCTCACCCAGGGCAGGGATGTGGGCATCTCGGTCGCGGCCGGGCTCACCGGTGACAGCAACCCCAATCCGGTCCTGCTGGTGAAAACCATGCAGGAAGACCTGGCGGACAATTTCGCCCGTAAACCCGTTCAGGTGTGGAACTTCGGCGAGGTTGTCGACAACTATGCGGCCTGCGAGTCGGCGTGGTCCTCGGGCGTGCTTTCGGGCAAGGACGACAATATTCTCAAAGGAATCAAGCAATGCGGTAACGGGTCCGCGTATTCCCGGGCCGATAATCCGTCGATGGGCCAGGTAGGTACCGGAATCATCCTGCTGGTGTGCGCGACGCTGTTGCTCGCCTTCGCTGTCTATCTCGGGCTGAAGGTCATGAAGGCAGCCATGAACACGATCTACCACGGCTTCATGTCCATATTCGGCTTCGCGGCAGGCGGTTTCATCTACGGACCGACGCAGACCTTCCTGGTGCGCAATATCGTCGACGGACTGATCGCCGCCGCTCGCATGACCGTGTTCACGATCTTTCTCGGTATCTACATCCTGTTCATGAGCAACCTCTTCGACCAGGCGCGGGGGCAGGTGATGTCGGTCATCGTCATCGCCTGTGTCGTGGAGATCGTGGCGATCTCGCAGATCCGGCGGCTCAACCGGAGCCTGTCCCGTGGCAACGACTGGGTCGCGAACCGGTTCTCCTTGGCCATCCAGGGCAGCCAGTCCGGCTCGGGGGGCGGCGGTGGTACCGCGCTCGGGATGGGTATGGGTGGCGGTGGCGGTGGCGGCGGTGGCGGCGGATCGCTGAGCGGCCTCGCCGCCATGGCCGCCCTGAACACCGTCAACAGTTCGCCCGTCACCGCGTGGCTGATGGCCGCCACACCGAGCCCCTTCAGCCCGTTGGCGCGGGGTAGGAAGCGCTCCGACCTGGCGAATATGATCACCGCGGATTCCCGGATGGATACCTACCAATGGGGCGACTATTCCCGGGCGAACTGGCTGCGCAAGGCGAAAACCCGAGCGGACAAGGTCGGCGGTATGGGGACCGCCGCCGGCATCGCCAACGCATTGGACGGCCTCGGTGACAACCGGGTCCCGGACGGTAATATGGCCTCGGCGCTGATAGCCGCCGGTGGACCGGATTTCATGGTGTCCCATGCGCTTCGCGCGGCAGCGGCCCAGAAGTCCAGTATGTCGTCGAACCCCTTCGGCTGGGGTCCGCTACAGAAAGCCCTCGCTGCCTCCCGGGCGATCGAGAATCACGTGCGGCCGACCGATCCGATCGAGTTGCGCCACGCATTCGCTTCGCAGGCGGTCGTCGCGGCGGACAACTTCGCCCGGCACACCAACGCACCCCCACCCGGTACGGTGGTCAACCATGGGTTCGTGAACCGGGTCCGGCAGCACTGGGATTCCGACGTCGCACTGCGCGCGGCCATCACCCCGGACGAATGGAACTCGGTCGGCCGAGGCACCCGCTGGACTATTGCCACCGAGGTGACGACAGCTTTCCAGCAGGCCGCACACGCCTACGAGGCCAACCCGACAGATATGAACCGCCGGAGGGTCATGCAGTGGTCGCACCGGCTCGCGAATCTGGACCACATGGACCCGGAATCGGGCCTCGATCCCTGGGATCCGTAAGAACGGTCTGCGCTGCGGGGGTTCCCGCAGCGGCCCCGCGGTTTCCGATATCGCCCTGCACGATGCGATCACTGCGGCCGGATCGAATGCGGCCGGTCGCCGTACTCGCCGGGTCCTCGCCCGCAATGTGCGGTCCGAGCGCAGGGCGGGCCCGGAATTCGTTATCGGTCGCGAAGCGGCCCGGCGGATCCGACCACCGGGCCGCGCCCGTGCTCAGGCGAAGCGGCGGGCTTCGTAGTTGCGCGGGAGGGTCGTGATCTTCACGTCCTCACCGGATCTCGGCGCATGGACCACCTGACCATTACCGATATACATCATCACGTGACCCATTTGACCGTTCTTCATGCTGGTCGACGGGAAGATCAGGTCACCGGGCTGGATATCGCCGGGATTCACCGCGGGCAGTTGCCGGTATTGATCATTGGCCACCCGCGGGATGTTCACGCCCGCCTGCCTGGCGGCGTATTGGGTGAGACCCGAACAGTCGAAACTGTTCGGGCCCTCCGCGCCCCACACATAGGGGTCACCGATCTGGGCGAGTGCGGTCTTGGCCGCGAATTGCGCACGCTCCGAACCGCCCTGGACGGTCGCGGCCGCGGCCGCGGCGGTGAACTTGACTCCCCCGGGCAACGGCTTACCGATGATGTTGTACAGATACTGGTTGGTGAGCTGATTGATCGCCGAGGCCGTATCACCGTTGTTCGCCGTACCCCCGGAAACGATCTTGTGCGCGGTCTGCAGCGCCGCGGTCAGGATCTGGCGGACCTTCTGCTGCCCCTCTTTCGTATAGGCCGTCGGTCCCAGCTCGGCCAGCGCCTCGTTCGTCATCTTCAGCAAGCGCCGCACCGCGTTCTGGTCGACCTTGTTCGAGGTTCCGAGCGTGTTGAGGTAGTTGACGAACTGTGTGTCCAGGTTGTTGAAGGCGGCGGCACGATTGGCCTGGAACAACCGCTTGGCCTTCACCATCTGCGGACCGTCACCACTGCCCGCGTCCGAGTCGGCGGCCCGGTCCCGCAGTTTCTTCATTCCGGGGTCGGTCGGCTCCCCTTCGCCGTAGACGGACTCCAGAGCATTCAGTGCCTTCATGGCTTCTTGGGACTCCGGATCCATCGCCGGGCCGCCGGCCGCCGCGGTGGGCACCGCACCAGTACCGGAACCACCACCGAGTAGACCCGTCAGCGCCGAACCGATCATCGGCAGCAGAGCGGCGCCGGCCATCATCGCCATGGGCGCCATCTGGGCCACGGCCTCCGGGTCGACCAGTGGTTCGGGTTCCGGCCGGTCCTCGGCCCGGGCAGGCGCAGGCGCCGGCGCGGCTACCGGCGGCGGCGCCTGAGCGGTCGTGGTCGCGGCCAAGGGGGCCGGGGCAGCGGGCGGCGTGGCCGGAGGCGGAGATACCGCCGCACCGGGCGCGGGCGCGAGGGCAGGAGCCGAGGGGGGTCCAGACGCGGAACCAGCCGCCGGAGGAGCGGTACCGTTCGGAGGCTGCGCGCCGGGCGGTGGCGAGGGCGCCACCGGCGCCGAGCCGTTCCTTCCGCCACCCCCGGTTCGACGCTCTCCGGGTTTCCCCGGCTCCCCCGGCTGAGTGTCCCCGCCGTCCCGTTCCTCGCCGACAAGATCGATCTCTATCGAATACGGACCGATTTCCGCACTGGTCACGCGGCATCCCCCAACACCCGTTTGATCTGCACCTCGGCGCCCTCGGGAAGGCGGAGACGCACGAACCTACCGCTGTCCACCGTCACCAGCTCTCCCGGCCCGAGCGCGATGCCGACCCGGGTCGCGCGGCGGTCGATGTACTCCCAGAACACCAGGTCCCCGGGAGAGGCCGCTTTCGGGTCGACCAGTTGCCCGCAGTAACCCTGTTCGCCGACCGTTGCCGGCAATATCACGGACGCCACCACTCTGGTGGGGTCACCGCAGTTCTCCACCACGACCGGCGCCGGTGCCCGGGTCGGGGCGCACTGTCCGGTCGATCCGGCGATCGAGGCACTGTAGATCACATCGCGCGCGTAATCGGCCATCGCCGGCGTACCCCCTGCTTCCGGATAGCGCAGCGCCAGGTCGGCAGCGCACGAGACAGCAGGCCCGGTATTGAACTCCTGCCACGGCTCGTCCTGTATCGGCGCCGTCTTCATAGCCGACGCGCAGGCCAGATCTCGATCGGTGACGTTCGGATCGGCGGGGTCGAAGTTCAACTCCGCATAGGGGTTCTTCTCCGGCCGCTGCTGCCGCGCGACCGCATCCGGAACCGGCGTGGTGGTCGTGGTGGCGGTGGCCGACGTCGACGCGCCCGGCTCCGGACCCAGCGCGATATCGCACTGCGAGTCGTAGTGCCTCTTACCAACCGACATCATCTCCCCGAGTGGGACCCCGACGGCCGTGAGCGCGCCACCACAACAGCAGATCAACAGGACAGCGACCACGATGATCACCCGCATCGGCCCCTTGTAGCCGTCCGAACTCGATCCGTCTGCCATCGTCACGCCCCGGTCACCGCACCGCCTCCGGCTCTCGCCGCTCGGTCTTCGCGACGACGGTCGGGGTACTGGTGATGGCTTCGGCCCTGTCCGCACGGGCCGGGCCGAGTACTTTGCCGCGTCCGATCCGGCTCAACGCATCGCGCATGAACATCTCACCCCGGCGCTCCTCGGGGACCTGTCGTCCCGCGCCCACCGGTGGCGAGGTCTCCTCGCGCAGCGCCTGGAGCAGGAACGGCGCCTCCTCCAGATCGACCCCCAGCCATTCCAGACTGTTACGGGCCAGTGTCTCGTCGCGCTGACGGAAGACGAAGCGGTTGGGGATCAAGTTGTGCGCGGCGCCCTGGAAGTCGGTGGCCGGATCGTGCGACGCGAGGCCGATGGCGGCCAGGTGTTTACGTCCGTCACGGCTGAAATCGGAGGTCACCGCGGAACCCACTTGAGTCTGGGTGAAATGGTGCGCCTCGTCACCGACCAGCAGACCGAACCGGCCGTTGTCGGAGAGGAACGCCTCCCGGGCGGTCACCCCTACCAATTCGTACAGCGCGGTGCCCAGCCGCTTGGTGAGCGGCAACCGGTTGTACAGATGGGGGGTGGTGAGTTCCTCGGCGGTCGGTAGCGCGAGCCGGTGACTGCGGACCACGGTGGCCGCGGCGTCCAGCCGGATCGGCGCCAGACCGGGATCGAACAGTACCGGGACCCGTTCCACGATGGTTCCCAGGCGGGATGCGAGGTCGGAGTACTCCTCGAGCGATCCCGGCTCGTCGCGTAGCCGGCACACCACCCGGAACAGGTCCAGCAGGCTGGTGATCTTGTGTTCCTCGACCCCACGCGGTGACAGCAGGTTGCTGATGACCGCGCCGGTACCCGAGGTCGGTGAGAGGTCCAGCAGCGGCAGCACGGAGTCCAGCGCGCGTTCCCCGGCCACCCGCGGATCGAACAGACGTAGCGGGTCCAGCGATACTGTGGGATTCGCCAGGTCGATGACCACCGCATCGTCGATCGCGGAGGCGAAATGCTCCCATTCCCCGACCTGGCTGCGGTCGATGGCGAGGAACTGTCCACCCATATCGTGGACGAGGACGGCCATCAGCTTCAGGAAATACGATTTACCCGAGCCCAGTTCGCCGGTCACCGCGAAGGAAGCGGACAGATCGTGCAGCGCCGCCTCCATGATTCCGAAATGGATCGGCTCGAAATGCCCGGACAGCAGATTGATACCGATGACCGGACCGCTGTCGTCACCGATCTGACTCGTGGTGAACGGTACGAATCCCGCCCACATATCCGAGGGCACGATATGGGCGAAATCATCGAACGCCCGCCGCGGCGGGCTACCCGGCACCAGCAGCGACCAGAGATCCACCTGCGCGCCCACCGGCGCGGTCATTTCCACCTGAAAACGCTTGTACCGGCGCCGTAGGGTATTGACCGCGTCCATGGTCTCGTCCCGAGAGGGGCCTCCGATGGCGATGACCGTGGTGAAGGAGACCTCCGATTCGCCGCCGTTCACCTCGAAATGCTGGTTGTACTCGCTCAGCATCTGCGCCTTGGACATCAGAGTGTTCTGCGCGAAGGAGATCTCCTGGTCGCGCTGGTCCATCTGCTCGCCGAGCCGCCGCAGGTTGATCTCGTTGGCCTTCAATACCTGCTCGGCGGGTTTGGTGGAGATCCGCATCCCCCAGTCGACGGTGACATCGCCGAGGCCGTCGATCACGTTCAGGAACTCGCTGCCCCCGGGGAACATCATGCCCGCGTACGGGAACGACCGCGGGGTGAGCATGGCCTGGTAGGACGGACGATAGCCGGTGTCCGGCTGTACCACCTTGATCACCGGGACGAAGGAGGGGCGTAGCCGGCGTTGTGAATCGGCTCGGGCGCCCTCGTCCAGCGCCGCGGATTTGAACACCGCCGCGGTCGCGTCGTCCAGGGCGCCGGCGCGGGTGGGGGCCACCGGATCGCCCACCGCGCCGCGGGCCAGATAGTGCTCCCACAGCCACTGGAACATCGCCGCCGGCACGGGCACCGGATCGAAGTCGCCACCGATGCGGGACAGGATCTCGTTTGCCTCGCTCTCGTAGGCGTCCAGTTCGGCCCGCGAGATGGCGGTCGCATCGATGGTGGTGGTACTACCCCGCCACATCCGCGAGAGCGCGGAGATACCGCTGGTGTTGGCAGTGCCCACCGGGATCGAAAGCAGGAAGATCCGGGTCTGCGGGGCGATGGCGCGGACCCGTTCGTAGGAGGCGAACACCTCGTCGGCGTAATCGGCGCATTCGTCGAGATCCACACCTTCGACCATTTTGCTCAATACGTCGATCGTGTTCTGCCGGGCCTGGATACCGAGCAGCAGCGACCCGTTCGGCAGGTTGTTGACCAGGGAGTGATGGGCCAGTTTGACATCGTGTTTATCGCTGGCCTTACGCAATCCGTAGCCGAGCGGAGTGATGAAATAGTTCGCTGTGACCAGCCCGGTATGGGTGAACTGCAGATGCCCGCGAATCGCGGCCGTGGGTTGTAGATCCCGGTTGAACCCCATCAGCGTCCCTCTCCGCTCTTCGGTCGCCCCCCGTTACCGCCTATCATCGTCCGCCAATTCGAGGGGGTCCCGGACGCGGTGGCAGGTTCGACCACCTCCACCGGTCGCAGAAAACGGTTCGTCCCCAGCATCTCCAGGATCTGACCGCCGCGGACGGCGTTGCGCTTGCCGCGTTCCCGCGCCGACCTGGAGGCGGCCGGTTCGTGCGGCAGGATCGCCACCACCGTCTCCTCGACGAACATGGTGATCCGAGCCGATTCCGGAGTGACCGGCATACCGGAGGCGAGTGCGGGTTTCGGGTAGAGAACGAGCCGGCCGAACCATACGACCCTGGACAACAGCCGTACTCCCGTATAAGGGATCAGGCCCAGCCCGAACCCGATCACTACGGTCAGCGCCACACCGACCAGGAAGGTGATCGCCGGATTCGCCGGCAGGGTCATCGCACCGAGTCCCGTGAGAATCAACCCCACGGCCACCCCCGCCACCTGCGGCAGGGTGTAGGGCCCGAACGGCAACTTCTGGCCGTTCTGGGCCTTGCCGATCATGGTGGGGACACGTTTTACCGGCGTGAAGACCTTGATCACCTGGGTCACCTATAACCACCCACGGGGTGGTCCGGCACGATCATGTTGGCGTCACCGCGCGCGTAGTTCACCAGGGTCGGCAACATCCAGAACAACACCGCGGCCAGAATCGCCGAACCGGCCACTCCGAGAATCTTCGCCGGGGACAGTTTGGATTTCGCGGCCTCCGAGATCATCACGCCCATCGAAACGATGGTGATCAGGATCAGGCCCGCCCAGCGGACGAAGACGAGAATTCCGTACAGGATATTGGATATGTTGCCCATGATTTCGTCGCCTCACGTCAGTTCTGGGTGGCCCGTGGAATCTCTACGGTCGTGGTGGGCGCCCCGGTGGTGGCGCCCGGTGCCGGACCGGCCTTCTCCCCCTGGTTCACGACAGCGGTGAGCGGCTCTTTCAGGGCCGGCAATGTCTCGATGACCCGCACCTGCCACTGCCCGTCACCGCGCACCATCGTCAGCGGATAGGCCAGTGCCGGAGCGGCCCCGGACTGTCCTTCGGGGGTGACGGTCGCCAGCACGCGCGCGGTGTCGCCGGCGGCTCCGCAGGTGGTGTCCTCGGCGGTGACGGCGACCGTGGACAGTTCCGTGAACGGGGCCGGCTGCAGTGCCGCGATCCCGGAGTCGACGCTCACGTACCGCGCCACGTCCCCGGAGCCGGTGAGGTAGGCGGTGAGAAATCCGGTGACGACCTGTGTAAACGGAGTCTCCTCACCGCACGGTGCCGAATAGGCCTGGGCCAGATCGGCTCCGACGCCCGGCGGCTGTACCGCGGCGGGCAGGGTAAGCGCCCGTAGATTCCCCTCCGATATCGAGACCGGCACGCGGTAGTACTGCCGGGCACTGTCGGATTGACTACGCCCCACATGTACCGAAACAGTGACCGACCAGACCTCCACGGTCCCGGCGGACAGCGTCCGACTGGTGTAGACGATGATCGGGTCGCGCACCTGCTGACCGGTTTTGGGGAGCGAAAGCTGCTGAGAACCGCCGACGTACCGTGACAACGCCTCCTGCTGCCCGGTCCCCGCGCTCAGGTACGCGACCACGAAGTCCTCGGCGAAGGAGCCGGCGAGGCGGTCGTGACCGGCAACGATAACCATCTGGTCGTCGCCGGGGGGCTGCGGATCGGCGGCGAAGAAATCGTAGACGGCGTGGCCACCACCCAATACGGCCAGGACCGCGAGAACGATTACGACGATATTGTCGCGGCGCCTGCGCGCGGCCATCTGGCGAAGCAGCGCTTCGCCGGAATCGGCACGTCCGGCAACCCCAGTCCTCACTCTCGAAATGGTAAAGAGCAGCCGGGCCACCGACCGGAGACGCCTTCCCACATCTGGGGACTCCGCCGCTCGGCCGCGGGCCCCGACACTCAGGACATCGCGTTGTGCCGCAACCGGCCGGCCAGCCGATATCTGAGTTGGTCGTCGTATCCGATCGGCGTTCCCGGCGCGGCCAGATCCGCCGGTGCCGGTTCCACCATGGGAATATCGTCGGCAACCCGTACGAACTGGGCGATGGCCAGTTCGCGATTGGAGAATCCGGGGTAGGGATACAGCAGCATTGAGGTCGGGGTGTAGCCGCCGGCGTAGTTGAGCGCCCGCAACGTAACCCCGGCGCTGTCGCCGGCGTTCACCCGGGAGCCCAGATCCATCAACTGGACCCGGTCCTCGGAATGGAACACATCGACCGGCTGGAACAGGTAATCCCAACGGATCCAGGGCGCGGGGTCGGTCAGCCAGTGGGAAATGCTGGCGTGCGCGAGCTGGACCACCGCCAGATGATTCCCCGCCCGCCGATGCGCTTCCCGCAACCCGACACTCTCCAGTGTCGGCCAGATCGCCGGGTCGTGGTCGGAGGTGATGTCCTCGATGAGCCACGAGGCACCGCGCACGTACTCGTCGTCACGCGCCCGCACCGTGATCCGCCACCGGGTGACGCGGCCCGCGTTGCGCAGTACGGAGACCTCGAATTGCAGCTTGTCTCCCGGAACGGGCCGGTAGAGAAGATCGAGCACTTCGGCGTGCCGATCGAAGGCAGAGATCCGGTGGAAGAATTCCGCGATGGACATCCGCGGCACGTATTCCTCGGGAGCGATCCCCGAGAGGGCGGTGATACCACTGGGTTGCGCGAGGGTCTGACTGTCCAGATCCCAGATCACTCCGACCGCACCGGGTAAGGGCGGTACCGGGCCATTTTGAGGTCCGGCCCACCAGCGAACAGCGTGGACATCGCCCCCGGGCCCGAAGACCGGACGCACGATCAGCCGGTGCGGCCCCGAGCGTGTGGATACGGACTTGTCCACATCGACCGAACCTTCGATGGAGGCGCGGAGAGCTTCGGTGATATCACGGGTGCTCAGTCCGTCGTACAAGGCCGGCGTGCGTGCGAGCTGCCGCTGCAGTACTCGTCGCCAGTCGGCGAACTCCCGGGCGGTATCCCCGACCGACGCGACCGAGAATCCTTCCGGCGCCAAAGTTTCGACCGTCACCCAGGGGATCACTGCGCCCTCTCATCGCGTGCGTCCTACTGTTGCGCGGTGGATGCCTCAAACGAGACAACGGCCGCAAGAGATAATGTACCGTTGCGCAGCGGCACGTTCAATAGTGGACCTTGGACTACCACGGAGCGCAAGCCTCGCAACCGGGCCGCACGCAACCCCGATTGACCGACCCTCCGGCACGCTGACTCGGAAATTCTACGGAAACCCTTGGCAACACAAGCCGTTCGGGTCCCGGAGCGGCTCCCACACCGGCTATGACCCGCGCGGGAGCAGTGGCGGGGACTTTATCGGAGACCTCGGCTAAACATCGGCAAACCGACCGGCGCCGGCCGACTGCCACCGCGCGGCGGATGCGGAGCCGCCGCGGCACGGCACTCTCGGCGGGGCGCCCTGGACGAGCCGGTCCCTTGGAATCCGGTTCTCGACAGGGAAATTCACTCACTCTGCGAGGTCAGGGCGATAACGCCCGCGCCGGCCAACAGGCCGAGATCCTCCAGCTCCGACGCCACCGCTCGCAGCCCGGTGAGGAATGGCAGCCGCGCGTGCATCGCGACGGCGTTGTGCAGTGATTTCCACAGTGCCGATCCAGGCGTGGCGATCGGCCCGCCGATCACCACCCGGTCGATGTCGAGCAGGGGCGCCACCGAGGCTATCGCCCGGCCCAGCGCCGTACCGGCCCGTTCCAGCGCCGCGACCGCGGTCCGGTCGGACGCCTGCGCGTCGGCCGCCAGGGCCTCGAGCGAGTCCCCCTCCCAGCCCTGCTCGCGCGCCCATTTCGTCAGTGCCGCACCACCGGCCACCGATTCCAGGCATCCGCGCCCTCCGCATGCGCATCGCCCGTCGTAGCCGGGCACCAGCACATGACCGATCTGGCCCGCGTTGCCGGTACGCCCGACCACCACGAAGCCGCCGACCATCACACCGCCGACGATCGTGTCCGAGACATAGATCGACAGCGAGTCCATGACGTCTTGGGTGGCGCCGAAATGCCGTTCGGCCAGTGCCAGGCACACACCGTCGAGGGCCATCGCGACGGTCGCGGCGGGGAACAGCTTCTGCACCGCTTCCACCAGCGGGAAGCCGGATTGCCATTCCTTCACCTGATCCGGCGCCACCACCCCGGAGGCCATATCGATCGGTCCGTTCGAGGCGATGCCGACCGCGGTGACATCTCGCCCCGCGGCGATCCGGAGCAGCAGCTCCCGAACCCGATCCCACGCCCCGGCACGCGGGATCGGAATCCGCTGGACCCGGTCGGCCCCGACGTCGTCGGCGATCTCGATCGCCGCGAACCGGGTCGGACCGATCTCCAACGCCAGGATTGTCATCTACGCACCACCAGAGCTAGATCCGTGTTTGCCCCGGAGCATAGTTCAGACAGCCGCCGACTCCGTCGGCCGAAGCGGGCGGCCCAGCACGATATGCCGTTTCGGAGCGCCGGCAACGGCCGTGCCGTGCGTGGGGCGCGGGCCGTTGCGGATGATGCGCATCGGGCGCTTGTGGTCGATGGGCACGGTCCGGTGCCGGTCGAGATTCTCGATGACGTTGCCCGAGTTGTCGTAGGCGACGCCCGCCCAGATCATGGCTCGCGGCGCATCGCCGCGCTCGATGAGTGTCTGCGCCAACTGGCTGCACTGCGCGAACAGCGGGCATCCATAGCAAATGCGTACCGCCGAATGCCAGGCTTCCGGGGTTCCGGAATCGAGGTCCCAGCTGTCGGGTACCTCCGCGCACGGCGGCCGCTGCGCCGATTTCGCAGGCGCCGGCAGCGGCATCGCGGGAAGCCGGGAAGTAGTGGTGGCGCGGGGTGTAACCACGCTCAGGGAACGAACTCGCGCTGTGCTCATAACCGTCTCCGGAACTGCCGAGGGCACGCCGGGGGGAACCGATACGTGTCCCGTTGGTCGGGCGGAACGTCAGGGCTGCTCAACAGTCCCCGGAAACCAGCTGATGTCAGCTGTATCACGCACGTTAGAGCACGGAGGGCCCTTCAGGCAAGGTCTCATGCCGTTAGGTAACGGGACGTTGACATGTTTTTCACATCTTTTAGCCGCTGCTCAGCGGTTCGTTTGGTTACGGACCGTTTATCTACGGGCCCAATTATGGTTTCCTATACGTATGGCTGGCGAATCCGAGTACACGATCGACGAGCTGGCGCGGGCTGCCGAAACCACCGTGCGCAGTGTCCGCGTGTACCACGAGCGTGGGCTGCTGCCCTCGCCCGACGTCCGGGGCCGGATCGGCTACTACGGCTCGGACCACCTCAACCGGTTGCAGACAATCAGCCGTCTGCTCGGCCGGGGTATGAAACTGAACGGCATCCGGGAACTCCTGGCCGCCTGGGACCGCGGTGACGGTCTCGGGGACGTACTGGGTGTCACCGATCAGACCGTCAGCACACCCGGACGGCAGGCTCCGGCCCCGGCGAAGCCCGAGCCGGAAGAGCCGGTTCACGAACTTCCCGAATACGTACAGCAGGCATTGGCCGCCAGTGACGACCCCTTCGACGTGTACCGGGTCACCAACCCGCGCTGTAGCGATCTGGCCACCCGGCTCACCGACGCCGGTCTGCCCGCCGCCGCCACCTTCCATCTGGTTGAACGTATGCGCGCGGATTGCGACCGAATCGCCGACCGCTACGCCGCCGAGATCTTCTACGTACTGGCGAGTCGCGCCTACGAGCTATCGGAACGAAACCCTAAGGACCGCACCAAACTGGAGACCGACCTGGCCATCGCGCGGCTGATCGTCACCCGGGCCGCGTCCGAATTGATCGACCAGGCCTTCGGGCGCCGCGCGGAACTCCCGGCGCCGGATGTGGAGATCGGGCTTCCCCGCGCCGGTCAGCAGAGCGCGGTGAACGACGGAAAACAGCCGTCACGGTCGCGGATCTGAGGGGCGGGTCAGCGGCGCGGCGGCGCGAACGAACGTTTGTCGGGGTGACAGGATTTGAACCTGCGACCACCCGCTCCCAAAGCGGGTGCGCTACCAAGCTGCGCCACACCCCGTACTCTCCCCGGAGGGAAACGAGCACCGGTCCGGAGCGGGTGACGGAATCGAACCCGCACCATCAGCTCTCGGACGACGGATCTTCAGTAGTACGGGACCTGCCCATATGCCAGAAAACCGCTGGTCGAACTGACTCTCGCTCCGCTCGATCGTACCCGATCGGGCCCGTGCGACCGAACCGATGTCCATACCGGCCGGATCTCACCATGTTCTCCCGCCCCCGTTGTCCGGGGACGTTCGAACGAGAACAAGATGCCACGCATTCACGGTGAAGGCAAACCACGCAGAAGCGCGGCATCGACACCCGTCGGCGGGGAGAAAACCATGCGCACAAGGCCGGGTCGGCCCGTCCCGCGACACCGGCGCCCGGTCCGGTCCCGCTCGCCGCTCGGCGGTGACCACAACTCGAGGGGCACAGCAATTCCGGTCTGCCCCGCCCCGGATCGGCGGGGCCGGCGCCGGGCGAGCCGGTAGCTCGCCCGGCACGGCGGTCACACCGACGAGCAGCGCCGGCGACCGACCGGAGTCCGGAAGTATACGAAAGGGTCCACCAAAGTCACCACCACCCGCCCCAAAGCGCGATCCTACAAAAAAGGCCCTGCTGGCAGGGCCTTTTCATGTGAGCGGGTGACGGGAATCGAACCCGCACCATCAGCTTGGAAGGCTGAGGTTCTACCATTGAACTACACCCGCATGCATACGACATCCGTGAGATCGCCACCATATCGTGTGCACTGCGACTCTACCCAATCGTGGTTTCATTTCGCCAATCAGCCCTCACCGGCACAGAGATCACCGGTGCCGCCGCGCCCGGGTGGGCTCCCGCCGACTTATCAGTAGCGGGAAATCCGGATTCCGGGGCCCGCCGGGCCGATCGCCGGACCGGGCACGGCACCGATATTTCTGCAAAGGTATGTAACGCAAGCATTTCCGCGACGATAGGGGCAGAGATCACTGTTGTACCGGGGCCCGGAACTTGTTCTAGAACGCAGGTCGGCGGGTTCCATCATCTTGCTACGATCTTCTTGCCGGACGGGGTATCTGGAAAGGGGGCGGTAGCGTGCACCCGACAAGGTGGACCATCCGCATAGCAGTGCGACAGAGCCGGCCCAGCCCGGTACCGACGCGGCGGACCCTGATCCGCGGCGTGCGCTCCACCGCCACCGGTGGTCGATATGACCACTGAGATCCGGCCGCCCGTTCGTTCCACGGCACATGAGTGGGCGCTGGCCGCCGGCGCCCAGCCCGACGCCGATATCAGCGCCGCCGAGATCGAACCCGTACTCGTCGAAATTCTCGAGCAACTCCTGGACCTCACCGTTTCCGATCCCTTCCCGATTCGCGCGGCCCGCCGGCTCGGCGCCCGGCTCTGCGCCGAACCGCTTCAGCAGGTCCGGATGCTCGCGCTGGTCACGCGCACCCTGCTCGGCTTTCCGGCCGGCCCGCGCGGATCCCTGGTGGCCACCCGGTGGCCGTTGGTGGCCAGTCAGGCCATCGACAGCTATGCCCAGGCGCTCCAGGAGCTGGCCCTGGCCCAGCAGAAGAAGAACCTTTCCGACGAGGCCACCCAGCGGGTCCGCGAATTCGCCGCGCTGCAGCAGCGGCTCGAACACGAGGCCACCCATGACGCGCTGACCGGGCTGGCCAACCGCACCCTGCTGCGCAAGCGGGTACGCATGATGGCCGAACAGGCCGACCGCGGGGTGGGTCTGCTGGTAGTGGATCTGGACCGGTTCAAGCAGATCAACGACAGCTACGGTCACGCGGTGGGCGACGAGGTGCTGGTCGAACTGGCCAAGCGGCTGCGGGAGGTGGCGCCACCGGGAGCGGTGGTGTGCCGCTACGGCGGAGACGAATTCGTGCTGGCGGCCGGGATGGCCGACAACCGCGTCACCGAACTGGCCCACGCCATCGTGCACGCGCTGAACGATTCGGTGTGGTCGTCGGTGGGGCCGGTACCGGTCTCGGCCAGCGTCGGCACCACCTATGCCCCGCCGCAGGACCGCAGCGAACTGGCCGAACTGCTGCGCCGGGCCGATCAGGCGATGTACTCGGCGAAAACCGCGGGTGGGCGCCGCTACGCCGGAGCCGAAGCGCTCGACACCGGTACGGCCGTCGCCGGCTGAGCCGCGCGGCTCAGGCGGGCTGGCACTGCGCGCACCAGAACAGGTTCCGACCCTCCAGCACGGCATGCCGCACCGGTCCGCTACAGCATCGGCAGAGTTCACCTGCCCGGCGGTAGACATAGGTGCGCGGCCGGTCCGCGGCGTAGGAGGGCGCCCCGTGATCGTGCTCCGGCCGCACCACATGCATTTTCCCGCGACGCACGCCCACCCGCATCAGGTCGACCAGGTCGGCCCACAGCGCCGACCACTGCGCGGCGGTCAGTTCCGCGCCCGGGCGGTGCGGGGAGATGCCGTGCCGGAAGAGTATTTCCGCGCGATACACATTGCCCACTCCGGCGAGCACCCGCTGATCCATCAGCAGGGATCCGATACTGCGCCGTGAGCGGCGGATCCGCGCCCACGCCCGGTCCGGGTCGGCGTCCGGGCGCAGCGGGTCGGGTCCGAGGCGGGCGATGAGCGCCTCGGTCTCCGGCGGGGTGAGGATCTCGCAGGCCGTGGGCCCGCGCAGGTCGGTGCCGAACCCGCGGCCGTCGCGGCCCGGCCCGGTCAGCCGCATCCGGACCTGCCCCACCGGCTCGGGCATCGGCAGCTCCGATTCGCCGAAGGTGCCGTACAACCCCAGGTGGATGTGCACGTACAGCTCACCCTCGTATTCGTGGAGCAGATGTTTGCCCCACGCCTGGGAGCGGACGAGAATCCGGCCGTCGACCCGGGCGGCTCCCGTCGCGAACTTCCCCTGCGGGCTCGTCACCCGCACCACCGCGCCGGCCAGCCGCTGTTCGTGCCGGCGGGCCAGGCGGTGCAGAGTATGACCTTCCGGCACCCGACTACTCGCCTGCCCGATCGATCAGTTGGCGGGCAGCGCCGGCGGTTCGCCGGACTTCTCGTAGCCGGCGAGGATATCGATCCGGCGCTGATGCCGCTCCTCGTCGGACCACGGGGTCTCGATGAAGGCGTCCACGATCGCCAGGGCCTCGTCGCGCGAGTGCATCCGGCCACCGATACCGATCAGCTGCGCGTTGTTGTGTTCCCGGGCCAGGCGGGCGGTTTCGACACTCCAGGCCAGGGCGCACCGCGCACCCGGCACCTTGTTCGCGGCGATCTGCTCGCCGTTACCGCTACCCCCGAAGACCAGCCCCAGGCTACCCGGGTCGGCGACGGTGCGGCGGGCCGCCTCGATGCAGAAGGCGGGATAATCGTCGAGCGCGTCGTAGACGAGGGCGCCGCAGTCGACGACCTCGTGACCGGCCTTTTCCAGGTGGTCCTTGACGGCGTTCTTCAATTCGAAACCAGCGTGATCGGCACCCAGGTATACGCGCATGGCTGCGATTCTGTCAGGCTCGCTACCGGGCGCCGACGGCGGGCGGGGTCACCGGCTCACTGCTTAGAGTCGTGGGTATGCAGCCGCACGACCCTCAGCAGCCGTCCGGATCCGGCCCCGGCGCCGCCTGGTCCGCGAGTACACCGGAGCCCGGGCCCTACCCGTGGCTCACCGACCGCCCTGCCTCCTCCGTCCCGCTCCCGGGCGGGTATCCCCCACCGCCGGTGCCGCGGCACGAGCCCCGCGGGCTGTCGCCGTTCGGGATGCCCGCCCGGCACAGCTGGGAGATCCCGCTGCTGGTCGTGGTGATACTGCTCACCGTTGTCTCGTATCTGCTGGCGTTCCTGCTGCTGTTCCTCGGGCTGGTCAACCAGTACATCCTGCTCCTGGTGGCGGCCCCGCTGCTGCTCTGGTTCGGTCGCGGCGTCAACCTCTCGTCCCAGCGGGTGAACGGGGTGAAGATGTCACCCTCCCAGTTCCCGGAGGGCTACCGGATGGTGCAGGAGGCGGCGGCCCGCTTCGGTATGGCCAGTGTTCCGGATGCCTACGTGGTACTGGGCAACGGCCGGATCAACGCCTTCGCCTCGGGCCACGGTTTCCGCCGCTACGTGGTGGTCTACAGCGATCTGTTCGAGATCAGCGGCGCCGCCCGGGAACCGGACGCCCTGGCATTCATCATCGGTCACGAAGTAGGCCATATCGCGGCCGGCCACGCCTCCTACTGGCGGCAGCTCGGCATGTTCCTGGTGCCGTTCCTGCCGGTGCTGGGCAACTCGCTGATCCGCGCCCAGGAGTACACCGCCGACAACCACGGTTACTGCCATCGGCCGCAGGGGGCACCCGCCGCGATGGGCACCCTGGCGGCCGGAAAGTACCTGAACTCGGTGGTGGGGTTCGACGAGATGGCCGACCGCGCGGCCCAGGAACGCGGTTTCTTCGTCTGGACGGTCAATGCGATGGCCTCGCATCCGGTGCTCACCTGGCGCATGTGGGCGCTGCGTGATCGCAGTCGGCACGGGAAGCTGTTCTGGCGGCCCGACCCGGCCCCGCCACGGTTCGGCCCGCTGCCCGGGCAGCCCCCGCCTCCCGGATACGGCGGCGATGCGGTCGCGCTGTCGAAAGCGCCGCGCTGATCCGGGTGGGTTGCGGCTTCCGAGCGGAAACCGCAACCCCGGGGCTCAGTCGAATTCCGGACTCTCGTCCCGGGTGCGCTTGAGTTCGAAGAAGTGCGGGTAGGCCGCCAGCGTCACCACGGCATCCCACAATTTGCCCGCCTCCTCACCGCGCGGGATACGGGAGAGCACCGGGCCGAAGAACGCGACCCCGTTGACGTGAATGGTCGGCGTGCCGACGTCCGGGCCGACCTTGTCCATCCCGGCGTGGTGACTCTTGCGCAGCGCCTCGTCGTATTCGCTGCTCTCGGCAGCGGCCGACAGTTCGGCCGGCAGCCCGGTCTCCGCGAGCGCGTCCGCCACGATCGCGGCGAAAGTGCCCGCGCGGTCGTCCTCGCGCTCGAACTCGGCGCGGCGATTGTGGAACCGGGTCCCCAGCGCGGTGTACAGGGGCGACAGGATCTCCTCGCCGTGCTGCTCGGCCGCGGCGACGGCCACCCGTACCGGCCCCCAGGCGTAGGTCATCAACTCCTGGTACTCCGGGGGCAGATCGCGACCCTCGTTGAGCACCGCCAGGCTCATCACATGGAACCGTGTCTCGATATCGCGGACCTTCGCGACCTCGAGGATCCATCGTGAGGTGATCCAGCACCACGGGCACAGCGGGTCGAACCAGAATTCGGCAAGGTCCTTCTTCTCGGCCGAGTCGGGCACGTTTCGTTCCTCTCCACAGGTCGGCGGCGGATACCACCCACCGCCGCGATTACCGCCGCAGTGCCGGCCGATCGCCGGACACAGGCGCTGTAACGAGCAACCCCGGCCGGTGGGTTTTCGTTCCCGAACCGGCCCGGAGATCGGTGTGGTCCTTTGTAGGCTGGCAGGAGGATCGGATCGTCGCTGGAACCGCCCACCACAAGGGAGTATCAGCCATGACCTCTGCGCAGCATTTCGTCATCGTCGGCGCCGGCCTGGCCGGGGCGAAAGTCGCCCGGGCGCTGCGAGACAACGATTTCGACGGCCACATCACCCTGATCGGCAGGGAAGATCGACTGCCGTACGAGCGGCCGCCGCTGTCCAAGGAGTACCTGGCCGGTACGAAGCCGGTCGAGGAGTTCACCGTGGAGACCGCGGCCTGGTACCGGGACCACAATGTGGATCTGCGGCTGGGCACCGAGGTCACCGCGATCGACCGGGCCACGCGGACCGTGGCTCTGCCCGATGGCTCGACGCTGGAATACGACAGACTCGCGCTGGCCACCGGCTCGGAGGCCCGTGGGTTGCCCATTCCCGGCGCCGATGCCCAAGGTGTGTACACCCTGCGCACCCTGGGCGAATCGGATGCCCTGATCGAGCTGTTCCGCACCGCCCGGCACCTGGTGGTGATCGGGGCGGGCTGGATCGGGCTCGAGGTCACCGCGGTGGCGCGCGCCGCGGATGTGGCGGTCACCATCCTCGAAACCGGCCCCGCGCCCCTGGTGGGCGCGCTCGGCCCGGAGATGGGCGAGGTATTCGCGCAACTGCACCGCGGCCACGGGGTCGACCTGCGTTTCGGGGCGCGAGTCCAGCAGATCACGACCGCGGACGGCCGGGCGACCGGTGTCGCGCTCGCGGACGGTACCGAATTCGCCGCGGACGCGGTCCTGGTCGCGGTGGGGGCCCGGCCGAATATCGAACTCGCCGAAGCGTCCGGTCTGCTGACGGGGAGCGGTGTCCTCGTCGATGCGAGCCTGACCAGTAGCGATCCTAATATCGTCGCGGTGGGCGATATCGCCGAACAGGACCACCCGGTACTGGGCCGCCGTATCCGGGTGGAGCACTGGGCGAACGCGTTGAATCAGCCCGCGGTGGCGGCCGCGGCCATGCTCGGCCGCGCCGCGTTCTACGACCGGCTCCCCTACTTCTTCACCGACCAGTACGACCTCGGGATGGAGTACACCGGGTTCGCCGCACCGGGCGACTACGAGCAGGTGATCGTCCGCGGGGACCGCGACCGCCCGGAATTCGTCGCGTTCTGGCTCGATCCCCAGCATCGGGTACTGGCGGGGATGAACGTGAACGTGTGGGATGTCGGTGACCGGATCAAGGAGCTGATCCTGTCCGGCGAACCGGTCGACCCGGCCCGGCTCACGGATACCGCGGCTCCACTGTGAGCCGTAGGACCCACAGCACCGGAAAGCCGGTCCGCTGCCCTACGAGCGGCCCGGCTCCGGCACCGCGCCTCACAACCCCGGCTGCCCCCAACTGCGGCCGGTGATCAGCTCGTAGGCTTCGACGTATTTGCGGCGGGTCGCCGCGACGATATCGGCCGGGATCCCCGGGCCGGGCGGTTCCTTGTCCCAGCCGGTGGAGGTGGCCCAATCCCGGACGAACTGCTTGTCGAACGACCGCTGCGGCCGGCCGGGCTCCCATTCCGCGGCCGGCCAGAAGCGGGAGGAATCGGAGGTCAGCAGTTCGTCGCCCAGGGTGAGGACGTCACCGTCCCAGCCGAATTCCACCTTTGTATCGGCGATGATCACACCGCGTTCGGCCGCGTAGGCCGCGCCCCGGGAGTACAGGTCGAGCGTGAGGTCACGCAGTCGCGTGGCGACCTCGGCACCCTCCTGCGCGACCACCTCGTCGAAGGTCATGGGCTCGTCGTGGCCGGTATCGGACACCTTGGTGGTAGGGGTGAAAATCGGTGCGGGAAGTTTGTCGCCTTCGCGCAATCCCTCGGGCAGCCTGATCCCCGAGACCGAACCGGTGCGCTGGTAGTCCTTCCATCCCGAACCGACCAGGTAACCCCGGGCGACACACTCCACCAGCACCATCTTCAACGGCTTCACCCGCACGGCCCGGCCCGCGAACTCCGGCGGCACATCCGTACCCGAGAGCACATGGTTGGGGATATCGGCGAAATACTCGAACCACCAGTTGGACAGCTGGGTCAGCAGGGCGCCCTTGTCCGGAATCGGGGTGGGCAGCGATACGTCATACACCGAAACCCGGTCCGAGGCGACCAGGAGCAGCGTGTCGCCGTCGGTGTACAGGTCGCGCACCTTTCCGGCGTGCACATGCTTCACGTTGTCGCTCCGATCCTGGTCGTGTGGCAGGCGGGATCGACTCCCGCGCGGGCAACCTTACCGGCGTGGCATTGTGGACAACGCCCGTGCCCGTTGCACTCGTGTCCTCGAAGGAGCCCGATGTCCGCACCGAACCTCACCCGCGAACGGGCGATCGAACGCGCCGAGGTCGTCTCGGTCGAGAACTACCGCATCGACCTCGATCTGACCGACGGGGCGGGGAAACCGGGCGAGCAGACGTTCCTGTCCCGCAGTACGGTCACCTTCACCGCGAAACCCGGTGCGTCCACGTTCGTCGATATCGTCGCCCGGGGAGTTCGTTCGGCGGTGCTCAACGGCACCCCGCTCGATATCGGCGGCTACGACGAAGCCACCGGCCTCACCCTCACCGACCTCGCCGAGCGCAACGAACTCGTGGTGGAGGCCGACTGCGAGTACTCCCACACCGGTGAGGGCCTGCACCGGTTCGTCGATCCGGCCGACGACGCGGTTTATCTGTACTCGCAGTTCGAGACAGCCGACGCCAAGCGGATGTTCGCCTGCTTCGACCAGCCCGACCTCAAGGCCACCTTCGATATCGAGGTCACCGCCCCGGCGGATTGGAAGGTCATCTCCAACGGCGCCGGCACCGTGGACGGCGGGAAACACCGATTCGCCACCACTCCGCTCATGAGCACCTACCTGGTGGCGCTGATCGCCGGTCCTTACGCCGAATGGACCGATACCTACACCGACGACCACGGCGATATCCCGCTGGGCATCTACTGCCGGGCCTCGCTGGCCGAACATATGGACGCCGACCGGCTTTTCACCGAGACCAAGCAGGGCTTCGGCTTCTACCACAAGAATTTCGGCGTCCCCTACGCGTTCGGGAAATACGATCAGCTGTTCGTTCCGGAGTTCAATGCCGGCGCCATGGAGAACGCGGGCGCGGTCACCTTCCTCGAAGACTATGTCTTCCGGTCGAAGGTCACCCGGGCCTCCTACGAGCGGCGCGCGGAGACCGTACTGCACGAGATGGCGCATATGTGGTTCGGCGACCTGGTCACCATGAAGTGGTGGGACGATCTGTGGCTCAACGAATCCTTCGCGACCTTCGCGTCGGTGCTGTGCCAGGCCGAGGCCACCGAGTACACCAGTGCCTGGACCACCTTCGCCAATGTCGAGAAGTCGTGGGCGTACCGGCAGGATCAGCTGCCCTCCACCCACCCGATCGCCGCCGATATCCCCGACCTGGCGGCCGTGGAGGTGAACTTCGACGGCATCACCTACGCCAAGGGCGCGAGCGTGCTCAAACAGCTCGTGGCCTACGTCGGGCTGGAGCCGTTCCTGGCCGGTCTGCGCGCCTATTTCGCCGACCACGCCTACGGCAACGCCACCTTCGACGACCTGCTGGCGGCGCTGGAGAAATCCTCGGGTCGCGACCTGTCCACCTGGGGCGCCCAGTGGTTGAAGACCACCGGCCTCAACATCCTGCGACCCGAATTCGAGGTCGGCGCCGACGGCACGTTCACCTCCTTCGCGGTGATCCAGGAGGGCGCGGCGCCCGGCGCCGGGGAACGGCGCGTGCATCGTCTGGCCATCGGTGTCTACGACGACCGCGACGGCAAATTGGTACGCACCCGGCGGGTGGAACTCGACCTGGACGCCGCCGAGCGCACCGAGATCCCCGAGCTGGTCGGTACCGAACGCGGAAAGTTCGTGCTGGTCAACGATGACGATCTCACCTACTGCTCGGTTCGCCTCGACGCCGATTCGCTCGATGTGCTGGTGAACCGGATCGGCGATATCGCCGATCCCCTCCCCCGCACCCTCGCCTGGTCCGCGGCCTGGGAGATGACCAGGCAGGCCGAATTCCGCGCCCGGGATTTCGTCGCGCTGGTCCAGCGCGGCATCGGCGCGGAAACCGAGATCGGCGTGGTGCAGCGGCTGCTCATGCAGGCCAACACCACCCTGCGCAGCTACGCCGATCCGGCCTGGGCCGAGACCACCGGCTGGCCGGAATACGCGAACCGGCTCCTGGAGCTGGCGCGCGAAGCGGCGCCCGGGTCCGATCATCAGCTCGCGTTCGTCAACGCCCTCACCGGCGCCAAACTGTCCGCCTGGCACAGCGAGGTGCTGCGCGAACTGCTCGACGGCGATCCGGCGGCCGTGGGCCTGCCCGGCCTGACCGTCGACACCGACCTGCGCTGGCGGTTGCTCACCGCCCTCGCCGCGGCCGGGGAGATCGACGCCGACGGCCCGGACACCCCGACCATCGATGCCGAACTGCGCAACGACGAAACGGCGGCCGGCCGGCGGCAGGCGGCCACCGCGGCCACCGCGCGCCCGCTCCCGCAGGTGAAGGAATCGGCGTGGGAGAAGGTGATCGGCGACGATTCGGTCCCCAATATCACCGCCCGTTCCATCGTCGGCGGTTTCGCGCCGGCCGGACAGGACAGCCTGTTGGCGCCGTTCGTGGCGCGGTACTTCGACGAGATCCCCGCGGTCTGGGAACGCCGGTCCAGTGAGGTCGCGCAAACCGTGGTGATCGGGCTGTACCCGGCCTGGGATATCAGCGACGAAGCCGTCGCCCGCGCCGACGAATTCCTCGCCGCCGACCACCCGCCGGCCCTGCGACGCCTGGTGAGCGAGGGTAAAGCGGGGGTTGAACGGTCACTGCGCGCCCGCGCCTTCGATATCTCCTGAGCTCCGGACAGCGAACGGCGCGTCCACCACGGGTGGACGCGCCGTTGTCGTCTCTGCGAGCGCTCCCGGCCATCGGCCGGAAGGTGTCAGCGGCCGATGGCGGCGGCCATCACCCGCACCGCCGAGATCAGCCCGTCGATCAGCTCGCCCTGTCGCAGCGAACTCAACGCGGCGGTGACCCCGAGCTGGCACACCCGGTCGTTCGCGCGCTCGGCCACATCCCGGCCGGAGCGGACCTCCACGGCGTGGTCGTTCGGGGAGACGGCGATGAGCACCGAACGTGCCGCCTCCGGGGTGGTGGGGAACAGCGCGTCCACCGTGGCCGTGGGATCGACGCCGAGATCGCCGATGAACACGTTGAACCGGACCTTGGTCGCCCGAGTGGCCTCGGTGAGCACATTGTCCATCGCCAGCCGCTCGTTGTTGTCGAACGGCGCCTCTTTGAACACGTCACCGGCCTCGTGCACCCCGGAGACCCGGCCGCTGCTGGTGACCGCGTATCCACGCGGCAGTTCGGACTCGACCACCGCCGGCCACTTAGTACTTGCCACTTGCCCGGCCTCCGATCAACGCTTCCTTGGGTGCCTCGAGGGCATCGAACGCCACATGCGAGCCGTGCGACGACTCACCGGCGTCATAGGAGTGACCGGTACCGGTCACCTCGTCGGTGGCACTCCACAGCACCGGGGCGGCCGTCCACTTCTTGCTCATATCGAAGTGGACCGGCTTCTCACCGGGCAGCGGCTTACCGAGGTACGACAAACCAGCGATTATGAGGTAGATCCCCAATGGGATACCGGCGAAAATCGCCACCGTCTCGAGAATGCTCACGCCCTAAAGGTAGACGATCCTCTGTAGTAGTTCACCGAGGGATAGCCCGTGTCACCGGTGACACCACCCAAACCCCGAGGTCAAACTCGGGATCGCCCCTCCGTTGACCAACGCAACCACCCGCGTCGAGTTTTGCGAGACACCTCAAAGGGTTGAGGCCCGTCTCGCCGTTTCGGCCTCGAAAGCGCATGCGCCGAAGGCGCGAGTCCCGAGGCCGAAACGGCGAGACCAAGGGGGCCGCAACCCCGCGGCGCCGGAGGCGCCGCCAATAAACACAGTTCACCAAGTCGAGTTGACCAGCGAGTTCGCCGCCATCTCGAGGTAGTCCAGCAGCTGGCGCCGATGCTCGTCGTCCAGGGCTTCCGGCTCGATCTCGGCAACCGCGATGCGCATACAGCGCAACCAGGCGTCCCGCTGCACCGGACCGATCTGGAATGGCATATGCCGCATGCGCAGGCGCGGGTGGCCGCGTTCGTCGGAGTAGGTACGGGGGCCACCCCAGTACTGCTCGAGAAACATTCGCAGCCGGCGTTCGGCCGGGCCCAGGTCTTCTTCCGGGTACATGGGGCGTAGTACTTCGTCGGCGGCGACCTCGCGATAGAAAACGGCCACCAGCCGGTGGAAGGTGTCCGCCCCGCCGACGGCCTCGTAGAAGGAGCGTGTGGCCTGTTCGCCCGCCGGAGTGCCCGAAGCCGTATTACCCGAAGTCATGAACCCTCTCGTTTCGCCGGATGCGCCGTCCATTGTGCCCGCGCCGGCCCGGGTTCGCAGATTCGCCGGCTCCCAGGCCGGTGCGACCGCTCGTACCTGGTGTTTCCGGCTCTGTGGCCGACGGAGGTCACTTCAGCGACAGTTAACCGGCCATTGTGCAAAATAACCGTGCGCTGCGGGGCTTTCCATGGTCAACTGGGTTCTGTCTCGCCGAGATACCACATGATCTTGAAACGCAGAATTTGGGGTCGACATGAAGCAACGGACCGGCGCCCGATCACCGGAGGCGATACGCCACCGACAACTGAAGCCCGCCGATGTCCACGCTCGTGGGTCGGGGGCTCCTCCGCTGCAACTGCTGTCCGATCACGCGGTCGACCGGCACAATGCCGATACCGCCGCTCGTTCCGATTCCCTGGCCGGGAGCGATTCCGCTCCACATCTCGCCGCGCCGCAGCCGATCAGCTGGCTCAAGCGCCGCGTCCTGCTCCTCAACGCCACCTACGAACCGCTCACCGCGCTCACTGCCCGCCGCGCGATCGTGCTGCTGGTCTGTGACAAAGCCGACGCGGTACACCACGACCCGACCGGGCCCGTCCTGCATTCGGCCGGCGCCGCCGTCACTATTCCGTCGGTCATCCGGTTGCGCACCTATGTCCGGGTTCCCTACCGCGCCCGCGTCCCGATGACCCGGGCAGCACTCATGCAGCGGGACCGCTACCGCTGCGGCTACTGCGGGGGCAAGGCCGAAACCATCGATCACGTCGTCCCGCGCAGCCGCGGCGGCGAACACAGCTGGGAAAACTGCGTGGCCAGCTGCGCGCCCTGTAACCATCGCAAGGCCGACAAACTGCTCAGCGAACTGGGCTGGACGCTGCGCGCACCCCTGATATCCCCGAAGGGGCCGCATTGGCGTCTGCTGTCCACGGTCAACGAACTGGACCCGATCTGGCTGCAATACCTCGGCGAGGGCGCGGCCTGACGCCGCGGCGGCACTGCGGCCGGGCGCAGCGGTCTCAAGTCCCCGGCACCGGGGTCAGCGAGAGCCCGCCGGTTCGCCGGCGGGCGACCGAACCATAGCGGGCGTCCAATCGCAGCCAGGTGTTGCTCGCGCGCACCCGGACCAGCTCACCCGGCGGAATCAGCCCGGAATCAGCCCGCTCTCCCGCGTGCGGGATGAAGTCCATGGCGGTGAGCGCGAAGACCACCCGCATCGGCACCTGTACGCGTACCTGCGCCGCGGAGACGGTCAGCACGGTCTGATCGAGCAGCGATGCGGGTGGCCCGTGCCCGGAACCGTGCTCCTTCGCCAGATCGGCCCCACGTTCGGCGAGTTCGACCAGCGTGCGGGCGGGCAGATCGTCGATATGCCCGAAACCGCTGTCCGGCGGCAGGGCGCCCCGCCAGGCCGAATCGAGGGAGTAACCCAGATCGATCGGGTCCGGCGTGGACAGTCCGGTCAGCACGGTGTCCGCACCGACCGTCACATCGTCGGCGGCCAGCTCGGCGGCGACCGTGCGGGTCGCCAGCGCCTCGAAGCCGGTGGCGACCCAGGCGGCTACCAGGCCGGTGCCGCGCCGCCGCAGCCGCACCACCACCGCCGGATCGAGGCGCTGCGCCCGGGTGAGGAAGGTGGCCAGGTTCTCGCGTTCTGCCGGGTCCGGTACGGACAGGACCCGCTGGTCGGTCGTCACGATCGGACCGGTACCGCCGACTCGCTCACGCCGTGTCCAGCGAGCATGAGCGAGCGCCGGCGACCGGTCAACACACTGACGCGGAGGCCGAAGCGCAGGCGAAGATATCGCACTACCGCCCCCGGGCCTGACTCGCTCATGCGGACAGCCACTGGGCGAGATAGTCGCGTTCGAGCCCGGTGAGCCGGCGCAGCCGCTGAGTTCGGATATCGAATGCCGCCAGTTGGGTGGTCGCGGTGACCGCGGCCGGCGAGTCCGGTGGGGAACCCGCCGCCCGGACCTCGTACGCGACGGTGAAATCAACCGCCCGCAGCTGTTCGATCCACATGGCGATATCCAGCGGCGTGTCCTCGTGCCGCAGCTGCCCCCGGTACTTCACGTGCAGGTCCACGAGTACACAACCGTCGCGCAATCCGACAGTCGGCCGATCGTCGTCGAACAGCCAGGGGATACGCGCCTCCTCCAGTAGCGTCACCATCCGGGCGTGATTGACGTGCTGGAAAACGTCCATATCGGACCAGCGCACGTGCACAGCGGTGTGGAACCGCCGCGGCGAAGCCGCAGCGGTTACCTCCGCATCCGGACTCGCTCCGTTGCGGGGAACAGCGTTCGTCACCGTGGTACCTCCGATTGGGCGCCCACCCCACTCACCATGCTGCGCACCTGCCGCGCCGCAACCGACAGCGTGGCGAGATCGTGGGTTCCGGACTCGAACAGTTCCGCCAGCGCCGCGCGGGCGCGGCCGAGCCGGGACTGATTCTTGGACTCCCAGTATGCAATCTTCTCGTCCGCGCTCTCCTCGGGGTCGCCGCCGGAGAGGACGTCGAGGGTGAGCGACCGCAGCGAACTGTACATATCGTCGCGCAGAGCGAGCCGGGCCAGCGCGTGCCAGCGGTCGCCCCGTTCCAGGTGGCTGACCGCCTCCAGCAGCCAGTCGATCTTCAGATGCTCGTTCAGCGCGTAGTACAGCGCGCCGACCTCCTCACCGGAGCGGTCGGTGATATCGGCGATATCGATGACGTCGAGCAGCGGGAACAGATGCAGCAGGGCGAAGGCTTCGGTCGCGAGATCCAGCGGCGCCCCGTGCGCGACGAGGTCGGCGGCCTGATCGGTGAGCGTGGTGACGTGGTGACCGCGCAACCAGCCCGGCACCTTCGGCGCGAGTTCGCGCACGCCCACCCGATACCGGTTGATCTCGGCGCCGACGGCGATGGGCTGGGGGCGGTTGGTCAGCAACCAGCGCGATGCCCGGTCCAGGGTCCGTTTGGTCTCCAGCTCGAGCTGGTCTCGGACGCCCACCGTCGTATCGGCGGCCCGGATTCGGTCCCAGATATCGTGCAGGCCGAAGATATCGGTGACGGCGGCGAAGGCCCGGACGGTATCGGTCGCGGTGGCGCCGATCTCCTCGCCCAGCCGGAATGTGTAGGTGACGCCACCGTAGTCCACCACCTCGTTGGCGATCATGGTGGTGACGATCTCCCGGCGCAGACGATGTTTCTTGATCGCCGCACCGAACCGTTCCCGCAGCGGGGTCGGGAAGTATTCCGGCAGCCGGGCGGCGAAGAACGCGCTGTCGGGCAGATCGCCGGCCAGCAGGTCCGCCTTCAGCGCCAATTTCACATGAGCCAGCAGATTCGCGAGTTCGGGCGAAGCGAGCCCGGTGCCCTCCTCGAGCCGGCGCTTGAGTACGGCGTCGGTGGGCAGCGCCTCGAGTCCCCGATCGAGTCCGCGCTCGGTCTCGAGTTCTTCGATGAGACGCCGGTGCACATTGAGCATCCGCGCCGACTCCGCACGGGATATGCCCATCACATAGTTCTGGGACACATTGTCCTGCAGCACCATCTGCGCGACTTCGTCGGTCATTTCCGCGAGCAGCGGATTTCGGTCCACGATATCGAGCTCGCCCGCCGACACCACACCGTCGAGCAGAACCTTGATGTTCACCTCGTGATCGGAGCAATCCACACCCGCAGAATTGTCCAGCGCGTCGGTGTTCATCTTCCCGCCGTTACGGCAGAACTCGATACGCCCCAGCGCCGTCACACCGAGATTTCCGCCCTCACCGATGACCTTCACCCGAAGCTGGTCGGCATTCACACGGACCGCGTCGTTGGATTTGTCACCGGCGTCGGCGTTCGTTTCCGAGCTCGACTTGATGTAGGTGCCGATACCACCATTCCAGAGCAATTGCACCGGGGCGAGCAGAATGGCGCGGATCAATTCGGGTGGGGAAAGTTTCACCACATCGTCGGGCAGGCCGAGCGCCGCCCGGGCCTGCGGACTGATGGGCACCGATTTCACGGTGCGGTCGTAGACGCCGCCACCCGCACTGATCAACGAACGATCATAATCCGCCCAACTCGACCGAGCCAACCCGAACAACCGCGACCGCTCA
>NZ_JBFAHF010000040.1:0-68293 GCF_040654015.1 Nocardia sp. NPDC050799
TCGGGCCGTGGCCTCATCCGGATATGTCGCGAGGTAGATGAATGTTTCGTCGCTCTTGCCCATCGTGTCCTCCCTCAGGCGTGCGCGCGGCCGGTTGACCACAGCGCAAGACTTCTCACCCGCCAGCACCCGGTCATCACCCGCGCGGGATGATCGAGACGTGATCCGGCGGGTTCACCACCCGCCAGCGGCGATCGTGTCCTCAGCGGCGGTCATCTCCGCGTAGGTGCGTACGCATAGCGCCTGATCGGCGAACTCACGCTTGAAGACCGAGTCGGCCTCGCCGGCGAGATGGCCCGCGAAGGCGAGGTGATTCGTCGGTGCGGCCTCACCCGTCGCGGGTGAGACCGCACCTAGGATCGAGCTCGTCGAGAGGCCGGAACCATCGACGAGAGTAGGTAGCGATGAGTTCGGTATCTGCGTCACCGGCAAACATGCCGAAACCGGCGATACCACGCGCGGTCACCGTCCTATTGGGCGCGGCGAGCCTGGTCGTGGTCCTCACCGCGATGAAGGCATTCGCCGAGATCATCGGCCCGGTTTTCCTCGCCCTGATACTCACCGTCGCCGTGCAGCCGCTACCCGACGCGCTGCGACGCCGACGCTGGCCCGGATGGCTCGTCACGATCATCGCGATCCTGGCTGTCTGGGGGATCCTGCTGGTCCTCGTCTCCGCCCTGGTGTTCTCGATCGCGCAACTATCGACCCTGCTGCCGGAGTACTCCGACAAGTTCGACGAACTCGTCGGCAACGCACGCTCCGCACTGCAATCACGCGGCATCGGCTCCGACCAGGTGCAGCAGATGTTCACCGACATCGACATGTCCAAAGTGGCCGACCTGGTCGGCGTGATCCTGCAAAGCACCCTCGCGGTCTTCTCGAACCTGTTCTTCGTGTTCGCCCTGCTGTTGTTCATGTCCGCCGACGCAGCCACCTACACCTGGCGACTCAACACACTGAACCGGATACGCCCCGACATCACGTCGGCATTCACCTCCTTCGCCCACAACACACGCAGCTACCTCGTCGTCTCCACCGTGTTCGGCCTGATCGTCGCCGTGATCGACGCCGGCGCACTGTGGCTGATGGGCATCCCGCTGCCGATCCTGTGGGGACTGCTGTCGTTCATCACCAACTACATCCCCAACGTCGGCTTCGTCATCGGAGTGATCCCACCCGCGCTGCTGGCCCTGCTCGACGGCGGCCCGGTACTGATGCTGTGGGTGATCGTCGTCTACAGCGTGATCAACGTGATCATCCAGTCCGTCATCCAACCCAAATTCGTCGGCGACGCAGTAGGACTGACAGTGACGTTCACATTCCTGTCACTGGTGCTGTGGTCATGGGTGCTCGGACCGCTGGGAGCGATCCTGGCGATACCGCTGACGATGTTCGCCAAAGCACTACTGGTCGACATGGACCCAACGACGCGATGGCTGCAGATCCTGCTCACCAGCAAAGCAGAACCCGACGACGGAACACCGGCGGCCGGCGAGACCACCCGCGACGACTGAGACTCCGCCCTACCCACTCACGAGCTCCGCGAGCCGGCGGTATCCGCCGCCGGACCATCGCTGATCTCGGGCACGTACTTGTAGAGCGTGGTCCGCGAGATCCCGATCAGCCGAGCCACCGAGGACACCGTCTCGTCGGGACGGGTGAGCAGGGCGCGCGGGCCTGGCGGACCTGCTCGTCGGACATCGCCGGGGGCCGGCCGAGGCGCTGCCCGCGGGCCCGGGCCACGGCCAGGCCTTCATGCGTGCCATCGACGATGAGTTCACGGACGAATTCGGCCAAGGCGGCGAAGACGTGGAGCACCAAACGCCCGCCGGGGGTGGTGGTGTCGAGTGCTTCGTGCAGGGACCGGAACCCGATACCGCGGCGCCACAGACCGGCCACGATCGAGATCAGGTCCTGCAGACTGCGGCCGAGCCGGTCCAGCGACGCCACCACGAGAGTGTCACCGGGGCGCATGTAGTCCAAGCACTTGGCGAGCTGTTCGCGCTCGGCGTCTTTCCCGGATTTCTTGTCGGCGTACACCTTCTTGCACCCGGCGGCCTTCAGCACGCGGGTCTGCCGGTCCAGATTCTGATCCTGAGTCGAGACCGCACCGATTTCGGCAAACAGGATCTAGGACCAAAACGGGGAGTAAACGCGGGGCCAGACACAAAAAACAGGTCAGGCCCGATCTGAGACCGGGCCTGACCTGCTACTTTTGTGGAGCTAAGGGGACTCGAACCCCTGACCCCCACATCGAGCGTCATGAGCCCATCTGCCCAGACAGGATCGGTGGGCGGAGCCCGACCCAACGACCGACCCCCGCAACGGCAACGCAGACGGGCACACCAGCAGGCTGCGATCCAGGCAAATTACGTTCAGCTACAACTGAATACAGCGTCTGGTACGCAACGGCCGTCGGGACCCCATCACTTGGCCCCGGGTCGAACCACCCCCGAAGCTACCGTCCCAACGAACACTCGACCCTCGATGACCGGTTGTCAGAACGTCAAGTCGACCGGTAGCGCACACAGCCTGATAACTGGCTACGCCCAGGACGGTGCACGACACCCCAGCAGACGACTGACCAGGGAAAAAAAGCTACACGACCAACGATGCGCCTCCAGCTCCACGAGCATCTCTCTCCCCTGGTAGACATCCGACGCCGGCGTCACATCCACGACGAAAGCGCGGGGTAACCGCGGGGCTTGCTCGAGTCTGCACCCACGTAGCGCCGCCAAACGATACGCAACCTGCACAGCCGGCCAGCCCAAACGCTCGGTCCTACTTATCGGGAGCGTTTCCGCGGGGGTCCGTCGATACGCTGCCCGTAGTGAGCCGTAGGAAGCTCGACTTCGGCGCTACCTGCCCTTGTTGGACGCCCATAGATTTCGGCTGAGTTGCCACCGCGGCAAGCGGCTCCCCCGCCGATGGGGCGTACTGCGCGCCTACCTCAGATGGCTAATTCCGTCGATCCTTTGTCGACCCGGTATTGGAAGCAGCCAGGACACAAGCCGAAGTCGGCGTCGACGGTGGCACGGCCGCAATCACCGCAGCTTCCCATCCTGTCGCTAGCTGAAGCCGCACTGGAAACCGACAGTAGAGGATACATCCGGATTTGCGCGTGTATCGACGTCGACCAGGGCTTCAGTTCGCCACCCACCACACAAGCGGTAGTAGCGCGCTGCAGTTGTGCGCGGGCGGTGTCGGCCGAAGGCTTACGGCCAGTGGCCTGCGGCAGCATTTCGATACCACTGTGGTTGCCGCCGGTGATGCGCTCATCGTGTCCGGCCGCATCGAAGAGGTCAAACGCTTCGCCAATCTCACCTGAGATCACCACGGCACATGAGCCAGCCCAGCGGTCGCCGAACGGTGCCGCTGGGCTCTGGGCGATCGGCTTCAGGAGTGCAGGTCGCGCTGGTTGAACCGGAGGAATCCGAGGGCCACCAGGGCGACACTCACCGCGAGCAGGATCGCAGCATCGGCCCACTGCATGCCGTTGCGCAGGGGCTCGCCGCCGATGTAGTAGTGGAAGGGCGAGAGGTATTTCAGCCAGCCCGCGCCGATCACCCCGGCGAGGTTGCCGGCGACATAGGTGAGTACGCCGATTCCCACGGAGATGCCCAGCACCAGTCCGCGTTTTCCGAGCGCAGCACCCAATCCGATGGCCAGCGCGCCGAAGGTGATTCCGAGCAGCGCCAACTGCACGCACTGCGCGGCGAACTCGGCGATGCCGATGGATTCGAGATCTGCACCGGACCGGATCACCAGCATGCCGGCGAACACAAAGATCGCGATGGCGGCCGCGCCGGTGACCAGCCCGGCGAACCGCTCCACGGCCAGCCGGGTCCGGCCAACCGGGTGGGCCAGCAGCAGGTCCAGGTAGCCGGTTTCCTCGTCCCCGGCGACAGCGCGAGCGCCGAAAGTGACCCCGAAGGCCATCACCAGCAGCGGCAGCAGCAGTCCGAACACCGTCGAGCCCAAGTAGCCGGCGGCTGAGCCGATGTCCTGCATGCGCAGCGCTTCGCGCATCGCTTCCGGATAGTTCTGGACGGTTTCGGCCATCCCGCCGCTACCGCCGACCTGCGGGTAGAACGCGGCATACATCAAGCCGACTGCGGCGGTACCGATGGACCAGGCCGCCAGCGCACGGCGGTTGTCGGCGAGGGTTCGGGTGTAGATATCAGGCAGCATCGGCGTCTCCGGTGTAGTAGCTGTGGAACAGGTCTTCGAGGGCGGGTTCGGTGACCAGCAGGCCCGCGACGTGATGACCGGCCAGGGCGCGCAGCAGGGCATCGGGGCTGCCGGTCACCTGGCAGCGCAGGGTTCCCCCCTCGATCCGCACATCGGCGACCCCGGGCAGACCAGTGAAGGCGGAGGAGTCGACGGGCCCAGTGAAGGTGACTTCGACATCACGGACGGCGTCGGCACGCAAGCCGACGACGGTGTCGAGGGCGACCAGGCGGCCCTCGCGGATGATGGCCACGCGGTCGGCGACCGCTTCGACCTCGCTCATGATGTGACTGGACATGAACACCGTCTGCCCGCCCGCAGCGGCCTCGGTCACCATGTCCAAGAAGATCTGCTGAGCCAGAGGATCCAGGCCCGAGGTGGGTTCGTCGAGGATGAGCAGCTCGGGCTCGTGCATGAATGCCTGCACCAGGCCGACCTTCTGCCGGTTGCCCTTCGACAGCGCCGAGATCTGCTTGCCCTGATCCAATTCCAGCCGCTCACACAGGACGTCGATACGGTCGGCACCCGCTCCCCCACGCAAGGCGGCGAGAAAACGCAGAGCCGCCCCCACTTGCTGCCGCCCGGGCGCGACGAAATCCCCGGCCAAATAGCCGATCCGCTCGTGCAAGGCGACTGCGTCGGCGCGGGGGTCCAGGCCGAGGATGCGGGCGGTGCCGGACGTGGGGCGGATGAGGTCCAGCAGCAGGCGGATAGTCGTGGATTTTCCGGCGCCGTTGGGACCCAGGTAGCCGAAGACCTCGCCGTGTTCGACCGACAGCGACAGCTCGACCAGCCCCCGGGACGAGCCGTAGGTCTTCGTGAGCTCGTTCAGCTCGAGCGCTCTCATCATGAGACAAAATGTATAGAACTTTCAGAGATTTGTAAATATTCGGAATATTCGCAGCTCTGATACCTTCGTGGGCATGGGAACCAACGAGCGATTGCGGGAAGCCGCCGAAAAACTGGCGCTCACGCTGTCGGCCGGCGGCGGGATGCAGCGGTCGACCGCGCGGGTACTGACCGCCCTGCTCTACACCGAGCAGGACACGATGACCGCCGCCGACCTGTGCGCGGAGCTGTCGATCAGCTCCGGCGCGGTATCGACCGCGATCAAACATCTGATGCCGGTCGGGCTGATCGAACGGGTTCCCGCGCCGGGCAGCCGCCGCGACCACTACCGTTTCCGCGCCGGAGCCTGGGCGGCGCTGATGTCGCAGCAGAACACGATGCTGGCCACTATGCGCGATTCGGCGCAGGAAGGTATCGACGCCACCGGCCCCGATACGGTCACCGCGCGGCGCCTGCACGAGATGCAGGACTTCTACACCTTCATGCTCAACGAACTCGTCCCCCTGATCGAGCGATGGCGCGAACAATACAGCGCCGATCACCCCTCGCCGACCTGAGACCGCACCTCCTACGCGAAACCTGGCGATCCCGCTACCGGCCGAGTTGGCCGGCAGCGGGATCGCGGTTTGCGTTCACCATGGTCTATACGGCATCTTTACAGCAGGAGAGCCGGGAAGCCTGGTCGGCGTATCCGGTCCATATGTGGGCCGGGGTCGATGCCGACGAAAGATGACCCGCGCTGATGAGCTCACCTCCACCCCGTCTCTCACTATTTGCCCGGGGTTCCTGGCCGGAGACCCGGCGGATCACCGCCGTTCTGCGCACCGAGACCGCCGGAGGCGCGCTACTGATCGTCGCTGCGGCGATCGGGCTGATCTGGGCCAACACCCCGTGGTCGAGTGCCTACGAGGCGCTACGCGATTTCCAGCTGGGGCCGACCGGACTGCATCTGAACCTGTCGCTCGAGACGTGGGCAGCCGATGGACTGCTGGCGGTGTTCTTCTTCGTCGTCGGCCTCGAACTCAAACGCGAGTTCGTCGCCGGGGACCTGCGTGACCCGCGCCGCGCGGCGCTGCCGGTGGTGGCGGCAATCGGTGGGATGGTCGGCCCGGCGCTGATATTCCTAGCGTTCAACCTCGGCAACGGCGACGCTGTCAAGGGCTGGGCTATCCCGACCGCCACCGATATCGCCTTCGCGCTGGCCGTCCTCGCGGTCGTCAGTTCTCATCTGCCCACCGCGTTGCGGACGTTCTTGCTCACCCTCGCGGTGGTCGACGATCTGCTCGCGGTGACGGTGATCGCGATCTTCTACACCGACGAACTGCATCTGCCCTACCTGGGACTGGCTGTGCTTCCCCTCGCCGCCTTCGCCTTTGCGGTTCAGCGCCGGGTCCGCTCGCCGTGGGTGCTGGTCCCGCTGGCGTTGGCGACCTGGTGGCTGGTGCACGAGTCCGGGGTCCACGCCACTGTCGCCGGGGTCCTGCTCGGCTTCACCGTGCCCGTCCTCACCACCCGATCCGGGGCCGGTGATCCGTCGGCGCAGGACCCGGGGTTGGCCGAGTGGTTCGAGCACCGGATCCGCCCGTTCACCGCCGGTTTCGCGGTGCCTGTGTTCGCGTTCTTCGCCGCCGGGGTGACCATCGGCGGGCTCGACGGGATGGTCGATTCGCTCACCGACCGGGTCACGCTCGGCATCGTCGTCGGTTTGGTGGCCGGTAAGGCCTTCGGGATTCTGCTCACGACTTTCTTGACGGCGAAACTCACGCGTGCCGAGCTGGATTCCGACCTGAGCTGGATCGACGTCACCGGAGTGGCATTGCTCGGCGGGATCGGGTTCACGGTCTCCTTGCTGATCGGGGAACTGGCCTTCGCGGACCAACCGCGCTGGGAAGACCATGTCCGCATCGGAGTCCTCGTCGGCACCCTGACAGCCGCCGGGCTGGCCGCCATCGTGCTCCGCATACGTAACCGCGTCTACCGCCGCATCTCAGAAGAAGAGGCCCGCGACGACGACAACGACGGCATACCCGACATCTATCAGCAGGGGTCCTGACCATGCCGGCACCTTTCGAGGACCGCCACACGCCAGAAAAAGGAGGCCGGCGGATGGGATCGGCCTACATCAACACCCCCAGCGGTGAGGTGATCGGCCGGTGGTGCACCGAGCAGCTACAGGACTGGGACACCACCCATCGGCGATGGACCATCACGACATCGGCCGGACCCACCCACGTCGTAACTCTCGGCCCCACCCACGAGTCGGCACCCACCGTTGTGGTGATCCCGGGCACGAACATGAACACCGCGGCCTCGCTCCCATTTCTGGCGGAGCTGGCAACTCGGTACCGGGTGATCGCCTTGGATACACCGGGCCAGCCCGGACTCAGCGCGCCCCAGCGACCCCGCAAAGACCGGCTCCCCTGGTACGGGCGGTGGCTCGACGAAGCGCTGGAACAGACCGTGCCCGATACGGCCGTACTGCTCGGACATTCGCTGGGCGGGGCGATCGCCCTGGCCTGCCCTTCCGTGCGGATCGCCGGCCGCGTGCTCGTAGCCCCGGCCGGACTCGTTCGCCTGAAGGTGACGCCACGCCTGCTCGCGGCAACCTTGGCCTGGCTCGCCGCGCCCTCACCCGGTCACACACACCGGCTCCTGCACCTGATGACGGGCCCGGAACAGTCTGTAGCACCGCATCTGGTGGAGTGGATGACCCTGGTCGCCCGCTACTGCCGGACCACCCTGGCGCCCTCGCCGCTGCCTCCCGAACTACTCGAAAGCTGCCGGTCGGTGCCCTGTGTGGTGGCCACGGGCTCGCACGATATCTTTTTGCCGCCCGCCCGTCTCGAACCCGCTGTTCGCGATCTGCTCGGCACCGAACTGCGCATCCTGCCGACCTGCGGGCACCTGGCCCTCGACGACGACCCGGCCGGGGTTGTGGAACTGGTCGACCACCTCACCGGACACCTGTGACGCCGGCCGGGCCCGCCGGAAGCCGACAGGGCCGGGCGAACCGGATCGCCATAATCAGTCGGCGTCGGGAAACATCTCGCGGCGATGTTTCTGCCAGCGGCTCATCATTTCGGGAAGCTCGGCGCGCATGAACCGGTAGTACTCGAGGGTCTCGCGAACCCGGCGGCCACCGGGGCGGGCGGCGTCGAGCAGTTCGACACCATCGCCGAGGAAACGCAACGCCCGGTCGAGCGCCTCCTGACGCTGGGCGGTAATGGCGTACCAGACATCCTCGTCATACACCCGATAGGTGTCGGCACGCGCACCTGGCTCGCGTTCGCGGCCGAGTAACCCGGCTTGCACAAGGTAGCGAACAGCTCCCGAGATCGCGGCCGGACTGACCTGCAGACCGGTCGAAAGTTCCTGGGCGGTGTAGCGCTCGGCGTCGTCGGCGAGGACATAGGCGAAGACCCGGGCCGCCATCCGCGGTGTACCCGAATCCGCGAGCAACAGCGCGAATTGCTCGACGAACCGCAGGACCGCCTGCTCCTGCTGGTCCCGCTCGTCCACACCGACCTCCTTCTACCCCTGTTCACACCTGCCGCTACATCATATCCTTCAAACTATTCACACATTTGTGAAAGATATGTAGGCTGAGAGGTATGGACACTGCCGTCGCAATCTCCGGATTGCGCAAGACTTTTGGTCGCACCACCGCGCTCGACGGCCTGGAGCTCGACGTCCACCCTGGTGAGGTCCACGGATTCCTCGGACCGAACGGCGCCGGGAAGACCACGACCATCCGGGTCCTACTGGGTCTCCTGCGCCCCGACAGCGGTTCGGTCGAGCTACTGGGGGGAGATCCGTGGCGCGATGCGGTAGCCCTGCACCGGCGGCTGGCCTACGTCCCCGGAGATGTGGAGCTGTGGCCGAACCTCACCGGCGGGGAAGCGATCGACGTATTCACCAGGCTGCGGGGAGCAGTCAACAAGAAGCGTCGCGAGGAGCTCATCGAACGGTTCGATCTGGACCCGACGAAGAAAGCCCGCACCTACTCCAAAGGCAACCGGCAGAAGGTCGCCCTGATCGCCGCACTGGCTTCGGACGCGGACCTGTTCCTGCTCGACGAACCCACCGCCGGACTCGACCCGCTGATGGAAGTCGTGTTCCAGGACGTGGTCGCCGAGGTGAAGAACCGGGGCGGCACCGTGCTGTTGTCCAGCCACATTCTGGCGCAGGTGGAGAAACTCGCCGACCGGGTGAGCATCATCCGCGCCGGACAGGTGGTGCAGAACGGCACCCTCGCCGAACTCCGGCATCTGACCCGCACCACGGTCGAGGCCGTGACCGAGCGGCCGGTCGGCGATCTGGACGCTCTCGCCGGTGTGCACAGTGTCGTCAGCGAGGACGGCCGTGTTCGATTCGATGTCGACACCGATGCACTCGATTCCGCGATCGCCATGGTCAGCCGGGCCGGAATCCGCGCGCTGACCAGCCACCCACCCACGCTCGAAGAGCTCATGCTGCGTCATTACGGCGACGAACTCGCCGCCGCGAGCAACGGAGCAGGCAAATGACGACCACCGCAACACATCCCGACACGCCGTCGGCCGCAGCTCCGATCGATCCCGAACATACGACCTGGCGCGACGCCCTGGCCGGGACCGGCACACTGGTCCGGCTCGATCTGCGCCGTGACCGGATCAAACTTCCCGCGTGGGTCCTGGGCATCGCACTGATGAGCCTCTACTACGCCTCGGCACTACAGCAGGTCTACACAACTCCCGAAGACCTGCGGGCGGTCGGCCAGTTCAGTGAGGGAGTCGTCGGTGCCCTGATCTCCGGCCCTGGTTACGGACTGACCGATCCCACCATCGAATCGGTGATTGTCGCGGTCTACGGCCTGTACTACCTGCTGCTCGCCGCGCTGATGAATATCCTGCTCATCTCCCGGCACACGCGCATCGAGGAACAGACCGGACGCGCGGAACTCGTCCGCGCCAACGCCGTCGGACGCCATGCCCAGCTCACCGCCGCACTCGTCATCGCCGTCATCGCCAATCTCACAGTGACACTGCTGATCGCCGGCTCGTTCGCCGCGGCCGGACTCGATACCTCCGATGCGTGGCTGTTCGGCGCCGGTGTCGGCGCCGCGGGCCTCGTCTTCGCCGCGATCACCGCCGTCACCGTCCAGATCACCGAATACTCCCGCGCCGCATCCGGACTCGCAGGCCTCGCCCTGGGCATCGCCTACGTCATCCGCGCCGCCGGCGACGCCGTCCGCGAAGGCGGCAGCGCGCTGTCCTGGCTGTCTCCACTTGCGTGGTCACAACAAACCCGCGCTTACGCCGACAGCCGCTGGTGGCCGCTGCTCCTGTCATTTGCGCTGATGATGGCGGTCACCGCGCTGGCCTATCTGCTCTCTTCGCGCCGCGACCTCGGCGCCGGGCTGGTTCCACCTCGTCCCGGCCACCGGGAGGCTCCGGCCTGGCTGGCCACACCGGTGGCGTTGGCGGCACGCCTGCAACGGGCCGGGCTCATCGGCTGGGCCTGCGCACTGGTCGCCAGCGGAGCGCTCTACGGCGGGATCGGCAACACCATCGTCGATTCCTTCGACGACCTGCCCGACCAAGTCGTCGACGTCATGGGCGGCGACGCGACCCGGATGCTCGACGGCTACCTCGGCACCATGGCCTTCTTCGACGCGTTGCTCGTCACCGTCTTCGCCATCCTCGCCGTGCAATCGCTTCGCACCGAGGAAATTACCGGCCGCACCGAACCGGTACTGGCCACCGCGACCGGCCGGATCGCCTGGTTCGCCGGGTATATCGGGGTAGCAGCCGTCGGGGCACTCGCCTTGCTCGCAGCGACCGGTGTGGCATTCGGAATCGCGCTGGCGCTATCGGTCGGCGACGCCGGCTACATCGCCGACGGTTTCGTATCCCACCTCGTCTTCACCCCGGCGGTATTTCTCGTACTCGCGATCGCCGCCCTGCTCTACGGCGTCCTACCCCGAGCCATCGGCGCCACCTGGGCAGTATTCGGGTTCGCCATGATTCTCGGCTTCTTCGGCCCGATCATGAACCTGCCGCAGTGGGTCCACGATCTGTCCCCGTTCCAGCACATCGCCCGCCTCCCCATGCAAGACCTCCGCTGGCCGGCGCTGATCGTGCTCACCGCGACCACGGCAGCTGCGGCGGTCGCCGGTGCTTACCGTTTCCGGGAGCGCGACTTGGATACCAACTGATTCGTGAACGCACACAGCGGCCGGCAGCGCGACATACTCACCGCGCGACCTCGGACCGATACCAACGCGGCCGAACGTAGGGGGAATGAGTTGACCGCACGCCATACGCCGCTTCCGAACATGATCGCTTTCATCGCCCTGACGGTCGCGGGTGTGGAAGTCGCGCGAACCACGAAGGATGTGTTCGTGATAGCTGTCGTCCTGGTGGCACTGGCTGTGCTCGGCGCGGCAGTGGTCCGCCAGTTTCGGGATCGGCTGTCGCCAGGCTCCCGCGGGAACCGAACGCCCCGCTTCGTTCGGAGGTCGAACTGGCCCGCCTCCGATCGAAGCGGCGATCGGCCGACAGCAACCGGTTGAGCGAGAACCCTGGGAGACCCATGAAGGCTTTCATCGTGAGCCTGATTTTCGGTGCCGGCGCTCTCTTCTGCACCTACCTGGCGTCTTTGGGCTTCCGCGGCCTGGCGACGAGTACGACCAAAGGGTACGGCGAGGACATCCCCGACCACATCCGCACCGACCCTGTACGCCGAAGAAAAGCGAACCAACTCGTGGCCTGGTACGAAACCACTGCGGCGATCCTGTATATGCCGCCCAGCGCCTACGCACTGTGGGTCGCCTTCGACCCCGAGGGGCAGATCCCGCTTCCGGTGCTCATCGGCCTCGCCGTCTACGGCCTGGCTGTCAGCATGCTCGCGGGCTATCCAGTAGAGAAGATCAAACAACGACGCTCGGGCAGTATCACCCGGTCCAGCGGCTGATCGAGCACCTCTGGGCAATCCGGCAACACGTGACGCAACGCGGGCACCTGGATTCGACATCGGAGGACCCCCAGTCCGCCCGCCGTCGAGCCGCAACCGCCGGACCTACCGGTCCGATCGTCGGCGACAGCGGTTCGGCAGGTTCACGGCAGACCGCTCGGGGATGCTGCGCGGGGAGGTGATCGACGATGATCCTATTGTCGGCCACCGAGCAAACCGGCATGACATCCGATTACGCGTGCACAACGATCGGCATCACGAACTTCGATCGAACCCACATCCGGCCTTTGGTACAGCCCAGAAGCGAGTTCACCCCCGGCGCAGGTGCCGCACCAAGGGTGAACTCGCTTCCCGCTCGTCACGAGGCGGCTGGTGCCGGTTCCTCCGCAGCAGCGGCGACGGGACGCCGGCCGAAGTACAACAGCCCGACGGCGAGCGCGCCGACGAACAGCGCGAGCATGCCCGCGAGCAACCAGCCAACACCGAAGTTGGCGATGATCGGAATCGCCCCGGCAGTGACGAGACCACCACCGAAGAACGGTTCCATGATCAACTGCTTGTACCCGAACGCCTGATACGCCGGGGTTTTCAGATCGGGGTCAACCACCCGCAGCAGAATCAAACCGGTCGAGGTCACACCCATGGCCTGACCGACATCGGCGATACCGCGCTCGAACCAGAAATCCGGCAGCATTCGGCGCGCCAGGAAAATGAACGCACCGGCCGTCCAGACCAGACCGGTGATCGACAGCAGGATGAACGGACCCATATTGGCCGCGATCGCCGTCAACGACAAGGTACCCAGGGCGGCGATAACCAGCACGTCGAGGCTGAAGCCCTGCAAACGTTCGATCATCTGCACATCGACGATCTCCTCACGATCGAACGCTTGGATCAGCCCCTGCACGATGATCCCGCCGATCATGGCAATCGGGAACAACGGCACATGCGCGAACAGTTCGAAGCTGTCGGCCCAGAGCTTGGACTCCACCCACTGGATTCCTTCCAGCAGCAGCCACCCGATCAGCACCGCCACCGCGAGCAGCCCGAAGTGCAGTGTCAGCGGTTCGATCGAGGACGGGTTCACTGTCAAGGTGCCCGCGGAACGACGCCGCTCCTTTTCCACCAGACCCGCGCGCTCGGCCACCGAAGGCTGGGCATCCGAACGCAGTTCGGTGGTCTTACCGGTGCGCACACCCCAGTTGATCAGCGCGATCCCGCAGATGATGCCGGACAGCACACCCACCGTGGCCAGACCCAGTGCCAGGTCCTGGCCTTCGGGGAAGCCGAATTCCTCGAACGTGCCCGCCATACCCGCGGCGGTGCCGTGCCCGCCTTCGAACCCGATCTCGATCAACGTGCCCGCCATCGCCGGCAACCCGAACACCGGACCGAGCACCAGGATCGCCAGTAATAGACCGAACACGTACTGACCGCTGGCCACCGTCATACCGAAGGTGATCTGCGGACCGGCCACCCGGAACGCCTGCCGCGGCGACGGCAGCTTGTGCCCCATCAACAGGCCCGCGAACACCAGGGAGATCAACAGTCCCGGCAGGGTTTTCCATACTTCGATGATCTCCGGTGTCAGCAGACCAGAGTCGGTGAAACTGTCGTTGCCGAACAGGGATGCGATGCGCCCGAACACATCCGGCCCGATCAACAGCGCGAGCGCACCGCCGATGATCGAACTGGGTATGAACAGTTTCTGCGCAAGCTTCCACTTCACTCGAATGATCTTCGCGATCAACATCAGCACGCCCAGCATCAGCAAGGCGAAACCGATTACCTCTGGTGACATACTCACCTACTCCCGTCGTAGCGGTACCGCAGACACCCGGCGACTGCCGGTAGCGAATGCGACAAACACCCCAAAAATATGCCGTTAGATGACGGTACGATAGATGATGGTCCATCAGTTCGTAAATTGTTCTCCCTCACGGGAATAGGCGAACAATTCCGCAGCAACAGCAGGTTCGACGGGTAGCCGGAGTTGCAGTGGAGCGCCTTTTCCGGCATCTTTACCGATGGTGCGCCGGGAAGTCTGGTCGGCAGCCCGGCCCGAAACGGGTCGGGTCTATTCGACCACGGGAGCGCTCTTGCAGGGTGGCAATACCTTTCAGAACTCGGTTCCACCCAGGGCGAATCGACACCACCTCGACCGTTCGCGCTTCGAAGAGCCCGGCGGCGAACCGGCCCTGAAAAGGGCTTCGGCCCGATGGCCGATGAATTCGCATGCCGCGGTTACGACCCCGGCAGAGATCCGTACATGACCTGCGCGACCGTGATGACGACTATCAGCGCGGGCACAGCGGCGATCAGCGGTATCGTTGCGCTCGTCATCGCCATCGACAGTTCCCCGCCCACCGAACGCAGAGTCGCCATAACGGTGTGGGCCGTGGTTATCGCAATAGCCGTGACGACCCTCCTGGGCATCATGGCCGGGCTACTCGGCCCGGCGGCCATAGATCGATTGCCGATAAGCGTCCTGCTCACGTTCGGCGCCGCGGGGGCCGGTGTCTGCGGTGGACTGATATTCGTCGCCCGCGCTGTCATCGACGCCCGCCGCCCCTCACCGGTACTGCTGTCGACCCCTCTCCTGACCGACAGCATTCGACCCGAGACCTGCAACGTCGACACACCCGAGCCTCCGTGCCCCGCGCCCGGATGGTCGGCGTTGTCATTGCACCTGCGTTACGAGCTGGAAGCCCACGCGCCCGAGGAGTCGAAACCGACGACGGGAAGACCGAAACGTCCACCGAACCCGATGAGCCGGTGGCGAGCGAACAGCACCGGCGAGGTCGAAATACCGGGTGAGCAAGCGCGGGTACCGGCTCCCGGTATCGCCATCGACGGTACCGCCGTCCAGGCGAGCTGGACTCGAATGTGGATTCAGCTCCTTCCCGGCATACACCGGATCTATGCAACGGTGGGCGCGCCCCGGACCGAGAGCGCAGATTCGACGCGAGTCGACCCGGCCGCCGCCTCTCGCCGGGACACCGTGATCCTCCGCGAGGGCGAAACCCACCACCTCGACTATGTTGCTCATATCCGGACGGTAGCCGGGCCGGAGAGTCAAGAATGGCCCTCCTACCGTGTGGACTTCGGGTAACCGAGGTCCATACGTACCCGAGAAAACTCGATACCGCGCCCGTGGAGTTCCGAGTCCGGATAGGACCTACTCCCGCGCGAGGCGGAGCCGGACCATCGGAAGGCCGGTGCCGCGTTCGTCGATCTGCGTACCGAGCGTGTTCTCTATGGCCGGTTTCAGGGCTGCCCACGCACGGGGGTGCCCAGCCGCGTAGGCGTGTAACGAGGCAGCGACCTCGTCCGGGCCGAGCACGCTCGCGCGCGCCTCGGCGGGCCCGCGACCGCCGAGCCAGACCCGGACCCGCGGATCGGCTCGCACGTTACGGAACCACTGGGCCCGGGTACCGAAACCCGAGACCACCACGTACGAATCCGGATCAGGGCGATCGACGACCTCCAAGACCACATAGCGGCGAGCACCGGTCTTTCGCCCGATATGTTCGAGCATCAGCATTCGTGTCCCGAGCAGGAAACCGAGCCGTGCCCGATACAGCCACACAGGAGCTCGCATCAAGCGGCGGGAGTGTAGCGCCCGAGACGCGATGCCGACGAGAGCACCGGCGGCCGGAGCGGGAAGAGCGGAAGAATCATTCATGAGCACCTCGATCGTGATTAGCTGCGGTTGCCTGGGGCCGGTCACTTGCCTCGTTCGATGACGCCTCCTCTCAAACCTGAGCGGTAGATAGACAACACTTCGGCACCCCACCGCCGCATACCGTCTTCGGACCCGAGATCGATCCCGAGAACGGCGCCGAGGTGAGGACGCAAGGTCAAAACCGCGAGGTCGTTCACGAGCAGAAACGCGGCACGGATATCCGGATCGGTACCGGCATCGGCGAGGCCTCGCTCGACCATCCCGGCCAGCACTTCTCGACCGACCGCGTACAAACGCCGGAACAGAGCAGACCCGGCGGGCTCCCCTGCCAGCAGCATGCGCCCGAGATATGCAGGAACCGGAGAGTCGGCGGGCAGCTGCGCGATCACCTGCGCCGCCAGGCCCGAATCCGCGCCGGGCGCCCACGGACCGGACGCGTCGGCCAACACCGTCCGCTCTAGCAACGATTCGAAAACCGCGGCGACATACTCGTCCACCGCCTCGCGCAGCCCGGCCTTCGCACCGTAATGCCGAATCACCAGCGCCGGGGAAACCCCCGCAGCCGCCGCCACGGCGCGAACCGTCACGGCGTCGGGTCCACGCTCGGCGAATAGCCGCAAAGCCTCGTCTCTGATCCTGGCCCTCGCTGTACGATCATCCACATGTGAACGCATGTTCACTATAGTAAACATACGTTCACGTCAGGTCCAGTGCGAGGCCTACCGCACTGCCGGACACGAAGGGTGCACGAGGCAGCGACCCGGCCTCGCCGACAATGTCCTCATGTTCGATACGGCGGCCGGGGCGGAACATCCGGGACATCCGGGCATCGATGACCCGCAAACAGCGCGCCGACATCCGCTGCAGGAGGGGTGAACATCCTCGATGCGTCAGCGCACCTCTTGGACGAGCGAGTCACGGGAAGCGTCGGTCCCATCGCCGCCGCTGGGGGCGACACCCGCCGGGCGGTGTGGGTTGACTTCCCCTGGTCGGCCCCTCGGCCGTGCCGCTCTGCGAGAAAGTCGGCTCGGCCGGCGGTATCGGCGCCCCGGACCGTGCCGCACGCCGGCACCTCTTCCGCCGACGCAGGCGCCCATAGACCCGAATCGCGATACGGCACAGGACGCGATCAACCGCGGCACGACCACCGTCTCTCGACGACGGCGGCAGCTCCATCTCAGCCATGCTGCAACCGGGGCGGTCGGTCGAGACAGTTGCTTATAGAATCCGCCGGTTCGGTCCCGGGGGACACCATGCACACGCAACCGCATCGATTTCGGCAAACAGGATCCAGGACCAAAACGGGGGGTAAACGCGGGGTTGGTCCAAATGAAACAGGTCAGGCCCGGCACTTGACCGGGCCTGACCTGGGGTTTTAGGTGGAGCTAAGGGGACTCGAACCCCTGACCCCCACACTGCCAGGCGTGGGACAGCCCCCTGATCAGGGGGTTTTCCTGGTAAAACGGCATGTTTTCGCTGTTGTAGTTGGCGTGGCCGGTGGGGACGTTGTCGTAAAAAGTGTCGTGAGGCCCGCGCCGACGTTCTCCACCCGTCCACCATGCAGAGAGCGAATAACCGTCGGCCTTTGGCATGGAAACCCATGACGACGGGTTGACTCACAGACGCCCGACGGGGTAGTAGCACCGGCCTTTCGGGCAGCGTTGGCATCGCGGGCAGCGAGACGATGACCAGCGGCGCCCGTCCCTGCTGTGAGATACCCAATCTGCATAAGTTCGAGCGTACCGGAGTCTACGGTGATCGCCTCGTGATGTTCGCGTGCCGCCGTAGCGGAAAGACCCGCCCTTGCCTCCAGATCGCCGGGCTACAGACCTACTCCCAATATCGACGACGGGCCGTTCCGTGTCTCGGTTCACTTGGATTCGGACGAGGCAACCGCCTCGATGCCCGCGGCCGGGTCCCGAGGCAGGTAGGACTCCAAATGGGTTTCGAGGGCGTCATTGTTGTCGATGGTGAGCGTGACCGGACCTTGCCAATAGACCATCCCGCGATCTCGAGCGCAGCGGGCGCCGAGTTTCCCCGATTTGGATGTCGAGGGTCATGCTGTCGAGGTTCGGGTCGACGACACTCTCCTGGTCGGCACGGCGTGCGGCAATCCAGCATCGGCTGACCCAGCAATGACCAGGAGTGGCACGACCGGTGGAGGGATCCGTTATCCGCCTGATCGAGGGCACTAACTGCTGCGATGGAGTGCTGGCATGACTGGTGCACGGGAGGGCTCAGGCCCCGCTATCGAGATCGAATGCCACGAGATCACCCCGATGCGGGCTCGAGAACGGCGGGATCACGGTGCACCTGAGCGCCGCCGATTCCGGGTCTGCGATCTGCAGTCCATTACCTCGAGATCGAAGTCAACAACCTCGACCGCGAGCTCACCGGAAGACTCCCGGATCCGGTGAGGGAAACCGATCGTCCGGGACCTGGCTCGGCTCGAACAGGGCCGCGATACCAACCCCTCGATCGCGGTGGCGCAAACCCTGCGCATGGCCACGCCTTCCGGGCCGCCGCACAAGTCCTAACTGTTCGTCAACCGGTATTGATAATTCCTGATTCCAGACAAGCCGCCATGGAAGGCTTTGCGTCCCGGGCGGCGGCGGGCGAACCCGAAGCGCAACTCCCCTCTGCCTGCCCGATGTCGGCAACAAGTTGTCTTGCCGTATGTCACGTCCATACGCGCATCCCGTCCGTTCATCCTGCCCTGCCCGGAAGGAGTCTCCCCACCATGGTCGATCTCGATGTCGACCGCACGACGCCCGTTCGCGGCGCCGCACCAGCGGCGTCCGCACGAGCCCCGCGTGCGCGCACCTTCTTCTGGGCAGTTCTGATCACCGCCGCCGCGGTAAGTATCACCGGTAACGCCACCCAGGCCGTACTGCACGACACCCCGCTCCCTGCCGTTGCTGCCGTCGTGGCGGTCATCCCTCCACTGGCATTACTCGCGGCCGTGCATGGGGTTTCGGTGCTCTCCCGTGCGCACGCCTACGCGCGCGGCACCTACCTGCTGGCCACAGCCATGACGGTGCTCATAGCGGCGGGCGCGTTCTGGTTGTCGTTCACCGCACTACGCTCGCTGGCGATCATCGCCGGGATACCGCCCGGTGAAGCCTGGCTCTGGCCAGTAATAATAGAAGGTTCCATGGGCCAGGCAACCGTCGCACTGCTGTCTCTGGCGCGCTCCGCCACCTCTGACGACGAAGCAACCGATGCACCGCTTTCTCCCGTGCGCACTGTAAACGACGCCGCCGCGCTCGAGAATCGTGGACCCAAGGGCAAACGCACCGGCCGTGCGGAGGAGCGTGTTGCCGTGCGCACACCTCTAACATCACCCCTGGATCACTCCGTGTGCACACCCGACTCCATGCTTGCCACTGTGCGTACACCCCTGCAACTCACCGTGCGCACACCTGAATCCGTGCTCGACACTGTGTGCACAGTGCCCGGAGACGGTGAACGGAATCCGGAAAATCTGTCTTTGATAGCCCAGCAAGTGTGCGCACGCGATCCGGCGGGACGCCGCGATCCCGATCAGGTGGCACAGATCCTGACTCTCCACTACCGCGACGGCTTGAACCCGTCCCAGATCGCACAGCGGGTCGCCCCCAGCCGCACCACGGTGAGTCGGATCCTCAGCGACGCCCGCGCCATACACGCCGAGGAGCCGCCAGCGTGTTCCGGCGATGAGGGCGGCAACGAATCTGTCGAACCATTTCCCTCCGGGTCGGAGGCCGACCCATGATCGATGCCCCCACAATCACACTCGACAACCCACCGGAGGGCGGTGTTGGATTGATCTCAAGGTTTCACCCTTGGATCGGTCACCAGCAGCGCTGTCGCGTTCTCCCACGCCGCGGCGTGGGAGGGAATGCCCGGATGGACGTCGATATCACCTGTCCCCACTGCCACCGACTCGACGGCGTGCAGAGCGTACCCGCGATCTGCGCCGACGGGTCCTCCACCAGCTACGACACCGGTACGTACAGCGGCGTCGGCATCGCTTCCACCGGGCTCGTACCTGTGGTCGGTACAACCACGATCGAACGCAGCCAGAGCACCACCCTGGCTCGAAGCCTGACCTGTGCGCCGGCGCTGGAGCCGACAAGACGGCTCACCGGTTTGGGGCTGTTGCTGCTGGTCCTACCAGCGATCGTGCTGGTGGTCCTGACCACGGCAATGATGTTTCCCCCGCCCAACACAGATCGGTCGTCGCTCCTGCTCGGCATGATTATGTGCGTCGGAACGATATCGCTGCCAGGGCTGTTGACCCTACGCAGTTCGTTTCAGCGCGGGCGTCGCAACGCCCGGATCATGCGGGGTCGTCCCCGCGCGATGGCGGTGTGGTGCGCGGGCTGGTATTGCCATCGTTGCTACTTGGCCTTCTGGCCGTATTCGCCGCTACCCGACATCCCTGCCCGCCAAGCCGTAACTCCCGATCAGTTCCGTTGGATGGTCTGGAAAGCCGGCGGCTACCTGAATCGGTAACCACATCACCATCATCCCTCCCCCGCCGCGGTGTTCGTCCCACCGCGGCGGGGGTCGTCGATGACATCCGGTTCCCTACGACTCTCACGCGCCGGTTCTTGGACCGGAGCACCAAGGTTCTGGTCTTTCTGCCTCTGCCCTGTGCTTTGCGGTCTGGGCGGGGCCGTTTGCACCCCGCTACGTTCGGTTGCGGTGCGGGCCAGTCCGAGAAGCCGTCGTGCTTCTTTCGGAGTGATCTCCAGCAGTTCGGCAATGTCATCGTCGGTTTGTCCCTGTTCACGCAAGGTTGCCGCGCCACCGGCCTGGGTGACGCGGTGGCGGTCGATTTCGGCTGCGGCGTCGGCCTCGACCTCGGCGATGCGGCCGCGGAGCTGCTCGATATCGCTGTCGCGCTGGCTTTCCCGGGCTCCGATCGATTGCCAGGCGTCGATATGGCGTTTCACCGCCTCGAGGATGATCTGTTCCTGCAGCCGCGCGGCGTCGCGGCGAGCTTTAACTCTCTCCTGGGACCGTTGAATGCGGTCGAGGGCTTCAGGAGAACGTCTGGCTTTCGATGATCGGGAACGGTCTGCGGGCATGCGCGACTCCTTGAACGCGGTTACCCGTGCCAACTGATCTGTCCCGCTTCCAATCTTATCCGAAACAAACACGCATTACGGCCGACGCTGTCATCCCGCATTCCAGCGTTCCGCACTCTTCGACCCGGCTCGATCGGAGGCATACACCCGCCTCCGCCAGGAGCGATGCGGCGCCGGATCTCGGACTTACCTGGACTGCACAACTCTGCTGCCCGGGTTACTGGCGGGGCGTTGCCGCCGACTACTCAGGGAGCACGGGCCACTCGCGCCGCTGCACGGCCGACCCGTCTCCCGAGGGCACGAGAACCCGGCGGCCATCTCCTGATCATGCCTCGTGACCGCCGTGATGTTTCTGCCGCGGCGCTCACCGAACCCCAGAGAGACTGCCGTGTCCACGATTTCCCATGCCGCGCACTTGGTGCAATGGATCCAGGAATGTCTTCCCTCAGTCGACGAAGACCGGCACCACCCGTGGCTGGCCGAGCCCGCGACTCCCGGTGCGTTGGTCGCTCAGATCGACGTGCGAGTCTGTGTCCCCGGTTTCGGTGATCACCAGACGCAACTCACTTTGTCGGCACCACTTCTGGTCACCGACGACCAGAACCCTCCGCACTCTGCTGAACGTCAACCGTATCCACCGGCCGTAGCAGATTGGCCAACCGGTACCTGAGTCAACTAAATCGACTGTTGCAAATCGTATTTCGAGTGTACAAGCCACCGAATTGGCCGGACCCTCCCGTGCCCGTCGATCCGCCGGTCTCGGACGGCTGTGCCGCCCGAAATGGTATGCGAAGGGTTTCCAGAACACCGGCGATCCTGCGGCTCCCCATAGCGGGTGTACGACGGTCCAGCTACGCACCACTACCTGTTTCTGTGGCCGCAGTCTCGAGTTCGGCGATCCGGTTTGCTCCCATGCACGGCGCTGCCGTAGCCAATCACGGGACCGTTCCAAGCGTTCTACAACTGCTGGCGTCTTCGCGCCGCGTCCCGGATTTGCATCACAGGCTCCTATCCCAGCCTGCGTTGCGCCCAGATGCCCCTGGTCCTTCCCACCTGCCCGTTCCGCGAGAGGAACCCATGGTCGACAAGAACAGATCCGCCGCCACCGCACCGGATCACCCCGTGCGGATCGACAATCCCGGCCAGCTCATAGCCTCGGTGCCAGCGATCCTCGGATTCGTCCCCCATCGATCCCTGGTCGTCGCCCTACTCAGCCTGGAACCCAGCCGGCGCGCTGGTGCTATCAAGGCGGTCGTCCGCTGCGATCTGCACGACCCACATGACATGGCCGGCGCCGTAGCGTCAGCGGCCATAGCCAACGGCGCCGACGCGGTGCTGGTTTTCGTCATCGACGACCGGCGGCCCCCTCTCCATCCCGACGACGCCGTCCTGATCGCTGTGAACGATCGGCTCGCCGAGTCCGGTGTCGAAGTCAAAGGCGCCTGGACGGTCCAGCGCATCGCCACCGAGCAGCGCTGGCACAGTCTGCGCCCACCGCACCGGACCGGGGTACTTCCTGACCCGACTACTACCGTTATCGCGGCCTACCGCGCCTACCGAGGCGGCTCGGTCGCACCCGACCGCACTGCACTCGAAGACCTGTTCACCCCGCTACCCGAACTGGCCCAGGAAATCTCCGAACATCTCCCCGACGCCGAGACCCGCCTCCATCCCGGTGACGCGGGCACGCGCGAATACCTGTGGATCCAGACGGTGTTGTGCACCGTGGCCGCGGTGGATGCCGGCGCGGACGCCGCCCCGCAGGCGCTCGCCGATGTCGCCGTCGCCTGGCGCGACAACCCGGCCCGAGACGCCGCACTCGCCCTGGCAGGCACTGCTCACGCCGACGCCGCCGAGCAGGTAGCGCTCACCTTGACCCGCACACAGAGCGGGCAGGATCGCGCCCGCGCCGCGTCGGTACTGGCATTTCTGACCTACCACCGAGGAGAAGGGGCCCTGGCAGGCATGGCTGTCGAGGCCGCCCTCACTGCCGACCCCTACGACAGCCTGGCAGCGCTGCTGCGCACCGCGCTCGATTGCGGCCTGCCTACCGACCGTGTCCGCTCCTTGGCCCAGCACATCCGCCAAGTCCTCGTCGCGGACGGTGTGGAGATCCCGCCGGTTGTGCTCCCAGATCTGCCGTGACCGCGATTGTCTCGGGACGCATCGGTCAGGAGCACAGCCGAGCCCGTGGCACCCCGTCGAACCCATTTGGGCATCTAGCCCTGACTTTCAGCCGAGGAGATTGCATGTCGGAGCAGTTTCGCCTTGCGCACCTGCCTCTGCGGCTGCTGGTGCGCAATGAGTTCAATACACAGTGGCACGCGTTCGGACCGAATTTTGACGACTTCCACGACTTGGTCCAGTACATCAGACAGTCCCATATCTCGCGTGCGCGGAAGCGGATTGTGCAGGTCTGGATGCGCGACCGGCGAGAAGACGGTGAGGCGCGGTACCGGATGACGACTGTGTGGGAAGGGACCCGTCTGACTTCCGGCATGGGCAACCGCTTCGCCGTGGAAGTCCCCGAATTCCCCCGGGACTACGATGGCCCCGGCTGACCAGTCCGGAGCCGAAGCTCTGCGGCCGAGGACCCATCATCCGCCTGTCCGCCCCATACGCAGTCCCGGCGAACGTACTTCAGGTCAGTTCTTGTCCTGGCCGGATCTCCCATGTTCCGACATCTGTGTAGAAGCGACCGAACTGTCGCAACCATGCAGCGATCGTCTCGGTTGCCCTCCTGGCGAGTTCGTCGGTCATGCCGGTGCTTTGCTGGAGTGCGGTTTGCAGCTCCACGTTGGTGAGGGTCCCTCCATTTGCCAGAGGCTTCAGGAGGGGAATGGCGTGCAGCCGAGCCTCGATCCAGGCGGAAAACTCGGGTTCGGGTAGCCCGGGCGGGACCCCGAGGAACGCCAGGTCTCGGAGAATGGCCGCTTCGACCGATCGGCTGTATTGTGCCCGCCCGCAGTAGTATCCGTAGACGGCTTCCGGGCGCCGTGTTACCGGGTACCACTCCTGTCGTGGGGAGTGTTCTGGCTCGGCTTTCAGTAGATCAGCTTGCTTTCGAGCCAGTTCCGCCATGTGCGGTGATGCTTGGATCGCTTGCATCTGGATGTCGGTGAGCGCCCGGCTGACCTCGGCGTGGTCTGCGGGGATCTCGACCAGGATCTCAATATTGGAATATGGCGCCAGCCCTGTCGCCTTGCCGGTCAGGTTCGCCGACCCGAGTAAGCACAGATTATCGGCGAGATAGAGCTTCGCGTGTAGACGCGGGCACAACGCGATATGTAGGCGTTCGTCCTCGGCCGCGAGTTCGATGATCTCGGGGTCGGAGACTCCGGCCGCGATCTCTTCGGGGATCCAGCGGGTCACACATGTGATGTTCTCGACGGCGCCGGGGACGATGGCGAGCGTGGCGGCCAGGACCTCTTTTTTGATGAACGGTGCCACCAGAGTGACCTGCTCGTGGGCTCCTGCCACGAGTTCTGAGACCTGCCGCCAGATATGGGCGGAGTCGGTCACTAGTCGGTCCCTCCGTCTACGAAGTCGCGGGCATATCGGCCCCACTCTCGTCGGGCGTCGGCGATCCGTTCGCGGTCTTTGTCCGGGTAGGTTTCGTCCTCCATGCGGGCCCAAGAGAAGAGCAGGAGCTTGAAGGTTTCGGCTGCTTGTTTGAGCCGGTCACGCAGATCGTCCGCGTCGGCATCCTGGGGTACTTCCTCGAGGACCGCCATCAGCTGGTTGTGGACCGGGTGCCTTTTGTTGAAGATCACCTGGAGCATCCCGGCCATCAGGTCGATGCTGAAGAACGCGGAGGTGTCCTGGAAACCGGAGATCCATCGGACCCGCCAGTCCTGTTCGAGGGCCTCCTCGACCATGGACTTGGCGGTGTCTTCGTCGACATGGTGCGACTTGGTGAGGGACTCGACCTGTTCGTGCCGCTTGCTCTCTTCGGTAGCGTCTTTGTCCAGGTCATCGGTCTTGCCGGTGTAGCCCTCCGCTCCACGGCGTTTGACGGTGTCGGTTGCCCTGGATGCGACGTCGTCGCTGTAGCGCTTGTTACCCTTGCGGTTACCGACCGTTTGCTGCTTCAGCTTGCTGCGCATGCTCTTGAGCAGCTTGTTCTCCAGGTGTTCAACCAGGTCGATCAGCGGAAGCCTGGGGTCTCCGAGCTCTTCGAGTCGCTGCTTGAACTCTTTCATGCTTTCGCCCGCTTCAGCGTGGGCTCGCCAATCGAAGTGCGCCAGCGACGAGAACACCGTGGCGCTCTGCTTGTTGTTCGTCACCCCGAAGACCGAGTCGAGCTCCTGTGGGAACTCGACCTCGATGCCCCACCACCGCTCCGTGGGGTCGTATCCGATCGCCCATGACGTGTCGAGCTCGAGCTCTCGTCCCTGACGGACCAGCGAGATACCGATATTGCGGCCGGCGTGCTTACCCCACGGCAGCCGGCCAGCGTCGGCAGTAGGACTCATTCCGGCGGGCCATGGGTGCCCGTCCACGTCGCCGCGACGAGCCTCGGGCCGGGCAATCGATGCTCGAACCGTGATGGTGTACTTCTTGCCGTTGTGGGTTACCGGGATGTTTTCCACACCTGGCTCGGCTTCGTTGCCCATGAAGTGCGGCATGAACATCGGTTTGCCCGAAAACGGCTCTGGGACAGATTGGGAAGCCATCAGGTAGAGCGGGTCATTGGGTTCTACCCGCTTGAGAGCGCTGTCGACAACCTCCCCGTCGCGGACCGGTGCCAGCCGGATTTCGACACGGCCGTCATTAATGTAGTGCCGGTATATCCGGCCGATCAGGTCCGCGGTGTTCCGCAGGGTAGCTGCGGCGCCGTACCAGTTGACCCTGTCCAGTTCAGACCAGACGACAAGGGTGCCCGTGGGGCCGAGTCCTTCGCTCAGGTCTTGCCAATAGGCCGGCAGCGGCTGGTGTGTGGGCTCAGGGACATCGTCAGCCTGGCCTTTTTCTATCTGTTCGAGGCTGAGGTAGGTGTGCATGGCATTGGCTGACCCATTGGTCCAGGACCACACATCGAGTCGCGTGCACTGTGACATACTCGAGTTGGGCAAGCCCATGCCGAAGCGGCCAATGCGCGTGGGATCGGCGCCGCGCCCGTCACCGTACTTGAGCGCACGACGCAGCGTTGGGGGATCCATGCCCTCGCCGTTGTCGAGGACCGCGATCTTCTCGACGCGGTAGCTGGTGCGCGATCCGGCCTTCACGGGCGCTTCGCAGGCGAAGACCTCCACGAGTTCAGCCTGCGCATCGATGCTGTTGTCGATTAGTTCCGCGAGGGCATAGGCGGTGTTCTTGTAGCCGCTGTCTCGCATGGCTTTGACGGTCAGCGTGGGGCTGACGATCCGATAGTTGCCGTCTTCGCTGGTCACGCTGTCTCCCATACGTCTTCCCAGTTGGTGAATGCTTCTGCCACGTCGCCGAATCCGGGCAGTTCCGGGTTGACGACGGTAACGATTTCGCAGGTGGCGGTGCCGCCGGCCTTCGGTCCACGGATCACCCGGCCGACCATCTGGCTGTAGAGAACCAGGGATTTGGTGGGCCGGGCTATCACGGCCGCGCTCGCTGCCGGCGCGTCGAATCCGGTGGTCAGGACACCGAAGTTGCACAGGACCATGGGGCGCCGACCGGCCCCTTTGAAACGAGAAATGACCTGACCCCGGTGCCGCGGGGAGGATTCACCCGTGACGAATTCTGCATCGACCCCGGCAGCAGACAGCACGGCTGCAATCAGGCGGCAATGCTCCACCGATGCCGCGAATACCAGAATCCGATTGTGCTGCTGAAGCAGGTCGGTGATCGTCTCGATAATCTTGAGGTTCCACTGCTCATCCTGGGCGAGCTCGGCCAGCATCGCATGCGAGATGTCGAATGACTTCGCCAGGAGTTGCTGCTCGCGGACGGACAGGTGCATCCCTGCCTCGGCGGCCACGGTACGCATCTCTGGTTTCGCTAGGTAGCCCTGTTCGATGAGAGCCGTGACCGGGTTGGTATAGCCCTCGATCTCTAGCATGACTTTCTGCCGGGAAAAGTACTCGGAGAGTTCTTCGTCTTTGGATATATCGGCCCATGTCCGCCCGGGAGTGGCAGTCAATCCGAGAAGCCCGGCGTCATAGCGGATCGTCAGGTCATCGACGACGGCTTGGTAGGTCGGCGCGATGATCTGATGCGCCTCATCGAACACCGTCAGCGTGCTGCGGGCCGCCAGGGTGGTCAGGAATTGTGGGTCGGTCTTCGCGGCGGACGCGGCCTTTTCCAGGCCCAGGACAACCAGGCCGTCGGTGAGGTCGTCCAGGGCGGCCGGGGTGTTGCCCCACAGTCGGACTGCGGACAGTGGTCGATCGCCGAGATTCGCCCAGGCCCTGTCGAACTCGGCGGCAGCCTGCTCCAGGAGTTCACGCCCGTGGGCCAGCCACACCACCACGGTCGGTTCGTTTTGCCGCAGATGGTCACAGATCAGGCTCATGCCCGTTCTGGTCTTGCCGACGCCGGTCGGCAGGTGTAATACGACCCGCCTTGGGCTGTCGTAGAGAAGCTCCTTCACCCGAGCCGCGGCGCGCCGCTGATGCGGGAACAGGGCATAGTCCGGATCGGTTTGCACGCTGTACGCCGGAGGAAGGGAGGGCGCACGGTCGACCGTCAATCCCAGGAACTCGAGGAGCTCGCGCCGCTGTTCCGCTGTCCAGTCGAGGTCACGCAGGCAATCCAGCGGTTGCCGACCGTCGACGAGCGCACCGAGCCTCTGCACCAGTTCGACCTGTTTCGGCTCGGGAAACATCGCGAGCAGCGTGCTGCGCTCGACGTCGTCGGCCACCAACCGCTCAACGTCGATATTGACCGAGGCGACCGCGCGGAGTCGATCACTGTCGGCCGCACCGCCGTTGAGCAGATCGAGAAGGGCACACAGCCGATCCCCGAGGCGCTCCCGGATATAGGGCATCGGCGCTGCCGCGATGAGTTCCTTGAAGGAGATACCCGGTGACCATGTCGTCACTGCCCCTCCCATCCCCTCCGCGAACGGCAGTGCACGCACACACCATTCGACGCGATCGCCGTCATCGGTCTCCCACCTCGTAGTCGGGCGCGCCGGACACACCATCCCTATGTTCCGATCCGCCACGCCTCAGCGCACATGTGATCCTAGTGACGCTCACCGACAGCCAGGGTAGCTCAAGCGAATAAACCTGGCAGAGAGTGGCTTTCGACCCACCAGGCTCGCTTCGGGACCGTCCAAGGCGACCCATACGGGCGGACTCCGGCCCGCGGGGTCGGGGGCCGGGCATCTTGATGCGCCGACCCGCCCGTAGGGGCTCGCTCTCCGGCTAGTATCCCCATATGCTCCTGGTGGAACCCCGACAGTGGGGAGAGGCTTCCACCAGGAGTAGATTGATGTGCATAACGACCGGGAAGGGGTAGCCACAATGGGCGGACCAATCGAGGCAGGCGAGTCCTACCTCGACTACAATGCCACCGCGCCGCTCCGCCCCGAGGCACTCGCCGCGTCTGTCGACGCGATGCAAACGGTCGGGAACGCCTCTAGCCTGCACGGCGCGGGACGTCGCGCTGCAGAGAAGGTTAACAGGGCCCGTCGGCAAGTAGCAGGGCTCCTCAATTGTTCACCCGGCGAAGTCATCTTCACCTCTGGAGCCACCGAAGCGAACAACCTGGCCCTCCAGATCTCCTACACCGCCGGAACACCACTGGTGACAAGCCCCGTGGAGCACCCGGCCGTGCTCGAGACAGCACGGGCTCTGACCAGCGACCATCCCGAGGACCTCGTGCTACTGCCGGTCGCCGGGGACGGCCTGGTGGATCTCAGCGCTCTCGATCAGGTCTTTGCCGCAGGCTCCGGCGGCACGGTGTCGCTGATGGCCGCGAACAACGAGACCGGCGTTCTCACCGATATCCGGATCGCCGCCAAGTCGGCCCACGAGGCCGACGCCATCATTCATACCGACGCCACGCAGGTCGTCGGGCGACTCCCCGTCGATGTCGCCGAACTCGATGTGGACTTCTTGTCGCTGTCGGCTCACAAATTCGGTGGCCCGCAAGGCGTCGGCGCCCTCTACGCCCGCCGCGGAGCCGCCGTGCCGTACCGTCCCCTGTTTCACGGCGGAGGGCAAGAGCGGGGCTGGCGAGCCGGCACTCTCAATGTTGCCGGGATTGCGGGACTGGGCGCTGCCGCCGAGGCAGCGCGCACCAGCATGGAAGAAGAGGCAGCGCGGACTGCCGTGCTGCGAGACCGACTCGAAAGCCAACTGATCCATAACGTGCCCGGGTGCCGTATCAACGGCAGACTCGATCAACGCCTGCCTGGAGTGACAAGCATCACCTTCCCCGGGGTCCCCGCTGACGCTGTTTTGGCCGCTATGCCCAATGTCGCCGCATCGGACGGTAGCGCCTGCTCCTCCGGGGCCCCCACTCCCAGCCATGTCCTCCTCGCAATGGGACTGTCCCGAGAAGACGCTGATTGCACTATCCGTTTCTCGCTGGGGCACGCCACCACCAACTCTGAGATCGAGCATGCAGCACAGGCCGTCGTGCGGGCCGTCGCGCATGTCCGTTCGGCTATGACGTAACCCGAACCTTTTCGGTCGGACCATGCCACGGCCGCGCCATGCCAAAGCAAACCATTGGACTACAGAGAGGTTCGGATGTCGGACGGTCGACTCGCGGACGCTGCCCATTTCGCCTTCGCGCGCCATGAAACCTTCGCGCCGCGCTTCGGCTGGTTACACAAGTCGTACGTGCAGGTCAGAGACGACCCGAGTGCGTTCCTCGCCGACGATGCGCCCGTGTTGTTCGGCGTGGGCAAGAACATGGTCTACGCGATGCGGTACTGGTCGCGCGCGTTCAAGCTGACACGGGAGCACTACCCCGCCCCCGGCGCCCGGTCGAAGTTCGCCTACCCGACGTGGGAGGCGCGCTGGCTCCTCGACGAGGACGGCGCCGACCCGTATCTGGAGGAGCACGGCAGCCTGTGGCTGCTGCACTGGTGGCTGGTGTCCTCTCGCCCCGGGGCCAAAAGTCACGCACCTACCTGGTACACCGCCTTCCACCTCGCTCCATTCTCCCGATTCACGGTGGCAGACCTGACCCAGGTCGTGGTCCGGCATGTCAACTTCTCCTACAAGGAGAGCCCTGTCGAAGCTTCGATCGTCCGTGACATCGACTGCCTGACCAAGATGTACGCCCGCACCGCCCCGGAGAAAGCCGGATCCCCCGGCAACTACGAGGACCTACTCGCCTGCCCCTTCCGGGACCTCGACCTCCTCACGTTCGTCGGGACACGCGGGAAACCCGAATGGCAGTTCACCAGTGGGCACCGCACCACCCTGCCTGCACCAGTCCTGGCCTACGCCTGCCTCGACTACGCGGCCACGTTCACACGTCAGGCCAATTCGATCTCTGTTGCCCGCCTCGCGAACGAACCCGGTTCACCGGGGCGCGCATTCCGGGTCCGTGAGAACGAAATCGTCAATGCCCTGAAGAAGGTCACCGCAACCCATGCGCAGCTCAACCTGACCGAGACGGTCGGCCAACGCAGCCTCACATTCGCCGCTGACCCGCTCGACTTGGCATGGGAAGTCTTGGACGAACAGTACGGCGGAGTCACCCGCCGCCCCGGATTTCCCAGCCGTGACGAATGGACCGCACGATTCCCCCAGCTGACCGAAGCCGAGCACAGGGAACACGCCACCACGTCCGACAACACCGAGTCGCTCTTCGAGGAGACCGCGTGACCACCGCATCGCCCACGCGCCCCCGCACCAGCGTGACCAGTCCTACGCCACGCTTCCCCGCCGGTATCGAACTCGTCGGCTCGCACATGCGCTCGACCAACCTGGAACGCGACGTCCGCGACTCCCTGCACGACCCCTACGTCGGCGCCCGAGCCGTCGACGTCATCGAACGCGTCGCCAGTGCGATCGCGGACAATCGACGCACCAGGGCATGGTCGTTCACCGGACCGTACGGGTCCGGAAAGTCCACCCTCTCCAACTTCATCGACGCGCTACTGGGACAAGACCTCAAGCGACGCAAGGAAGCCGAACGCATCCTCAACGAGGCCAGCCCCGCACTCGCGCAACGTCTCGGCATGGCGCGCGACGCCGCCACAGCAGAAGGATTCCTCGGCGGTGTAGCCACCGCACGCCGCGAACCTCTGGTCGCGACACTCGGTCGCGCCCTGCATACCGCCGCGGAGCGGCGCTGGGGCAAGCGCATTCCCAAACCGGTCGGCGCTGCGCTCGACGGATGCGCCGACCCGGATACCGCGGGCGCCAAGGAAATCCTCGAGGCGGTCACCGTCCTGACCGCCGACGGACAACCCCTTCTTCTCGTCATCGACGAGTTCGGCAAGACCCTCGAACATCTCGCCGGACACAACGAGTTCAGCGGCGCACAGCACGATCTGTTCCTGCTACAAGAACTCGCCGAGAAGGCCGCCGGCACCAAAGGGCTGCCCGTCTATCTGATGACCTTGCAGCACCTGTCGTTCATGGACTATGCCTCACGGTCGAGCGAACTCAAGACCCGGGAATGGGCCAAGATCCAGGGCCGCTTCGAAGACATCACTTTCGTCCCACACCACGGGGACTCCCTAGAGCTCCTGCGCCGAGCCCTCGATCATTCGAACGTGAGCCGCTCCGGACATGCCTTGATCGCCAAGACGGCGCAGGCATCCGCAGACATCTGGACTCAGCACGGCCTCGGGGTCCTCGCCGACCTCGCGCCCGAGCATTTCGCGGACCTCTACCCGCTGCACCCCCTCACCGCCCTGGCCGCGCCGATCCTCGCCGCACAGATCGGGCAGCACGACCGCAGCCTCACCGGATTCCTCAACAGTGGCGAACCCAACACCGTCCGATACACGCTGGCCCGTCACTCCAAGCAGAAACCCGACACCGCCAGCACGGTACAGCTGCCGCAGCTCTACGACTACTTCCTGAACTCCGGTCGCACGACACTGCTCGCCTCGGTCAACGCAACCCGGTGGATCGAAGTCGATATGCGCATCCGCGAAGCGAACGGCCTTCCGGACGCCGACCAGGACATCGTCAAAACCGTCGGAGTCCTCAACCTCATCGACTCCGACGGCGTCCTCAGCGCCACGGCCCCGATGATCCACTTCGCCCTCCACAACCCGACCGAGGTGGACGACCCCGACGCCTTCCTCGCCCTCCAAGAACGACTCACCGACCTCGTCAAGCGAGGCCTACTCGTTCATCGCGAATTCAGCGGCGAGTACCGCGTATGGCAGGGCACCGATGTCGATATCGACGGCCGACTCAAAGAGATCACCGCCCACCTCGACGAGGTATCGGTAATTCGCCGCCTCGGCGACTTCGTCCCACAGGCCTTCGTCGCAGGACGCCACAGCCAGGTCACCGGGATGATGCGCGTGTTCTATTCCGCAGTCAGCGGACCGGAAACCAACCGCATCGCCGCTCCCGACAACCTGAAAGAGCCCGCCGACGGTCTCCTCATCTTCCACCTCGGTACCGACGCCGACCGACCGAACGTCGACTCATCCCTGCCGATACTCGTCGGTACGACCCCCGACCCGAAATTAGTAGTCGCAACAGCGAAATACCTGGTCGCACTGAAAGAACTCAGCAACGAGCACGACCTCGACCATGTTGCCCGGCGCGAGATCACCGAACGAATCGTGCAGGCCGAAGCCGAACTGCTCGAGCTGGTCCAAGAAGCCTTCTATCCGCCTTCCTCCCAGGCATCATGGTGTTTGTGGCACAGCGGAATCGCCCCCGCCGAAGAACCTGACGCCTCAAATCTCCAAGCGCGCAGCCTCAACGGGCTGGTCTCCTTGGCCTGCGAGGCGGTATATCCGCATACGCCGCACATCCGCAACGAGATGCTCGGCCGTCATTCTCTGACCAGTCAAGCAACCCAGGCCCGCGGCGTACTGCTGGGGGCCATGCTCTCTGCGTCCGCGCAGAAGAATCTCGGCTTCAACGACGGATACCGTGCCGAACGCGCCATGTACAGCGGTGTACTCGCATACCTCGGCCTGCATCGAGAAAACGGAGTAACGCAGGCCGAAACCCAGCACGACAGTCTTCTCCCCTACGGTTTCTCGCCCCCGGGCCCCGGCCACGAACATGCCCAGCCGGCTTGGAATGCTTTGAACGAGACTCTGACGGCAGCCACCAAGCAAACCAGCCTCGAGCAGGTCATCCGCGTATTGATGAGTCCGCCCTTCGGACTGAAAGCTGGCGTCGTTCCAGTCTTTCTGATCCCGGCCTTGATCATTCGCCAGCACGATGTCGCCCTGTTCGAGGAGGGCACTTACCTTCCGAGACTTGCTCCTGAGGTGGTTGAACGTCTCGTCAAAGCCCCGGCGCGCTTCTCGATCAAGTGCACCCCGGCCGGAAAGGGGCAGCGTGGCAGCGTCCTCAAGAAGCTGATGGTCTCACTCGGCGTGGAGCCGGCGCGTTCCAAGGCCGTACGCAACCCCGACATCCTTCCCGTGGCCCGTGCTTTGATCGCCCGAGTAGCCGGCCTCAACAAGTACGGCCGGACAACCAAGAACATCTCGGCAGACGCTCAAGCTGTGCGTGCGACCATCACCAAGGCACTCGATCCCGACGACCTGATCTTCAACGCCTTGCCCAGGACGTTAGGGCTGCCCGAAATCGCCACTGACGCGCGGGTAGACACAGAAGCTACGAAAACGTATGTGGACCGGCTCACGGCAGCCGCCGATGAACTTGTCTCCATCAACACCGAACTGCGCACCGATGTCGTGAGTTCTCTGGCCGAGGAGTTCCGCCTGCCCGCGACGCTGCCGACTCTTCGCTCCGAACTCGCCGCCCGACTCCAGGGATTCAGCGACGCAGCCCTGACATCAGAGCTGCGGGGCTTTGTCGACTTCGCCCTCAGCGAAAGCCTCGAGGACGACGACTGGCTCGATCCGATCGTCGTCCGGTTGACCAACTCCGCTCTCGGCGACTGGGACGACCGCGAAGCCGAGGCCTTCCCGCAGAAGGCACGGGCCATGGCCTCAGCACTCGACCGCGTCGGGCACCTCCACAATGCCGGCCACGAACTGCACGGTCCGGAAGAAAAACTCGACGCGCAATTGTTGACCTTGACCGACAGCAGTGGCGTCGAACAGCGCACCTTGATCTACATACCGGCACAGGTCCGCAACGACGCAGACAATTTGGCCGCTGACGCCGTGAAACAAGCCGAGAAGATGCTCGGTCCAGACGGCGCACGCATCCTGCTCGCCGCCCTGGCGCAGCGCGTTGCCGACGTCACGATCGCCGCAAGCGAACGAAAGGGACGGGAATGACCGACACAGAGAACGCTCAGAAGGTCAGGCACGTACTCGGCATCTCCGGTGGCAAAGACTCCTCGGCACTCGCCGTTTACATGCGCGACCGGATACCCGAGATGGAGTACTTCTTCTGCGACACCGGCGCCGAACTACCCGAAACGTATGAGTACCTCAACCGCCTCGAAGCCGCCCTGGGCAAACCCATCGTGCGCCTCAACGCCGATCGCGACTTCGACCACTGGATGCAGGTCTACCAGGGCACCCTCCCCAGCCCCCAGATGCGCTGGTGCACCAAAAACCTCAAGATCAAACCACTCGAGGAATGGGTCGGCGACGACAGAGTCATCTCCTACGTCGCGATCCGAGCCGATGAGAACCGACTCGGCTACGTCAGCACCAAACCGAACATCGAGGCAGTCTTTCCCTTCCGCGAGGATGACATCGACAAAGACGGCGTCATGCGCATTCTCGACGAGGCCGGCATCGGCCTGCCCGCGTACTACGAATGGCGTACCCGCTCCGGCTGCTACTTCTGCTTCTTCCAGCGCAAACACGAGTGGGTCGGCCTCAAAGAACGGCACCCCGAACTATTCGACCGAGCAGTCGAATACGAAGAAAAGGTCCGCTACCGCCACACTGCCATGAAGGGCCGCAACTACACCTGGTCACAAGGTGAGTCGCTACCGGAACTCATCGACCGCAAAGACGAGATCGAGGCCAAACACCAGGTAGCTCTGGAACGCGCCGCCCGGCGAATCAAACCCAACCGGCCCCTCCTGGAAGTCCTGAACGACGCCCTCGACGAAGACGACGACGAAGCAGGCTGCTCGGTCTGCCATTTGTGACTGGCCGCGAGGGTGCGACGAAGCACTGGAGTAGCCCACGGCAGCCACAGCCACTGATCGCGGGCCGTAACCACACCACGCCGTGAGGCCCGAATGCCACAGAAATTGTTGTCTGCCGTAGGTTGTGGCGCAATGTCGTGTGAGGTCGGCCTCGACTACCCTAGGATCGTTCGGGCGTAGAAACCTGTGTCTGTTATTACGATCACCTGCGGTGGTGGCATGAGCATTCGCGCGCATGCCACCCCCTCCAGTCTTTCCGGGACAACCTTTGCCTACACCAAAGCGTCTCGGGAGGGGTGGCGGAAGCCCTATCCGCAATGACCGGAGAAGCCATCCCTCGTAGCGGGCCAGTCAGCCTCTGGAGAGCGGCAGCATTGCCGGATCGATGTATGCAACCCGGCCTCTCAGATCGCCTCCATATTTTCTCCATTTCCGAAGATGTCAAGGTCTTCATCAGGATCGCCCGCGGAATCAACCTGCCGCTCGGCCGCGCTCCTGGTCACTTCAGGCCACTCCAGACCCAACCAGCCTTTGAGGCGCTGGTATGCAAGCTTTAGAAGTACCTCCCCACGATCTTCCATGAACGCCAGGTCGTAATCCTTGGAACGTTTACCCAAAGCATGTAGATGCGGCAGATAATGAGACATCTGAGCAAGCTCCTCGGTTGTCTGGGCGAAGGAAAGCCCCGAGGAAGTCAGAATGGACTTCGCCTCGTCAGCCGTCGGAGCACCCAGCGCCCCGTACAGGACCTTCTTCTCACTCCATGGCCTTGAGCTTAGCGAGCTGTTCGCATCTCCAGGGGCAAGAACCAGATTGCCCAGTCGATGAACAACCTCTTTCTCACTGTAAAAAGCCGAATCCCACCCACTGGTTTCCTGCTTTGGAGCAATGTGCTCGATGGTGAAATGACCATTGTCCTGCCAGCCATCGTATGTAAAACACGCAGAGACGCCAACCTTTCCCATCTTTATCAAGCCTGGATTGTCCGGATCTTCCGTTGTGTCATGGTAAGCGGCCAGCAACAGAAAACGAGTCAAATGGCGACTTATGGTGTATTGAGGCAGTCCGGCAGCGGCGGTAAGGAAAAGATCAAGGTCAGAAATACCGCCGTGATTACGGTGCTTAAGTCGAGCAACAAGCTCCCCCTTGAGTGCGGCAGCATCAACGGCAGGCGAAGCTTTTGTGCCATCGAGGACCGCCCTCTCTCGAGCGAGGGGACCCATACCCGTCAACGTATCTCCAGTCATTACTGACCGGTATTGACTGTCGATGTTTCCGGTACCACGACGGCTTGCACGCCAGAATACAGTGAATGCCGTGATAGCCTTGATTGCAGCTTCGAAATCTGTAATCAGCTTAGTTCGCTCACTTCCTTCCCCGGCGTGCACTGCCGCAGAGTAGAAACGCACCAACGGCGCCACTGCTATGGTGTGGTTGAGATCGTGCAGAAAAGCCAGACACAACTTGACCGTGTCAGTCATCGCACCGGAATCCAGACCAACAAGTTGACGAGGCCCCGAGGCGGGGTCCCACGTAGACCCCATAAACATGGCAGTATCGCTCAAATGGCGAAGATATGCCAGGCGGTCGCCGTCGTGGTCCTTGTGCCGATCGAAAGTTTCCTTCAGATATATGCGCTGGTCAGCGAGCCTCTTCGAGAGCTTCTTTCCCGTTTCCGCCAATGCGAAGGTAACCAGCAAGTCGCGAGTTGCATTTTGCAATTTATCGCCAGCATCGAAGCGGGTGAGGTATCCTTGCACCGATGCCATGTGCGCATATGCCTCAGACTCCTTATATTCTTGGAGGCGCTCAGCCATTACCACACGCGGCAAAAATGTCTCGAACGCAGTCAGGGGTTCGCCCGTAGTGTTAAGTGACTCAAAAATGGTGAAGGCGTAATCCTCATCCTTGCCTTGCACCACAGTGAGGGCAATCCGGTTCAGAGCATATGCGGCGAACATGACCAGCCTCATAAGTTCCGACTCGCGCCCATCGTCGAGCGCGGCAATGAATTCACAAAGGCGCGGATCTAACTCGTGGTTAAATAGCGCACGCTGGAACTCAATTTTAGAAGCAAGAATATCGAGAGAGGGAAGATTCTCAAGTTCTTCAATTGGCTTAGATTGCGAGAGCTTTATCAGCGCGTTGCGAATCTCCGCAAATCGTTTTATAAGATCAGATTCCCCCTCACCAATATTCGCGCGAGCTTTAGGCTTGAAGTCAGTCGGACGGTCCGTCGGCCCCTCAGCATCCGCATACACCGAGTATCCATAGATCAGATGCGCGATAGGTGATTCGTATTGCTTTAATTTCGCGTCTCTGGCCCACTGATCGACAAAGGCACGAATAAGTCGAGGATAAATGGGTGCGTCACCGAAGTTCTTACGCTCATAGAAAGCCGTGCCGAGGGTTTGAAGGATATTGACAGTTTCGAAATAGAGGTGTGCACGAGGGCCATCCGACATATCTGGAGTCTTGCCCTTAAAGACGTTCCACGAGTGCTGGCGGATCAGATTATGTAGGCTCACCAGTAAGAGAAGAAGACTTGAAAGGCGCTGCTGGCCATCGATAACCGTGAGGACTTTGGAAGGCACCTCTGGCTTAACGATCGGCCGTACAGTCACATGGTTGACGTCGTGAATCGTGATGACGGTGCCGAGAAAGGTGAAGCTGTCCGGAGCCTCTCCGAGGTTTTTCAGGCCATGCAGCGTGTCGTCCAGGAGCTTCTCGACCTTGTCCTTGCCCCAACCGTACGGCCGCTGATACGGCGGAAGGTAGAGGCCGAGGCCGTTGTCGGACAGTAACTCACGAAGACTTCGGCTCTGGGCCTCGAAGATCTCTTTGGCCTGCATAGGCATACGTACGCATCCTTCGTCCGCTCGGCAATATTTTGTTCAGATCAGATGTGGCACATTTTTACACGCCCCGATGCCACTGTCCTCGACTGAACGAGCACCTCAACCATAGCGGCAAGTGGTTCCGTCGCAATGGGATTCGACGAGGACACATCCACATAGGTAAGCGGATCCATGTGACTCCCCCCGCCGGCACAAACGGGCCAGCCGCGGAGGACGTAGCGCCCAAATAGCACTTCGTCAACGCCGCCCACCGCGCGTATCGGTACGCCGAGGACAACGACTGGATCACACTCGCCACCAACCCCGCACACCAGCTCACTCTGCCACCGCAGGATGCGCCCCACCGCTGCAGCCCTATCCGCTACACAGCTCGCCGGGATCTGCGAATCGCGTCTGCCACGGCCGCGACCCCAGACTGAACACGCTCATCATGCGGCTTCACATCGACGCCGTGGGCGTGATCCCTCAACATTTCTTGCTGTCGTCCGCTGACGGCAGTGATCGTGGTCCGCCTTCGATCCAGCGAACGTCGGTTCAGAAGCAGCCCAATTACAGCGATAGGACACGCCCGACTCTGTGAGCAGCGTCGGCAGCGCACCACTGTTGTCCACACATAACCCCCTTGTGGGCAGGCCGTTCGCTGTCCGGCCGGGGCCTGCCTTATCTCCTTGAACGCCAGTGCGGAGCCACGTGCTTCGTCCTGGCGTTTCGTCGTATTCCGGAAGGTGCATCCGTCATGCCCGACACCGTTTTCACGGTTTCCTGCTCGGTCTGCCGTAGCGAGGACCGCCCGGCGATGCGCCAGGTGGGTTCCGACTGCCTCTGCCCGCCCTGTTTCGACCAGCTGAGGTACTGCGCCCGCTGCCAGCAGCCGGCGGTGACCCTCATTCCTGCGGCGGGCGAGGCCCAGGTGTGCCCGACGTGCGTAGCCGGTTCTTGGCCGTGCGTATCGTGCCAGGAAATCACCGGCCCGGGCCTGCACACCGACACCGATGACCCCGTGTGCCACCGATGCGCCTATGGCCTGTTCGACTCCTGCTTCGGCTGCAACCGGTTCAGTGCCTCGAGCCGCTATCTGTCCGGCGGCTACCGTGCTTGCGCCCAGTGCGCGGCGACCCGCTACCGCGAATGCGGTGAGTGCGGGACGTTATTGCGGGAGAACGGGTCCTGTGATCTGTGCGCGCACCCAGGGCGGGTGCGGTCCTACAGCTACAAACCCGACCCACGCTTCCTCGGTGAAGGCCCACTGTATTTGGGGTTGGAGCTTGAGGTCATCGTCCCCGACGACCGCTACAGCGACGCGGTCGCTGCGGCGACTTCGCGACTGGGTCGGCTGGGGTATCTCAAGAAGGACTCCTCGATCCAGCCCACCGGCTTCGAACTCGTCACACATCCGCTCTCCTATCGGTTCGCGATCGAAGACTTCCCCTGGACCCTGCTGGGCGAACTCGACAACCTGGGCTGCACGGTCGACGACACCGTCGGCCTGCATGTGCACGCGAGCCGGGCCGGCTTCGCTTCTCCCGCGCATGTGTATCGCTGGATGAAACTGCTGTACCGCAACGAGGCCGAGGTCGCCGCCCTGGCCCGCCGTCGCTCCCGCTACGCCCCCTTCGATCATGTCGCTCGGGCCCGGGCCCGCGATACCGCCAAGGACCATAAGCATGCGGTCGGGTTGGACAGGTATCAGGCGATCAACCCTCATCCCCGTCACACGCTCGAGTTGCGGGTGTTCGCGAGCTCGCTGGATGTGGGGCAGGTGCAGGCGGCTCTCGCGTTCACCGCGGCCTCCATCGCCTACACCCGACACCTCACCATCGGCGATATCCGATCGGGCGGCTGGGACTGGTCCCCTTTCGCTGAATGGGTCGCCGACCGGTCGGAGTATGCGCCGCTGACGGTGGAGATGGAGGCCCTCGCATGTGCCTGCTGACCTACTACCCCGCCGGCATCACCCCAGACCCGACAGCACTGCACCTCGGAGCGGTGGCCAACCCGCACGGCCACGGGTTCGCCGTGATCGCCGAGCCCGAAGGACGCATCATCGTCGGCCGCGGCATGCGCGCGGAGAAGATGATTGACCGGTTTCTGACCGCCCGCGAGCAATACCCGGATGGTCCGGCGCTGTTCCATTCCCGCTACGCCACCCGCGGCGTGCACAGTGCCGAGAATTGTCACCCATTCCGGCTCGGTCACGACCCCCGCACGGTCCTGGCGCACAACGGGACCATGCCCAAACGAGTATGGCCCCGCGCCTACGACTTGCGCTCCGATACCCGCATCGCGGCAGAAGAGTATCTACCGGCCCACCCGTTCGGGTCGATCGACACCCCCCGCGGTTTCCGCGGGCTGGAGTCATGGCTGGGGCCGAGCAAGCTGGTACTGCTCACCGTCGGCCCCACCTACCAGCGGTCCGCCTATGTGCTCAACGAGCGGGCCGGGGTGTGGGAAGACGGGATCTGGTACTCCAACACCAATTACAAGACCGCCTATCTGACCCGGATGCGGCGGGCGGTCTGCCGCTACTGCCTGTACCTCGACCTCGACCGGGCGGGCCGGTTCTGCACCCGCTGCGGATGGTGCTTCGGCTGCGAAGCCATCTTCCCGCACTGCACCTGTACCCGCCCTCGTAGACGCACAGCAGCCGTGCCGTTGCGCTGACGCCGGCTTCTCGCTTCTCGCTTGCTCGTCCGCGTCGGCCGGCTCGATCCCTCTCGACTCCTGACCACTGCATTTCTCGCCCCGCTGCGCTGCCCTCCCAGGGCCGGTGCGGCGGGGCTTTCTCGTTTTCGCGCTTCTGACCCGATCCCTGTGAAAGGTCGTGATCTCCCCCATGCCCTCTGCCCTGCTCACCGAGGTCGTCTGCGGTGACTGCGCGCACGCCATCCCGCCCGACCAAGACCCGATCCTGGTCGATGGAGAGTCGTTGTGCTCGGACTGCGCCGCGGACGCGGTGTATTGCGACGAGTGCAGTGAACGCACCCGTGACCCGCAGCTGACCGTCGACGACACCGAGTTGTGTGCGGACTGCGTGCGCCACTGGTCGCAGTGCGACGACTGCAACCGGCACGCCCGCCGTATCACCGCGATCATCGACGGCCCGGATGTGTGCGAAGGCTGCGCCGAGGACTACCCAGTCTGCGACGACTGCTCCAGCCGCTGCCACGGCACCGACACGGTCGAAGGCGGCGATGACGTTTGCCATGACTGCCGCCTCGAGGACTACCACGAATGCGAGGACTGCTCCACCCTGATCCGCTGGGACGACGACTACTGCGCCTCATGTGCGCCCGATCACCCCAGCCACGACGGAATCCACGACTACGCCTACAAACCCGAACCGGTCTTCCACGGCCACGGTCCGTTGTTCCTCGGGCTGGAACTGGAGCTGAAAACCCCGAACTACGCGCTCGTCGAGGCCGCCGAGACCGCGCTCTACGAACTCGGGGACCTCGGCTACCTCAAGACCGACTCTTCCATCCACGGTTCCGGATTCGAACTCGTCTGCCACCCCATGGATTACTCCTACGCACGCGGCGAGTTCCCGTGGTCGCTGCTCCCGCGGTTGCGGCTTCTCGGTGCTTTCACCGATGACTCGGTCGGCATCCACGTGCATGTTTCCCGAGCCGGGTTCGATAGCCCGGCCCACATCTATCGGTGGATGAAGTTCGTCTACCGCAACCAGGACGCGGTCACCGTCCTGGCGCGCCGCGACACCTCGCAGTGGGCCGATTTCGGTGCCTATGCCCGGGAACGGATGGCCGGCTACGCCCGCGGTCGACGCAACGGGCTGCGCTACGAGGCGATCAACGTCTGCCCGGACGACACTTTCGAACTGCGCGTGTTCGCCAGTTCCCTGCACCGCCAGCAGGTCCAGGCCGCGCTCGCCTTCGCCGACGCGTCGGTCGAATACACACGCGGTCTCACCGCGGCGCAGATCGCGCGCCGACGGGGCTGGGAATGGTCGGCGTTCACCGCCTGGATCGCTACGCGCCCCCACTACGCCGCCCTCACCTCCGAGCTCGAGGACCTCGCATGTGCATCCTGACCTTCATCAAACCCGGGATCACCCCCGACACCGACCTGCTGATGCGTGGTGCGCTGGTCAACCCCGACGGACACGGCTACGCCGTCCACATCGGCGAGGAGATCGTGACCGGGCACAGCCTCGACGCACCCGAGCTGATCGCCGAATTCGCGAAACTCCGAACCCGCCATCCGGACGGCCCGGCATTGTTTCACTCGCGGTTGGCCACCCACGGCGTCGAAGACCTCAGTAATTGCCACCCGTTCGTTGTGGGTGGTGACGAGCGCACTGTGCTCGCCCACAACGGGATCCTGCCCGACAACGTGCACCCAGCGAAGGGGGACCCCCGCTCGGATACCCGCATCGCCGCCGAGGATTTCCTGCCTCGCCGGCCGTTCGGGTCGCTGGATTCGTGGGCCGGCCGGGACGGTCTGGAGCGGTGGCTGGGCCGGGACAAGCTGGTGCTGCTCACCGTCGACCCCGCCTACAAGCACTCCGCCTACATCTTCAACGAACACCGCGGGCATTGGGTCGCAGGTTCCTGGTACTCCAACGACACCTACCGCTGGCGGCTCTGGCTCGACGAGGCCGGCTGCGAGGCCTGCGGGGAATACGAGCCCGACAAGTTCGGGCCGCATTGCCCCACGTGCGGGCATTGCGAGGAATGCCGTCGCCCGTTCCCCGCGTGTGTGTGCCCTGATCTCGACGGGCTCGAACGCTACGCCGACCTCGAGCTCGATCACTGGCTCTACGACACCACCTGACCTCGTACCCGGTTCCCGAACCCTGTGGCCCGCGTATACGCCATCGATCACGAAGGAAGGGGCAGCCGGTGGACGTTCACCTCGTGCTCGACCTACTCCTCATTTGCGGGCTGTGGCGACTCGACCTGGTCACCACCCGCATCGACTCACACCCCCACCGCCGGCACCCGGACCGGTAAGCGACCCGCGACATCACCAGCCGCAGGTCGTCCTCATCCGACCGCATTCCGCGGGCAGCCCGCCGCAGGCCGGACTCCGGTCTGCGGCGCTCGCGCTCATGAATTCGAGGTGCTCATGAATTCCTCCCCTACCCCACCGACGGACGGACCCGATGTTCCCGAGCGGTTGGCGGCGGCGCCGACCAATCAGGGGATGGTCGTCCCGTACATCACCGTGGCCCATCGTGACCGGTCCAGGCCGGTGTGGGGCCAAATCGATCCGGCCAGGTTGCTCACCGCGTTAGTGGACCGGTTATGTCAGATCTGCGGACAGCCGCTCGAGGACCCGGTCGTGCTGCATCTGCGGCCCGCCGACTACCTGCGCGGAATCACTCCCGAACCTGCCACCCACCGCGAATGCAGCACGTATTCCACCCGGGTCTGTCCGATGCTGGCCGGACGCACGCACCGCTACAACCCGGTCACCCGCGACGAGTTCACCCGCTGCGACGATCCCGCGTGTGGTTGCCGGTCCTGGGTCCGTAGCGAACCCGACCCGAAACACACCACACGCGAGGGCCAGCCCGCCGAGGCGTGGTATCGGGTCGAGATCGGATTATCCGACTACCGCATCATCACCGACCCCGGCAACGACCACCAACCCTCGATCGTCGGAATCGACCTACGGGACCTGCGCTTTCGCAGCATCCACCGGATCCGCGACGCCGCACCCGGCACCGGGGATCGGCAGCCGGTCGACCTGCTCGCCACGCTGATCGTGGTGCGCACCCTGTTCGGCGAAGGCGGCGTGCTCTCGTGACCGGCCTTGGCGCGGATGACGCCGATTCGCACCAGAGTTTCTGCGACTTCGCCGCTCGGGTCGCCGAGGCGCTCGGGTCCGGCTGGACTGCGGGCCGCCGCGGCCAGGGCCTGCGCCGCACAGTGCTGCATGGTCCCGGCGGCCAGTACCTGAACCTGGCCCATGGTGATGACTCGCACCGGCGCAGCGAGCACGGACGCATCCAGATCACCGCCGGCTACGGCGATCTCGCCCAGCATCTCGCCGTCGCCGAAGGCCACCAGCAGATCACCGTCGCCGCCACCCGCGCCGCGGCTGATATCGCCGCGGACATCAGTCGCCGTCTGCTGACTGAACACGAAACGCTGCTCGCGTCGTGCCGTGAGCGCGCTCACCGCGATGATCTCGCACGGATCCGACGCAACCAGGTCCTCACCGATATGCGCAAAAGGCTCGTCTCGGTCACACCCGTCGGGGAAGACCGGCTGCGGTTCGGATCCGTCGACGACCCGGTCTCCGGAGAACTGCGTGTGCGCGCCGGCGGAACCGTCGAATGGAAATTCACCGCCGACAGCGCCCTCGCCCTCGAGCTCGCCACAGTGATCGGCCGCCACCGCGGGTCGTCCACCCGCTGAACCGGCCCCGCGTCGACAAACCCTCACCGTCTTCTCGCCCCGGCAACCTCCAGGAGCCCCGAATGTCCACGACCCTCGCCCCACCCACCGTCCCCGACCCGCGACGGCAACTGGCGTGGACGGTGGCAGCCCGCGCCGCGCTCACCGACCCGGGCACCGTCCACGCACTGCTCGCCGCCCGCGATGTCGAGGAAACCGCAGCCGACCTCATCTCCGGTGCGGCCGGCGGGTTTCCCTCCAACCTGCGAGACCACGCCACCGAGGATCTCAACCGCGCGCACCGGTGCGGCGCTCGGTTGCTGACTCCTGAGGACGAGCAGTGGCCGCGTCACGAATTCGACGCCCTCGATGCGCCCGGGTCCGGCACGGTGAGCCCGGTCGCGCTGTGGGTCCGCGGGGCCGGTCGCCTGGACCTGTTCGGCCAGTATCGGATTGCTGTGATCGGGGCCCGCGCGGCCACCGACTACGGCGTCCGGGTCGCCGCGGACTTCGCCGGGACTTTCGCCTCCGCCGGATGGACCGTGACCGCTGGTGGCGCGTTCGGTGTCGACGCCGCAGCCCATCACGCGGCGCTGGTGCGCCAGGCGTCGACGATCGCGGTACTGGCCACGGGGGTGGACCGCGCCTACCCCTCCGCCCACACCGGTCTGTTCGACCGGATCCGCGAGCAGGGCTTGCTCGTCTCGGAGTATCCGCCCGGATCCCCGACGGCAAAATCGCAGTTTCTGCAACGGAACCGGCTCGTTGTATGTTTCCTCGGGCTCCCGGGACTCTGCATTGCAGAGGTGATCGCTTATGCGCAGATCAAAGCCGGTGCGCGAGCACCGTATCGAGTGCGACAGGTGTCGCGCAAGTCCGTTGATCAGCGCGTGTTGAGGCGGGTCATCAGTTCCCGGTTGGCGTCGCGGGCAGCGTCGAGTTCGTCGTCTCGTTCGGCGAGGTCGCTCCGTAGTTCCATGTTGATCTGTTCGAGCTCGGTGATGCGGCGTTGGAGGGTTTCGACGTCGGTCGGTGCGCCGAGCCCCGATGTCCGCCAGACGGCTTCTCCGAGCGTTTCGGAGAGGCGTCGTTCCAGGGCGCTGATGGTGTGAGCCATACGAGTGTTGCGGGCCTGGAGGTTGGCGAGGTCGGCCAGCAAAGACTCGCGGCTCACCGACGGGTGGCCGGTCGGTGTCGGCGGTAGTTTCGCTGCCTCTGCGAGGATCGTTGCGTGTAGGTCCGCATGCCGGTAGAGAAATGTCCGGTGGACCCCGGCTGCCCTGGCAATCCCGGAGACCGTGATCGCCTCGCCGGAGGTGCGCGCGGAGTTGATGGCCCTGAGTACTGCCTGCCGGCGCCGCGAGCTGTCGTCGTGGCGTGCTCGTGTCAATGCATCGGTGTGTCTCGTGGTCATCCTGTTTCTCCGGTTCGTTCAGGACGTGGTGGGGCGATGCGCGGGGTTCCGAGGTTCACGGTTCGGCGGGTTCTGCGTATGACGTTGACGGCGTCGTTGATCTGGCTTCGTTCTTCGGTGGTGAGGTCGTCGAGGTCGTGCTCGACCCGACGGATGAGTTGGCGGACTCGTTGGATTTCGGTTTCGGATGGGACTGCTTCGGTGCGGGCCCATTGGTCGAGTTCGCTGGTGGCCAGGACGCGCTCGCGGTCGCGCAGGAGGTCTTGCAGGTATGCCCTCAAGTCGGGCAGGTAGGACGCGTCGGTGCGGAAGTGGCCGCAGCCGACGCATCGGAACCGGAACGGGCAGGCGTGTCCGCCGGCCTGGACGTTGGTCGGTTCGGTGCAGACGCCGTAAGGGACGGCGACCTGACCGATCTGCATGCGGGCGCGTTCGTCGTCGAGCAGTGCTTCGACCTGGCGCCAGATCCGGTTGCCGTGGCGGTCGAATTGGAATGTGGTGACCCTGTCGATGGCTTCGCGGGTCCGCTTCTCGGTGACCCGGTAGTAGCCCTCGGTTGTGGCGGTAGATCTATGTCCCAAGAGGTCGCGTAAGACATCGACGGGGACGCCGGCGTCTGCGTGACGTTGAGCGTAGGAGTGCCGGTAGGCGTAGGGGACCAGATCATCGGGCTTATCGATCACGAGGTCGGCGGGCAACTGGATCGGCAGCAGAGCAATGATCCAGTTCCGGTGTGCCGAGCCGAAGCTGCCCTGAGGCAAGGGGCGCTCGCCCCGAGGGTTGCGCAGCGGAGAAGGTAGCAGCGGCAGTTTGCTGCGGTCGATCTTCGGATAGCGTGCTGTGACGGTTCGCTGCTGCGTCTGGATCACCGCCGCGGTGCCGTCGGTGATCGGCAGTCGCCGATTCTTTCGGTGCAGCTTGAAGTCCTCGTAGAGGAGAACGTATTTGCCGTCGCGGTCTTGGTCGAGGCAGTCCAGCGGGAGTTTTAGGATCTCGTCGGGGCGTCGGCCGGTGTCCATCATCAGCTCGGTCGCGACACGGAATTCGCTGGTGGCCCGTTGTTCGAGCAACGGTAGCGCCGAATAGAGATGCCTCATCACCGGATCCGGCAACGCTCGGCCCGGACCATCGTCATCGATCTCGCGTGGAACGTCGCTGCGGCGCAGGGCGAAATCCTCGGCCAGCCCGGCCGCCGGCCGGGCTGGCCGGGTCAGCGCCAGAGCTCTGAAATCGCGCAGCAGCCGTGATGTGTCACGGGTGATCCGAACCCGCCAAAACCTGCTGATCGTCCCGTTGTCTTCCAGATAGGCCATTCGGTTGAGAAACCCGACGATGTCGGCCCGGCCCAGCACCTTCGGGTCCTCGCCGTGATCGTTGCGGTGCAGGTGCAGGCTGTCGGACAGGTACTGCATGCCCTTCACCGTCGACCCGACGACGCCAGCTGCTGCTTTTCCCCGGTGAGTAGGCAGATCCTCGAACGCCCATTCCTTCAACGATTCACGCAACCACGATTGCCGAATGGTGGTGAAGTTGATCGTTCCCCGGTGCCCGAATACCGTCGCGTCCCAGATGTCCTTGTGACGTTCGGTCTCCGGTGTCGACGCTGCTCGGTGCAAATGGCCGGTGATCGATCGCCAGAGGGCGATCATATTTTGATCGTCGGCTATGCCGGTGAGATCAGAGACCGAGCCGACCTGCTGAGCCCTCAGCTTGGACGCGAAGAACCGAACGATCCGAAGCTGTGTCTTGGATCCGGTTCGCGACCGCAGCTGCAGTCCGAGAAGCAGTTCGGTGACAACCCGGTCTGGGAGCCCTCGAAGGCTGACCTGCCCTTGCTCGACGACGGCCCCTTCGGTTCGGCACCAGGTGTCGAGATCCGGTGGGTTCACCGCCTTCTCAAGGGTCGCCCACTTCGCGCCATGGACGCGACACATTTTCAGCCGACCATTCGAATCGCGTTGCCTTGGACATGCAACGACCCGGCAAGGACCGAACGGTGGCAGCGCCACGACCAACGGCGAGGACACAAACTCGACCATCGACACTTTCATCTGTCGCGTCCGCTGCGACTCGTGGGGGCGGCAGAGCTTCTTGAACCTGCTCAACGCTATCCGTTGGCATCCAGTGACGGCGCACGGGCATTCGCCGATCACCCGACCGGTGCGGGCGACCTTCCAGAACTCCTCAATCGTCATCGACCCCTCCAGCGCCTTCCAACGCTGATGGCAGTGCGGACACAACCCATGCAGACGAACCGCGACGACATCACAGCTCGTGACATTGCAGATCGCGTATCCCAGCGTCGGATGCTCCGGAGGAATCATCAGCATCCGGCTGCCCGGGTCCCAGCCCGCGCTCGTCAGAAACTCCGGATCCAAGGCAGCCTCGTAACGCAGTCGAAGACCGTCCTGGTCACCGTTCTCGACCGTGACCAGGACCGCAGGTGCCGCGTTCACTGCTCCTGCCCCGCGAGCTCGCGGGGTGCAGGGACACGCTCGACCGCCGCGCGCTGACGCCCGTAATCAGGATGGATGTAGACCTGCGTCGAACTCGGCGACCGGTGCCCCAGCAATTCCTGGACCTCATCAATGGCGCCGCCGGCATCCAGCACATTGCTGGCGAAACCGTGCCGCAGCATGTGCGGTGAAACCGCCCGCCCCAATCCGGCCCGCCGCGCCAACCTGTCCAGCAGCTCATTCAACGCCCCGGGCGTCATCGGCTCACCCAGCCGCCCACGAGCAATGTTGATCAACGCGAAATCGCTGTCCACCGGCAGGACTCGGCTCTGCCGCTCCCAGCACCACTGGTCATAGGCCTGGACCACCAGCGGGTCCGCCGGAACGCAGCGAACATGACGAGACTTCGCCCATGCCTGGTTGGAGTTCGACCGCCGGACCACGTGCAGGTGTGGCCCAGCCACCGGACAGCCCAACACGGTCGCGTCGACGACGAAGTGCAGATCCTCCCGTCGCAGTCCCGCCGCTTCGCTGCGTCGCAACCCCGCCCGGCCCAGCAACAACACGATGAAACGATCACGAGCCAATCGACAGGCTCGCAGCAGCGCCACCGCCTCTTCGTCACTGGCCCGATCAACCCTGGTGTCCGGCTCACTGAGCCGGTGCCTGGCCTTCGCCCGTGGCAAGATCGCCGTGCTCTCCCCACGAAGCTCGGCAGGAAGATCCAAGGTGCTACCCAGTTCGTAGATCTGCGCCATCACCTCCGGCTCCGCCTCGCCCGCCGTCACAGCGAACGACAGGAAACCGCGCACCGCAGTAAGGATCGCGTTGACCCGCCGCTCACCCCGCACCGGCTGGAGCCCCGGCCCGATCACTACCTCAGCCGACCTCGGGTTCGGGCTGTGCCGCAGCCACAGAATGAACGAACCCAGAGCAGCACCGGCAGCGCGCCAGTCCCGGCCGGTGATTCGACACCAATTCATATACAAGGCCAGCGAACTGGCATAAGCAGCCGTCGTCCCCTCAGCACAATCCTGCCCGAACCTCAAGTGCCGCAGGTACCCGTCAACACAAACAACAACCTGCAACTCGTCATCCAGCACCGTCCAGTACCGATCCCCAGACGGCAACCGAACCTCGAACCGACGCAACCGAGCTACCTCCACCCCCGTGGGACTCCCAATATGAACAACGTGCACGACAAGCCCACGGAACGTATCGCGCACGAAGCCACCGACCTTTTCATGCGACAGTCCACTACGTTCCCGGGAGCCCGAGGAAACGCCGCCTTGTCGCGGGCGGTGGTGATCCCGGAGTGCGGGATCCGCAGCGGCTCCCGCAACACCGCGCACTGGGCCCGCGCCCTGGGACGTCCGGTATTCGCCGTCCCGGGCCCCGTCCATTCGGCGGCTTCTGCCGGATGCCACGACCTGATCGCCACCGGCGACGCATTGCTCGCGACTGATCCCGAGCAAACGTTGCGCGCGATCGTCGGCGAGCCGATTTCCCGGCCTGCGCCGTAGCTCACCGGTCTCGCCTGCACCACGCCACACGCCCCGCCTGACCGATTCCCCCTGACCAACCACTGGAGGTAACCCCGTGTCCGAATCGTTCTCCGATCCCCGCACGTTGACCCGCGCCGACTACGACCGCCGCGAACACTACGGCTACGCCGGCCCCACCACCGCGCTCACCACCACCGACACCGACGTCGCGGACCGGTGGCAGCAGCAATCCCCCGGGTGGCGGGCCCGGCACTGGGCCTACCTCAACGACAACGGAGTCCTGCGCCTGGCAGCGGTCAACGTCGCCCGCCGCACCACCGCCACCGCAGCCGCGGCCTGACACACCAACCCAGCGAATCCACTCCCGCGAAGGAGCCCACATTGAGTTCGACCTCGCTCACCGTCGTCACCGACCCCGACGAAACCCCCGACTCCGCACCGCACACCGCGGAGAACCGTTCGCGGCCGGCCGATGCCGCCCACATGCACCCCGATGACGTGCTGATCGCCGACAACGTCCGCACGACCTTCGATTTGGCTGATCACCCCGAACAGATCGCCTCGATCCGGGAATTCGGTGTCGGGCTGCCGATCCGCGCCGAACGCGATCCCGACGGCACCGTCCACGCCATCGACGGACAGCTGCGCGTGCTCATCGCGCGCGAGGTCGGACTCGCCGAGATCCCGGTATGGATCGTGGACGCCCCCGGCGGGGACGACCGCGAGCGGCGTATCGCCCGGACCTTGACCCAGATCAACCTCAACGACCGTCGCGTCCCGCTCACCGCCGGCGACCGTGCGGCCGGGGTCGCACAGATGCTCGACCTCGGCGCGTCGGTCACCCGGGTCGCCAAAGGTCTGCAAACCAACCGAGCCGAGGTCAAACGGTCTGCGGCCATCGGGCGTTCGGCGACCGCTCAGGAGCTACTGGGTGGGCACCAGTTCGGGCTGGATCAGTTGGCGGTGATCGCCGAATACGAGAACCTCGGCGACACCGACGCGGTCGAACGCCTCACTCGCGCGGCCCGCTACAACTTCACCTACACGCGCAACCAGATCGAGGCCGAGCGCGCCGAAACCCGAGCCCTGCTCCACGCGTCTTTGCCGTGGGCCGCCTACGGCTTCGGTGTCCTCACCCGCGAACCCGACACCACCAGCACCGAGGCCGCCTACATCCCGGACGAGCTGCTCGCAGGCGCCGATGGTGAACCGGTATCCGAGTCCGCGATCCTCGCCGATCCGGATCGCTGGGTCGTGTATCTCACCGTCGAGGAGAACGGGCTGCTGGTCGACACCGCCAGCGGTGAGATCGTCGATTACGACGCCGTCGACTGGGACACCGACGGCGACCCCGACGCCACACCCACCGACGGGCACCGGCATGCCGGCACTGTCGAATACCGCGACCGGTGGATCCCGCACTACTACCTGCCCACCACGAAGCTGCCCGGCAGCGGCCTGCACCGGCTCACCGACCCGGCCGCCGAGGTCGCCGAACACACGCGGCTGGCCGCCGAACAAGCGGTCGCCGCCCGGGAAGCCGCGACCCGGGAACGGCGGATGGTGCGCGAGCTCAACCGGCGCGGTACAGCCGCCAAAGACCGCCGTCTCGAACTGCTGCCCAAGCTGGTCGCCAAAGCCACCGCGCCCACAGGTGCCGCGGCGTTCGTGGCACGCGCTCGCGCCCACCGCCTGGACCCGAAACCGCTGGCCCTGGTGACCGAACTGCTCGGGTTGTCCGGCGGTCGCGACGCCCTGCTCGCGGCGATCGACGACGCTTCGGAGAACCGAGCCGCGACGATCAGCGTCGCTATCGAGCTCGCCGTCCACGAAACCGACATCGACAAAACCCTGTGGCGGCACCCCACCGCGGCCACCGGCCGGTACCTGCACTTCCTCGAAGCCATCGGGGACGCCTACGAATTCAGGCTGGTCGACGTCGAACACGCCGCCCTCGGCGACGTCAAACCCGCCGATATCGACATCGCCGCCTGAGTTCCGGCGCGCTCCACCCGCGGCTGCGAAGGCCGCGGGCCGGAGCACCCCAGGTTGTCCCCCGCCGCGACTCTAGGAAGGCACTCAACCCGATGAGCAACTCCGCCTCGATCGACTTGTGGTTCCCACTACAAGACGTCACCGCGGTCGCCGAACACGCGATGGCGGCCCCGCAGCATTCCCGGTGCCCATTCGCCGGCGACGAGGTCCCGGCAGCGCCCTCGCTGATCTGGACCAAGAACGACGGCACCTACCTCTGGAGCAACGGACAACCCCGCCAGCACCGGGATCCTGAAGATCCGGCGTCTGATCCGTTGTCGGTCCACGCCCTGGGGTGGGGGCCCGGTACCGGGCCCGCGATCGGTTGGACCCCGGTCGGTGGCGACGACTTCCACGAGTACATCGACCTCACCGAACGGTATTCCGGCGGGCCCACCGTGATCGGATTGATCCGCGACCACGTCCAGGACGGTGGATGGTTGATCATCACCGCGATGCCCGGCCGCTTCGAGATCTCGCTGACCACAGCGACACCGCGGGAGCGCGGTAGTCGTTGAGTGACCACGGCGGGGTGGGTGCGCCCCTGGAGGGGGGCTCATGTCGGGCGCACCCACCCGCGCCACACCGGCACCGGCCTCAAGGGGGGATAAGTGGCCGAGCCGGCGGGTGCGTCCCGGAGGGTACGAAAGTTTGGCGAATCCCCCGATCCCCCAATGACGCGCACCCCACGATAGCGAACCCGCGCACACACCGAAACCCGAAACTCGGCGTCTGTGGATAACTCTGCCTCAGTCGCCGCTCCGGCCTCCGAGGGTCTCTCGCCTCCTGCTTCCCAGGCAGGCCCCCGGAATGTACTGGCCAACCCGCCGGTGACCCCGGCTCTTTCTGTAGGAGTTCTTGTGCCGAACTGGTGCCACAACACCCTGACAGTCCTCGCCCACTCCACCGCCGAGCTCGAGGAATTCACTGCTGCCGTCCGGCCGACCGAAGTGCTGGCCCGGGCACACTATCCGGCCGACTCACCGGTGCCGTTCGAGCGGTTCCTGAGCAACTTCCAGCAGGCGCGGCCGTTGGTGTTCGCTGCCCTGGTACCTGAACCGTCCGAGGCCCAGTACGCGGTATTGGAGGAGGAGGCGGCCAAGACGACCTGCTACCTGTGCGGCGGACGAGGAAAGCGTCCGGTCACCGAAGACGAAGCCACCGCATGGGGAGCCACCTTCATTCCCGGCGTGATGGCCGAACTCCCGTTCTCGCAGCGTCCCGCGTGCAACGCCTGCGCCGGCACGGGTCGCCGTTGCTCCGACGGATTAAGTGCGTGGCATCGATGGCGGCTGACCCACTGGGGCTGCAAGGGAGAACCACTGTTCTCCCAACCGGCAGAGGTGATGACGACATCATGCGGCGGCTCGGATGCCGGGCTCCCGGCCGCGGCACGCAGCCGCGCCGATGCCCACGCATCCGTGGTGTATCGGTTCGACACACCCGGCTCACCGCCGCTGCCCTTCTTCGCACACGCCGCCGCGATGTTCCCCGCGGTGGAGTTCATTCTGGCCTATGACGAACCGGGGATGGGGTTCGCCGGGCAGGCCCGGTTCCGCGACGGTCAGCTGATCGAGGACAACTACGTCGACATCGACGACGTCGCATCCACCGAAGACAGGTGGCTCTGACTACCGCCCCTGGACGCGACGCATTCCCCGGTTCTGTCCGAGGCCGCAATTCACAGCCAGATGTGTTCACCCGTCTCCCATTTCTCAGGAGGTTGCAGTGCCCGTACTCGTGTTCACCGCCCGGGTGGTCGGCCATGCCTGATGACCCCCACACGACCGCCCCCGACGACCCGCGCGCGACCCACAGGGAGCTCGCGGCCCGGTATATCACCGCCGGAGGTTTCGACATCGTGTGTCGCGGTTGGCGCAGCCCCTACGGCGTCCTCGATCTCGTAGCGCGCGAAGCCGGCACCACCGTCTTCGTCACCGCGACCGCGACCGCGGCCGGGTCTGGGTCCAGGTCGGGCGACGGGCTCGCCGCGGGCTCGATATCGCGCGACGATCAGCAGCGGATCCGCCGCCTCGCGTTGCTGTGGCTCGCCGACCACGACGGTCCTCGTCACCGCATCCGCTTCGACGTCCTCACCATCAGGTCCCACACCGACAGCGCCCCGACGATCGAGCACCACCGGGGCGCGTTCTAGACGCCGGTCGGACAGGCCCGAGCACGGAACTCGGGCCCGGCCTGTCGATTCCACCGATGTGTTCGCGGCGGCCGACACCGACGAGCCCGAGCCTCTGGCATGCGGGCGGCTGTTGTGTCAGCCCATTTTTAGTGAAGGAGAGAACAGATGTCCTGGGACACCCTGCTGGTAGTGAAGGGCAATCTTGCTGCCGATGTCGAGTTGAAGTTCACTCCGGCCGGTTACGCGGTCGCGAACTTCACCGTCGTGTCGACGCCGCGCTATTTCGACCGCGCCGCGGGCGAGTACCGCGACGGCGAACCGGTATTCACACGCTGCACCGCGTGGCGGCAGACCGCGGAGAACCTCGCCGAATCGTTGCGCCGGGGATCACGGGTGATCGTCGTCGGCAGGTTGAAACAGCGGTCGTGGCAAACCTCGGACGGGCAGAACCGCAGCATCACTGAACTCGACGTCGACGACGTCGGCCCCTCGTTGCGTAACGCGACCGCCGCCGTCCGGCGCACCCACCACCCGAGCACCGCTAACCCTACCGGCCCCGAACGCGGCACGCCGCGGGAGCCGGTCGGCGCCACCGCAGGCGATACGTGGAGCGGTTCGCCCGGGTTCTGATCCCCAACGGTCACGAGAGGAGAAAGGAGGCAGGCGATGTCAGCGTTCATCGTGAGCAACGGGCATATCGACGTGCTGGTCAACGCGGTCGCCCAGTACGGCGTCGCGCCCACCCGCACCAGCCGGATCGACTACCGGGCGCTGGGGCAGCTGTTGTGGGACGAGAACGTCCGCTCGGTCGATCACCGATACCGGGAATCCCATCCGCGCGACCGCTACGTCCTGCACACCACCGAAGGCGACCTCGACCCCGTAGCAGTGCTCAAAGCCGTCGATTGCTACGTCTACCAATCCTGCGAACACCCCGGCTGGGAGGACAGCGACGCCCACACCTGGATGACGCGGCTACGCGAAGCGATCTACACCGCCACACCGGGCTACCGCGCCCCGGTGCCGAGTCGTTATTCCGTGGGACGGATGGTGCCCATCTACACGAATGAGGACGAGTACGAGCGGCGCCCGTGGCCGTTCACCCGGCTCGAGGATGCCGTATCAGTCCGCACCGGAGTATCGGCCTGCACCGGCGTATCGGCCGCAGTGGGTGCGGTGACCGCCGAATCCTAGGCGCTTCGCCGCGTCCGCGTCCTTGCCGGACCGGTCTCCTCGGCCGGCGGGCATCTCAAGAAGTGGTGGCCGGGAGGGCTGGCCGTCTGGCCGGGCGCCCCGCCTTCTCGAGTGCTACCAGGGTGGGGGCCCGCCACGGCTCCGGGCCCGCGCCCGGCCACCACCGAATTTCCCCCGGCGCCCCGACCGCCACGGCACCGCCGGTGGGCATGGGGGTGCGCGGAAATTCGGTGCTGTCCGGTTGGGCGCGTTCCCTGCGCCGTGTCGGGCCCCCACCCTGGTCGGTCGCACTCAGGCGGGTCACCCGACCAGCCACCCAGCCCCGTGTCGGGGGTTCGTGCCATCGCGCGCGAGCTTCTCCCGTACGGGGCTGCGTCGTTTCTCCGACCAGACGGGACATTGTGATGACTACTGCTGCGAATGCCACCGACACCGCCACCATCGACTCCGACACCGATAGCGACACTGGGGTGTCGCCGTTCGCCGAGGCACTGTGGGAGGTCGACTACCTGCTCGACACCGACCCCGACCGGGCCCGCGACTACTTCACCTTCGCGCTCACCCTCGCCGCCCCGGCCGAACGTCAGTTTCTGGAGCGGGCCGTGGATCTGCTGGCCCGCTCCCCGTGGCCGGTGGCAGCGCGTCAGCTCGGGTGGATGGCCAAGAGCCGACCCGAGATTCGGGCGATGGTCATCGATTACACCACCGACACCGACCCCGGCCTCCACCTCCCCTGCCTGCCCGAGATCAGTGAGGTCTCGATCGAGACCGCGGAATGGGTGCGCCGCTCCATCCGCGACCAACGCGACCGCGAACGGCTCACCGCGACACCGGCCCCGGCTACTGATGCCGCGCGGCTGCGGCCCGAGGCCATCGCCGCCCGCCGCGCCCGCACACAGACACACGTGCCGGAGCCCGAGGCGGTGGTGAGTTTGCGCCACCACGACCGCGACCTGCGGGCCGCCCGCCGCTTCGAGGCCGAGTACGCGGCCTACGCCGCGCACCGCCTCTACGCGATCGACACTGCCGACGAACCCCGCGAGGCCGCAGGAGTTCCGGATCCGCGTAAACCAGCTGCGGCGGTGTGGTCGCATGTGCAGGCCGAGTTGTGGGACCGCAGCTACATCCGCCACGTCGCCGAGAACTACACCGACCGCGACCGCGAACTCCTCGACCCCGAAACCCCCGCCACCACCCGGGTCCGGTCCGGCCGCCACTCCGCGCTCGACGATCGCGCATCCGAGTTTCTGCGCGAGCATGGCGCCGATACCGCACCGGTCGACGAACGTCCCGGTCGTTCCCGGCGACGCCGCACGCCCGCGCGGCGGCCACGAATCACCACCGCCGATCAGATGCGGTTCGCCGCACGCCGGACCGGGCTCGCGATCCCGAGTGACTACGACATCTTCCTGCCCTACAGCGAACTCGACATCTCGGAATCGACGTGGCAGGGCTCCGGGTTGGATTACGACCTCGCCGCGATGGTGCCCTACCTCGGATGGCCCTGCGTCGGATGCTGGATCGACCGCCCCGACTCCGACCGGCGTGCCGTCCACATCCGCGACGGCCGGCCGGTCAGTGACGACGGGCTCTGCGATGTCTGCCGCGCCGACGGCCACCCCGCCATCCCCGCACTCACCAAACCGTGGGGAGTACGGGACTTCGTCGAATCGCGCTGCGCCTACATCGCCGCCACTCACCCCGGCCAGGCGCGGGCCCTGCTGGACCGTGTCCGTGCGGCCGCAGCGAACACCGGCCCGACCTGGCGGCTGATCACGCGCTGGATGGCGATCAACCTCGACGCGCCCGAACCGCGCCGGGCAGCGCGACCGGCGACACCGCGTCGGCGGCGGCCTGCCGCGTTCGGAGCCGGGCAGCGGATCGGCCGCTGCGACGCCTGCGCCCGATCCGGGATCGTGCACGCCGACAACTACTGCACCCAGTGCCGTATCGACCTCGGCATCGCCGCCCCACGTGAGCCGGGCCGCCGCGCGGCCTGACCTGTCGTCTCACCCCTCCAGAACTCCGGTCCGCCGCGGTGACACCTCCCGCGGCGGACCGGCCGCCACCCTCTCACCGTCAGGAGCCCTCTGTTGCGTCAACGTCTGACTTCCCTCGCGTCGCGCGTCGTCATGATCCGCCGCACTCCCGCCGTCGTGGACCGACAGGTGCGGGTGTTCCTCAACCGCAGTCGCGTCGCCTTCGCCGGGTACCAGCCAGGCGCACCGCTCGTGCTCGCCTACACCTTCACACTGCCGACCCCGCGCACGGTCACCGACCTCGAGGTCCTCGACCGTGTCTTCGCGATGTTCAACGACCACCCGCTGCACGCCGAGGACCAGCAGCACACTCACGCCTGGTACGACAGCGGCCTGCGCTCGCTGTCGGTCGGCGACGTCGTCGCCCTCGACGACCGCTCATATGCGTGCGCCTCCTTCGGCTGGCACCCCGACACCGCTCTGTGGAGCCCGCGCCTCTGACGACGCGCCTACGGCTCGCCGTCAACCGGAGCCATGGATACGGACCCAATCCCTATCCATGGCTCCCCACCCCATTCCGCACCACACACCCTCACCACACAACCCGCCACTACCCCTCCCTCACCTCCCCACTCATCACCCCTCCACACCGCACCTCACCCCCACACCCCTCCTCCACACATTTTCAACAAGCAGACCTCTTGCATTCAGGATTGCATTTCCATAACGACCTGGGGGTTTGCTGGATTTACCGATTTTTGCGTGATTTTCGAGCCTTGTCAACTTACGTTCAGGGGCGCTCACTGAATATATGACCGCGACGATCCATAAGGTTGCGGCAGGCAATGGTTATCTCTATTACCTGCGGAATGTCGCCGCGAATGATTCCTCGTCACGCGGGCGATCACCGCTGTCCGATTACTATTCCGCGCACGGGGAATCCCCGGGCCTCTGGCACGGCACCGGTTTAGCCGCGTTACGGCTGACTGTGGAGGACGAAGTCACCGAGGAACAGATGAAAAATCTGTTCGGGTTGGGTCGTCACCCGAACGCGAACCTCGTCGAAAAAGAGGTTTACGACGAGCAGATCCGGCTCGGCGCCACACACCAGGAAGCGACCAAAAAGGCCGACACAGAATCGCGTTTAGGGAATCCATTTCGTTTCTATGGTGGTGTTTCCGAGTTCCGGAAACGCTGCCGAGATGCGTTCGAGTCCTATAATTCGATGCGCGGAGCCGACCCGCAGGACCCGATTCCCGAATCGGAACGTGAGTGGATTCGCACCGTGGTGGCCACCGAAATGTTCACCGAACAATACGGCCGCCTCCCGCTAAGTGATCGCGAGCTCTCCGGCTGGGTCGCGGTCAACACCCGGCTCACCACCGCGGTGGCCGGCTTCGACATCACTTTTTCTCCGGTCAAAAGCGTCTCGGCATTGTGGGCGCTCGCGCCCAGGAACATCGCAGACAGGATCGAAGCCGCCCATCAGGCAGCAATCGACGACGCCCTCGACTGGCTCGAACACCACGGGATCTACACCCGGTTAGGTCGCAACGGAGTGCGTCAAGTCGATGTCGACGGGCTGGTCGCGGCCCGGTTCACCCACCGCGACAGTCGCGCCGGGGACCCGGATCTACACACGCATGTGTTGATCGCCAACCGGGTCCGCGGCCGGGACGGGCGTTGGCGCACGCTCGATGGTGCTGCGGTTTACCGGGTCGTGGTCACGGTGTCGGAGATCTATAACACCCGTCTCGAGCATCATCTCCAGGACGGCGTGGGGTTGGAGTTCGCCGAGCGCCCCGGCCGTGACCCCGCCAAACGCCCGATCCGCGAGATCGTGGGTGTCCCTGTCGAGTTGATCACGTGCTGGTCGCGCCGTGATGCCGCGATCACCGGGCGGTTGGCCGAATTGGCTGCGGCGTTCCAGCGTGCGCACGGCCGCGAGCCGATCGCCGCGGAAATGTATGGGTTGGCAGACCGCGCGACTCTGGAAACCCGGCCCGCTAAACACGGGTCCCGCTCGCGCGCCGAGCAGCGCCGCGACTGGCGCACCGAGGCACTCGAACAGTTGGGTGGACGCGCCGCGCTCGCCGAGATGCTGCGAGTGGTGTTCAATCCGCTGCGCCCGGTGCGGCGGCCGTTGACGCCCGAGCAGGTGACCGCGACCGCGCAGCGGGTGCTCGACGTGGTGTCCGAGCAGCGTTCGGCCTGGCAGGCCCACCATGTGCGGGCTGAAATCGAACGCCAACTCCGCGGGAAAATCGCCGGGCGCGACTGGGCGCGCACCACCGAAACCGTGCTCGCCGAAGCCTTGTCCCCGGCGCGGGTGATCGCCGCCGACGACCCCGATATCGCCGACCAGCCCGTCCTCGGCCGTGTCCCGGCGGCGCTACGGCGCCGGGACGGAACCGGTGTGCACACCGTCGCCGGCACCCGCCTCTACACCTCCGCAGGCGTGCTCGCGGCGGAGAAGGCGTTGATCGCGCTAGCAAACCAGCCCGGCGGGCACCGCCTCCCACCCGAGACCGTGGCCGAGGCCGTGCGCTCCTACAACGAGGCCAACCCGGACCGCCAACTGAATGCCGGACAGGTCGCGGTCATCGAAGGATTCGCCACCTCCGGGGTGCGGGTGCAGACCGCGAACGCGCCGGCCGGGTCAGGAAAAACCACGGCGATGCAGGTGTTGACCGGCGCCTGGGGCCGCGACGGCGGCACCGTCCTGGGCCTGGCCCCGACCGCGTCGGCGGCGGCGGTGCTGGCCGACTCCATTGGGGCACGCGTTGAAACCGTGGACAAACTTCTCGATGTCTTGTCCCGGCATACCCCGGACCCCTTCGATCCCGGGGCCGATCGCCTGCATCCTCCGCCGTTGCCGGAGTGGGTGCTGCAGATCGGAGCGGACACGTTGGTGATCGTCGACGAGCACGTCAAAGTCGGCAACCTCAAACGGTTACGGCTGCTGCAATTCCTGATCGGCCGGGGTGCGACGGTGCGGTGTATCGGCGACGACCGCCAACTCCCGGCGATCGATGCCGGCGGCGCGGATGCCGATATGGCCGCCGCCGCACCCGAACACACCCTGACCTTGACCCACGTGGTCAGGTTCGCCTCCCGCGCCGAATCCGCCGCGAGTCTGCGGCTACGCGACGGCGATGCCGCCGCACTCGGCTGGTACCTCGACAACCACCGCATCCATGCCGGGCACACCGGCGCCACCCACGACGACGCCTACACCGCCTGGATCGCCGACCACCAAGCAGGCCGCGACGCGATCATGCTCGCCGGAACACATGAGGTGGTGGCCGCGCTCAACGCCCGCGCCCGCGCCGACCGCCTCGCTCGCGCCGGCGACGATCCGCGTGCGGAATGTCTGCTCGCCGACGGCTTGCGCGCCTCAGTCGGGGATGTCATTCGGACTCGCCGCAACAATCCGCGGCTGCGGGTTGGTGACCGGGATTGGGTGCGCAACGGCTACGCCTGGACCGTGACTGCCGTCCACACCGACGGCAGCCTCACCGCGACCCACCGCCACGCGCGCGGCGCGGCCGGGCCGAGTGTGTGGTTACCGAGCGAGTATGTGCGCGAATCGGTGCGACTCGGATATGCGACGACGATCGATTCCGCGCAGGGAATCACCGCAGACACCTGCCATATCGCGCTCACCGGCAGCGAATCACGCCAGCAGTTGTATGTCGCGCTCACCCGCGGCGTGCACGGCAACCACGCCTATGTGCCGACCGCGCTGGACGGAGCGGAGGGGTCGTTCTTCAGCTTCGCCGCGGTCTATCCGCGCACCGCCGTCGAGCATCTGCTCGCCATTCTCGCCCGCGACGGTGCGCAGAAATCCGCACATACGATGCTGCGCGATGCCACCGACCCCCACCGCCGGATCGGCCGCGCCCTCGATACTTTCCTCGACACCGTCGGTGTTGCCGCCGAAGAACACCTCGGCACCGCGGGTCTGGCACGCATCGACGCCGCCGCCGAACGCGTGCACCCGCACCTGACCGACGCCCCCGCCTATCCAGTCCTGCGTCAGCAGTTAGCGGTCCTTTCCCTATCTGGATGCGATCCCGTCGATGCCCTGGTCGAGGCCGCGGCCGAACGGGAACTGGACACCGCGCACGATATCGCCGCAGTACTGCACTGGCGCCTGACACCCGACACCGGCACGCCCGGGTCCGGTCCGTTGCCGTGGATCGGCCCGCCACCCGGGCCATTCACCGACACCGAGCTGGCTGATCATGTGCGCGCCCGGTCCCGGATCGTGGCCGACCTCGCACACCGCGTCCGCGCCGACGCGACCGGTTGGACCACGTCCACCGCGCCCACGTGGGCGCGGCCACTGCTGGCCGATGCCCCGACGTTGGTGGCAGATCTGGCCGTGTGGCGGGCCGCCTTGCACATCGACGACACCGATCCACGCCCCACCGGCCCGCCGCGTTTCGCCCGCAACGAACGCGACTATCAACAGCTCCTGGACGACCGGGTCACCGGTGCGCTCGGCGATCCCGAGGCGCCGGCCCGCCGGTGGGCGCGACTGGCCGAGCTGATCGAGCCCCGCCTCACTTCTGACCCGTACTGGCCGGTGGTCGCTGCCCACCTCGATACCGCTCGCCGCGTCGGCATCGACATCGAGTCCTTCCTCACCGCCGCGGCCGCGGCCGGTCCGTTGCCCGACGAGATGCCCGCCGCCGCCCTGTGGTCGCGTCTGGATTTGGACACCACCGTCTCCGAATCCTCGGGTTCGACCGGTCTGCGACCCGACTGGGACGCAGCACTCACCGAGGTCCTCGGCGAGCAAGTCGCTTCCGCAGTGCGCGCCGATGCGGGCTGGCCGCGCCTGATCGCGGCCGTCGACCGCGGCCTGGGCGCCGGATGGGCGGCCCACGATCTCCTGTCGGCCGCCCACGACCTACTCACCGCTGCCCGTACCAGTACCGAACCCGCCCTGGCAACCCCGGATCTGGTCACCGCCCTCACCTGGCGCATCGAGCTCCTACTGCGCCCCACCCCGACCACTGACGCCCCCGGCCCATCGACCTCCCACAACGGCCACACGCACACACCACCACCGCCCGGACAGCACCCCGGCACCGGGACCGGACCGGATGACGATCACAGCCCCCACGACCCGGGCCCGCCCGATCCCGGCCCCGACGAACCGCCACCGGACCCCGCCGATGCGGAATTCGACATCCCCTATCCCGACGACCTCAACGACCTGTGCACGGAGGAGACCATGGGAGACGACCCCCACGCATCCGGTGATTTCTCGACCCCACCGCAACCCGACCCCACCGGCCCAGCACATCCACCCTCCACCGGCCCCGCGCCGGGAGAGCTTCCCGAACAGGTCCGCCGGGTGACCGCATTGTTCGCCGCCGGTGACCTCGCTGCGGCGACCCGCGCACTCGACGACGTCCCCGAAACCCATCGCCGCACGATGCGGAAAGTGGAAGCGACCCTGCGCGCCCGCCCGTTCCCCATCGCCCGCGCCCGGCTGAAGTGGGCCGCCGAACAGAACCCCGAACTCCGCGCCGTGATCGAAGCCTGCACACCGGACATCGATCCCGGTCTCTACCGCCGCGACCACAACAACGATGGATGGCAGCCACCCCGCGATGACCGCCGCTGGGTGGACCCGGACCGCATCGTTGCGCCGGACCAGCAACGAATCGGTACCAGTAGCGCCGACCGCTACTTCGACAACCGACCCGACCTCACCGATCCATGGGCCGGCGATCGCATCCCACGCACCCGCGAACGCGACAACGGTGACCGCACAGACCGCCCCGACGCGGTATCGGCACGCTGGTCCGGTGACCGTCGCATCGACCGCGAACCCGGCGCCGGACGCCGACGAGAACCCGACGGCCCGCTCATTCTGCCCCCACTGCAAGACCCGGAACCGTATGGAAGCGGCGTGGATCATGAGCGGACGCTGCTCGACACCCCGCGCAACCTGCCGTGCGTCGAGTGCAGTGTGGAGCGCGCGCTCGCCGACCACATGCCGCGACCCGACCCCACCACCCGCAACGAGTCGCACGACGACGGGCTCTGTGGTGACTGCCGCGAGACCGGTGTCACCGGAATCCCACCCCATCCTCCCGACGAACACATCACCGCCCGCGCCACCCACATCACCAGCACCCGCCCACCCGGCGAAGCGCTGGCGTTACTGCGCCGCGACTGGACCCGACTGCCACTTCGCGCCCGATTCACCCTCAGCGACTGGGTCGAACGCCAAGCACTCGCCCACACCACCGGACAGGCCGACGCGACGCACAACGCCCCCGAAACCCCGCTTACACCATTACAGCCCGGCAGCGACACCGAACTCCCTGCGCCCGAAGGCGCCGCCGATAATCCCTTGGTCACGCTCACCGACGGGGATCTGATCGAACGCATCACCGAGCTGCAGCAGCGTCTCGCACTCACCGACACCGACACCGACCTATTCAACCCACCAACCCCGCCCGGCAGCCACACCGGCATCGCCGCGGCCGAACACCACCACCAGGCCGCCCAGGACGCGATCTGCGCCGCCCGCACCGCCGACCACGAACTGGCCACCGCCACCCGCGCCCTACACGCCGTCGGCAGCGCACTGCACACCGCCCGCACCGAACTCGACAACACCCCCACCTACAAACGTGCCGACCGCCGCGCGCTGCGCGCCCGCATCAATACCCTCATCACCAACCAGCGCAACGCCACCGACACCCGCGACACCGCCCGCACCACAAGCCGCGACGCCACCCGACACGCCCTGCACGTGGCCGGACCATCCGAACACTGGGACACCCTCCTGACCCGCCCGGCCCCCGGCCCGCAGCATGATCCCGCAAGTGCCGACCTCACCGAATCCGCCGACATCGCTCGCGAAATCCGGGACCGCACCCACGACACCGAACACCAACTCGCCGAACTGCACGACGAACAACAACGCCGCGCCGCGCTTACACCCGACCAGCACGCCGCCGAAGAACGCTTTCGTCGGCATCAACCGATCAACCCTCACCCTGCAGACCACTACGAGCCCGATACCAGCACCGTGCTCAGCCACGAGGGCGACCTGGGCTTGTGATCTCCCAACCAGGACTTAAGAAGTAATGACGGCCCGGTTGACTGCGTAGCAGGCCCGACCTGCTGAGGCTGGTCGACGCCCTGCTGAACGCGAGTTCACCGAACCCGACCTGCACACCACCGCCGACAGCGCCGCACCGCGCTACCCGAACCTGGCCGCAGCGGCAGCAGACCGACCCGCTACGAAGCTGATGCGCGCTCGGAAGGGACTGCCGTGTCGGTGTGCCGATGTATTTTGCCAGCCGTGCCACGACCTAAATCCGGCTACCGCCTGCCTCGCTCGAACCACGACGGTAGCGGTCACTTGTATCTTGTCCAGCTTGAGAATCGTGTCATCAAAGCGGGGAGATCTGCGGACCCGAAAGCCAGAACTCGCCGACATTCTCGAGAGGCCGAACTTCTCGGCATGTCGACATTGCACACGTGGGAGGGCGCAAGGGTTCCTGATGTCGCCGGGTGGGAGAAGCGCCTGCTTGCGGTGTTTGACAGCATTGGAACCAGGACCGTCGAGGGTTCCGAATACTTCCGGGGAATCCCCTTCGCTTTCGCACGATATCTTGCTGACCATCTCGCACGGTCTGCCGTACAGCGATGCTGCTGCGGAAGATGCGTCCAACCGATCGAGGTCGTACCCCATGTAAGGGTGTGCCAGGAACCGGTCACCACGGAAGGCGGCGGCGTCGAAATCGGCCTCATGCTGCCGTTCGACGAAGTGATCCGGGCAGTGTTCGACACCACTGACATCGAGGAGCCGGATGCCGGAGACCTTCGGCCAGGAGACGAACTGATTGTGGAGTTCGATCCGGCACTCCGGACGCAGGGAACAGGTGCGTGGCGCTCTTACCTACATACACCTCCGGCACGCTTGACCAACCGACGAGATGCTGGCCATAGTTGCTCGGTCTGTAGCGCGGCCGTGAGTTGGCCGTCCAACACCGAGCCCCGGCCTCGTCGTTCGATATTGGGCAGGAACGCAGCCCGTGTCGCCACGGGCGAGTAGTGAAGCGGCAACATCGGTCTTCGACCCAGTGTCGCTCAGGCCTGTCGTCGGAATCACTTGGTGCGGTCGCATGAGGAACACCCCCAGCGGTGCCGACAACACCACGACCGAGAACCTGGTCTGGCACTGTGTACAAGATGATGCCGTCATCGCTGTCACCCGCGAATGCCTACGTCCTAATCAAGTGATCACGCTGTGCCGGGAGGGCGCCAAGTGAATTCCCGTGACGCCGCGGAACAGGCACGAAATCGTTCGCGGCGACGCACCGGTCCTCGACTTCGCCCCTACCGCTGATCAGGCGGCGCTCGTCGACGTCCACAGCCCTATCCGGAAGTACGACACCCCGACTGATCGATGCGGCACACGTCGCCCTCAGATTCCGGAGCTGATCGTGTCCGGCTTCATTCACAGATGTCCGGGAAGGCGAGCTTCGATCTTACGGACACCGTTGTTGTGGTGGTTTTTTGCGGGATCCATCACCCAGATCTCATCGTTGTACTGGCGGAATCCCAGAGACTCCCATGTTCGTTGCACGCGTCGAAGTTCCTCGTCGAAGCGGGGATGCCGGCGGATGTCGCCGGGATCCTCGCACTCTGCGTAGAGGTCGACGGGAAATGGAATCGTTGCCACCACAGCGGCATCGATGGTGTTGACCATCCGCAGGATCCGGCTGATCAGCAGTCGTCCGACGCCACCGAGACCTCGCCAGGCTGCGGCAAGGTGCACACGGTCGATCAGAATGGCTCGGCTGCCGAAACCCTCGATTGTCTCGAGGAGATCGGGGTGGAACTCGTTGTCGCTGAATATTCGTGCAAGAGAGCCATAGTCGGCAGACATTCCGTCCAGTTCGTCCGGAATCGATGTTGCTGCCGTGAACAGGTCAACGATAACTCCGTCCATGGTCAGGACTTGCCATTGCGCGAAGTCTTCATCTTGGTTTCGCAGGGAGAACGCGTACCCCTTCGCGACCGCCGCGTCCCACCGGGGAGCCCGATCGGGTTCCGGGTAGTCCTCTTCGTCGTAGTCCTCAGCGCTCACGTGGTACCAGGCCGAGCCCGACCACATGAGGATCCCTGGATCCGGCTCGGCGCCGACGGCGATCGATCCGCTCAAATCGCTGTCCACGGTGAATAACTGCCAATCGATATTACTGCTCAGATCCATACGCTACCTCCTGCACTCGGACGCGGGACCGCTGCACGCTCAGGTGACGTTGATGATGGAAGGGTCCTCGTCGTTCGGCGTGCGTGACCCTGCAGGTGACTGACGGCTCCGGCTTGTCCAGAATTACTATGCGTTCGCCAACGCGGCGCGGATCTGCTCGGCCAGCCCAACAGCGTCCTCCTGCGCCCCGGGCACGACGCTGTTGGCGGCGGACAGGATGTGATGTTGCTGATCGGGATAAGGTACGCCCGGCGGCAAAGGCGCGATCTGCCAGTGGACGTGGGAGTGAAGTTGCTGGCTGCCCAGACTCAGCAGGTACATCCGTTCGGTCGACACCACTGTTTCCACTGCTCGCGCGACCCGGTAGACCATCGACATCAGGTTCAGATAGCTGGATTCGCACAGGTCCCGCACCACGTGTTCGTGATGATGCTTCGGTGCAACAAGGACAGTGCCGACCAGAGTGGGGTTTCGGCTGAGGAACGCGATGTTTTCGGTGTCCTCGGCTACCAGCTGCTCCAGATCGTGGGCTGCATCGCCGCGAACGACTTCACAGATGAAGCAGGCCGAGGACCCGGACCAGCACGCGTCGTTATGGTCAAGCGGGATTCGCGTCACGTCCTGTTCCCCCATTCTCGCTGTCGTAATACAGTGTCGCACCCCAGCGCTCCGACGAAGCCGGTTACGCCCACGACCTCGCCGTCTTGTCGCAAGCACGACACTGCCGGAAGAACAATCCCCACCATCCACCATCCACCAGCTCCTGATCTACGCGCCGCCATCGATCCCCCACCACAAGCCATGCCACGGCCTCTAGCCGGCGACTGCCCCTGCCCCGTTCGTCGAACTACCGCTTCCGACCGTTACAGCCCCGGAACCGCACACTGAAAACCACGTGCGATCTGCCGCCCTGTCTGCGTCGAGCATCACCCCGGTCGATGTGCCGTTCGGATGAGTGTTCCTAGTTGTCTACGCCTGCGGTCTCCAGGTCGTCGAGCACGTCGCGCACCTTGACGTGCAGATCGGCCATGACATCGGTCAGGTTCCTGACCTGTCCACCGGTCTTCGGGATCTCGATTGCTTCGGAGTAGGTGATCTCGGGTCGGAAGTTGACCCTGGGAATCGCCAGGACGGGCAGTGTGAACCTCCCTGCGGCCACTACCGTGTCGACTTCCAGTTCGGTGCCGAGGTTGGTCTCCCAGTGTGCGACTTCGAGGACCGGGTCGGTGTCGATCTTCAGATCCAGGGTTGCGAAATTGGTGACGAGTACGCGGCGATGTTTGTCCGCGTTGACGAGGTCACGCAGGATCGCCAGCGGATGCCACTGCGGTTCGGGCACTCGGTAGGGCTGTGCGTCGTTCACCACGAGGTAGACAGCTCGGTCGAACCACCGCCTCTTGTTCTTCATGCCATCTCTGTGGTCTGCGATGGGGAACTGCACTTCATCGTGGCGAAGCCCGGGCTTGGTCCAGCGGATGTGTTCGTGCACCGCGTAGTCCAATGCTGCGCGCAGATTCGTGGGATATCGCCCACGACCATCGCCCACTCGTCGGGAATGTCGGTTGCCTTCCTCACCACGAGCCGGAAGTTCACCTCGCGAGTCCCCGGGTCCCGGTGCTCGATCTCGGGGCTGAAGTCGTAGGGATCCTGCTGACGGAAAGCACGAACCTGCTAGTGTCCCGCGCCGGGAATTCGTTGCAAATATGAGGCGAGTCGTTCGAGGATTTCGTCGGAGGTCTTTGTCCAGACGAACGGTGTGGGGTTTTCGTTCCAGGCGGACATCCAGTCGCGTATCGATTTCTCCAGTGCGGCAACACTTTTGTGGACACCTCGCCGGAGTTGCTGATCGGTGAGCAGGCCGAACCAGCGTTCGACCTGGTTGAGCCAGGACGAATAGGTCGGGGTGAAATGCATGTGGAACCGTGGATGCGACGCGAGCCACTTCGCCACGACCGGTGTCTTGTGGGTGCTGTAGTTGTCGCAGATCAGATGCACATCCAGGCCGGCGGGAACCTGCCTGTCGAGCTTGACCAGAAACTTCTTGAACTCGGCGGCGCGGTGGCGGCGGTGGATCGACCCGATTACCTCACCGGTGGCCACGTTCAACGCCGCGAACAGAGTGGTGACACCGTGGCG
>NZ_JBFAHF010000041.1:0-55677 GCF_040654015.1 Nocardia sp. NPDC050799
GCCGAAGGCTCGAGTCTCGAGGCCGAAACGGCGAGACCAAGGGGGCCTCAACCCCGCGCGCGCCAGCGCGCCAAAAACACAGCACCTTCGCGAGCGAGCTCACGTACTCCACCTTCGCGGTCCGTGCCCCGGGTCAGGCCAGTTCCTGCCCCGCTTGTAGAACGATGTTGGTAAACGTCCGTACCCCCACCGGCAACGCCCGTTCGTCGAGATCGAACGTCGGCTGGTGCAGGTCGAGCTGGGGGCCTTCGCCGGGCCAGACGCCGAGGCGGGCCATGGCGCCGGGAACTTCTTCCAGGTACCAGGAGAAATCCTCGCCGCCGCCGGATTGCGGGGTGTCGGCGAGAGCGTCCGGGCCGATGGCACGGACCGCGTCGCTGAGCATGCGGACCGAGTGTTCGTCGTTGACCACCGGCGGCACACCGCGCCGGTAGTCGAGCTGGTAGCGCACACCGGTCGGTGCGAGCAGGCCGTCGACGATCTCACGCACCATCGGTTCGAGCAGGGACCAGGTGGCGTGGTCGCCGGTGCGGACGGTGCCGGTGAGCATGCCGGTCTGCGGGATCGCGTTCGGGGCCTTGCCGGCGCTGACCGCGCCCCACACCATGACCGTGCTGGTGCGCGGGTCGATCCGGCGGGTGAGCAGGCCGGGCAGACCGGTGATGACGGTGCCGATCGCGTAGACGAGGTCGCTGGTGAGGTGCGGGCGGGAGGTGTGCCCGCCGGGCGAGTCCAGCACCAGTTCGACGGTGTCGGCGGCGGAGGTGATGGCGCCGACCCGGATGCCGACCTTGCCGGCTTCCAGCCGCGGATCGCAGTGCAGGGCGAAGACCCGGTCCACGCCGGTCATCGCGCCGGCCGCGACCATATCGATGGCGCCGCCGGGCATGACCTCCTCGGCGTGCTGGAAGATCAGCCGTACCCCCACCGGGAGATCGAGGTCGGCGAGGGCCAGCGCGGTACCGAGCAGGATGCTGGTGTGCGCGTCGTGGCCGCAGGCGTGCGAGACGCCGGGCACCGTCGAGGCGAAGGGCCGGCCGGTGAACTCCTGCAGCGCCAGGGCGTCCATATCGGCGCGCAATGCGATCCGCGGCGCGTCCTCGGGGCCGATATCGCAGATCAGACCGGTTCCGGTCGGCAGCACCCGGAACGAGAGTCCGGCCTTCGTCAGCCAGGTGCCGACGAATTCGGTGGTCGCGAACTCGGTACGGGATAATTCCGGGTTGGCGTGGATGTGCCGGCGCCATTGAACGAGATCGACCGTGTGCTCGGCCAGCCACGCCGTCACCGCGTCCTGTCCGCCTCGCACCGTACGGCCGGTTGTGCTCACCGAATGTCCTCCTGTCGTAGAACGAGCAGCTGTGAACCACTTCGCCACGTGCGCGGATCGCCCGTACACGTATCGCCCACGGCCGTGGCCGCGGTACATACCGGCGGTTCCGCTATCCCCCGGGGAACGGCCGTATCCACCAGTTTCGCACCGCTACTGGATCCTTGCGCGGCGGCATCCGTGCCGCACCCGCGTGTCGGTCGGGCGTGGGCGTTCCGGTCGACGCCCGGCCGGCTCGCTCGCGGCTAGTTCGAGGCGAATGCCAGGTTATCCGGAGTGGTCGGCACCGTGAGGCCTGCCAGCGCCGTGGCGTGCAGGGCGCGTTTGATCGCGGGCAGGCTCGGGCTCCGATTGCCGGCCAGTCCGGCAGCCCGCTCCACCGCGGCGGCGCGCAGTGTCTCGGCGTCGGCGACGTCGTCCACGATACCCGCCGCCCGGGCTTCCGCAGCGCCGAACCGGTGGCCGGTGGTCATCGCGGCGACCGCCACCTGGTTGGTCAACCGGCTGGTGAGCAGGGCGTTCATCCCGACGGTGAACGGCATCCCCAGATGCACCTCGGGTAGGCACCAGAATCCGCGATCGGCACGCATTACCCGGAAATCGTGGGAGGTGGCGAGCATGGCGCCGGCGCCGAAGGCGTGACCGTTGACGGCCGCGACGGTGGGCAGCGGAAACGCGAGCAACCGGCTGAACACGCTGTGCACGCGGTCGAGGTAGCCGTGCATCCGGTCGAGATTCGCGAACAGCCAGTCGGTGTCGAGTCCGGTGCTGAAGAACTTCCCGGTGGCGGTCGTCACCAGCGCGGCGGGCCCCTCGACGGCCACCACGGTGTCCAGCAGCGCGTGTGTCTCGTCTATCCACTCGTGGCTGAAGCGGTTCTCGCTGTCGGTCTGGCCCTCGTTGCCCAGCGACAGCACGAAAACGTTTCCATCACGTTCCAGGTACGGCATCTGTGCAGCGTATCGGCTACGGATCGGTGGTGGCCGCCGGAGGCCCCACCGGCGCAGGCGGTTCGGGCGGGCCGGCGGCGTGAGAGGCCATACACTGGCCGCCATGCTTGCCGAAGAGGCTGCCGAGGAGATCGCGGCCCGTTCGTCCGTAGATCGACACCGGGTCGCGGTGGTGCTGGGTTCGGGCTGGCAGGACGCCGCCGCCGAACTCGGCACCCCCAATGCCGAGATACCGATGCCGGAGCTGCCCGGATTCGCCGCGCCCACCGCGCAGGGGCATGTGGGGCGGGTGGTGTCGGTATCGATCGGCGATATCCACGCCCTCGTGCTCATGGGGCGTCAGCACCTGTACGAGGGTCATTCCGCCGCGGAGGTCGTACATCCGGTGCGGACCGCGGTGGCGGCGGGCGCGGAGACGGTGATCCTCACCAACGCCGCCGGCGGGATCCGCCCGGGTATGCGGGTCGGGGAGGCCGTGCTGGTGCGCGATCACCTCAATCTCACCGGTACGACGCCGCTGACCGGGCCCACCTTCGTCGATCTGGTCGACGCATGGGACCCGCGGTTGCGCGACCTCGCGCGGCGCGTCGACCCGGACCTGACCGAGGGCGTGTACGCCGGGCTCACCGGACCGCAGTACGAGACACCCGCGGAGATCCGCATGCTGGCCACGATCGGGGCCGATCTGGTGGGGATGTCGACGGTGCTGGAAGCCATCGCGGCGCGCGCCCTCGGTGTCCGGCTCCTCGGCATCTCCCTGGTCACGAACCTGGCGGCCGGGGTCACGGGTGCGCCGCTGGCCCATGCCGAGGTGCTCGCGGAGGGGCGCGCGGCGGCGCCGCGCCTGGGCAAATTGCTGCGCGGTGTGCTGGAGCAGCTGTAGATGCTGACCTTCGGCACGGCGGGTCTGCGCGGGCCGCTGGCTCCCGGCCCGGACGGGATGAACGAGACCACGGTGGCGCGGGCCACCGCCGGGCTCGCCGCCTGGCTGCGGGACCGCTGCCTCGGCGGCGGCACGGTGGTGGTCGGCCGGGATGCCCGGCACGGGTCCGCGGAATTCGCGGCGGTCACCGCCGAGGTGCTGGCCGCGGCCGGTTTCGCGGTGACCCGGCTGCCCGAACCGCTGCCGACCCCGGTCACCGCCTTCGCCGTGCGCGAATCGGGTGCGGTGGCGGGTGTGCAGATCACCGCATCGCACAATCCGCCCGGGGACAACGGCTACAAGGTCTTCGTCGACGGCGGCACCCAGCTGGCGCCGCCCGCCGATACCGAGATCGAGCAGCGGATCACGGCGGTCACCGAACCGATCGGACGCGATCCCGTCGCCGCGTCGGGGGGTGCGGTCCTGTCGCACTATCTGGCGCGGGTCGCGCAGCTACCCCGGCTGATCGGCGGGGACGGGGAACGCGCCGCGATCCGGATCGCGTTCACGCCGTTGCACGGTGTCGGCGGCGCCACCGCCGTGCACGCGCTCACCGCCGCCGGTTTCGCCGATATCCACGCGGTGACCGAGCAGTTCGCGCCCGACCCCGATTTCCCGACGGTGGCCTTCCCGAATCCGGAGGAGCCGGGAGCGGCGGATCTGCTGCTGCGGCTGGCCGAGCGGGTAGACGCCGATCTGGCCGTGGCGCTGGATCCCGACGCCGACCGGTGCGCGCTGGGTGTCCCCACACCGGACGGGTGGCGCATGCTGCGCGGGGACGAAACAGGGGTGCTGCTGGCCGATGATGTGCTGCGCACGGCGACCGCGGACCCGCTGGTCGCCACCACGATCGTCTCGTCGCGCCTGCTCTCCCGGCTGGCGCCGGCGCGGGGCGCCCGCTACGCCGAAACCCTCACCGGGTTCAAATGGCTGGCACGCGCGGGCGAGGGCCTGGTCTACGCGTACGAGGAGGCGATCGGGCACTGCGTGGACCCGGCGACCGTCCGCGACAAGGACGGTGTCTCCGCGGCGGTCATGGCCGCCGATCTGGTGTCCCGGCTGCGTGCCCGCGGCCGCACACTGAACGACGAACTCGACGGTCTGGCGGTCGAGTTCGGTGTGCACGCCGGCGATCAGGTCTCGCTGCGCCTGCCCGATCAGCGGGCGGCCGCCGCGGTGGTGGAGGCGCTGCGGGCCGCACCGCCGGGAACATTGGCCGGGACCGCGGTCGACTACACCGATATGGCCGCGCTGCGGGGCCGGATGCGTACCGACGCACTGGTCTTCACCGGTGACGGCGTGCGGTTGGTCGTCCGCCCCTCGGGCACCGAACCGAAGCTCAAATGCTATCTGGAGGTTATCCACCCGGTTTCCGGCCCGGCCGGGTTGCGGACTGCCAGAGCTGCCGCGCAGGAGCGGCTTTCGGAGTTGCGCGACTACTGCCGCACGCTGGCCGGCTGAGGCGGGTTCAGCGCGGTCCGAACTGACGGTCCCCCGCGTCGCCGAGTCCGGGCACGATAAAGGCGTCGTCGTTGAGCCGGTCGTCGATCACCGCCGTCACCAGCCGGACCGGATATCCCGACCCCGCCAGCGCCGCGATACCTTCCGGCGCCGCCACCACGCAGACGGCGGTGATGTCGAGCGCGCCCCGGTCGGCCAGCAACTCCAGTGTGTGCAGCATGGACCCGCCGGTGGCCAGCATCGGGTCCAGCACCATCACCGGTGTGGCCGACAGATCGTCGGGCAGCGATTCCAGGTACGGCACCGGCCGGTGGGTCTCCTCGTTCCGGGCCACACCGACGAAACCCACCCGCGAGTCCGGAATGAGGTCGGTGGCGGCGTCGACCATGCCGAGTCCCGCCCGCAGGACCGGTACCAGCAGCGGCGGCCGGGCCAGCCGCACGCCGCGGGTGGCCGCGACCGGCGTGGTGATGTCGAAATGTGCCACGGGCGCGTCCCGCAGCGCCTCGTAGACCAGGAGTCTGGACAGGTCCCGCAGGGCGGCCCGGAAGGCGGGGTCGGGGGTGCGTTCGTCGCGGAGTGTGGTGAGCAGTATCGCCACGAGCGGATGATCCAGCGTGTGCGTGCGCATGAGGGAACGATAAAGTCGAAGGGGTAGCGGCGGCCGTCGCGCCGTGAATTTCCGCGGAAATCGAATTCTGCGGAACCGCGCGGGAAGCCGACGCGTCGAAAGCGGTAGATGACATACTCTGCCCGTTAATGAAGTCGATGGGGGAACCTCTGATGGTGAACATCTCAGCCGATGCCCAGGGCATCGCGGCCTACGGCACCACCGCCGGGGTGATGGCCTCCGAACTCGCGGCGGCGGGGACCGGGGCCGCGGGTGCGGCGCCCACGGTTCTGGGGCCGATCTTCGGTCTGATCGGCGGCGATTTCCTCGCGGCGTACGCGGCCGCGCATGCCGGCCATGTGGCGACGATCGGCCGGCTGTCCGCGGTGCTGGGCACGATGAGCGGGGCGGCCGGCGTGGCCGCGGTGAGTTACGCCGAGGCCGACATCAGCAATGCGGCCGCCCTGCGCGGTGCTGCCGGGGAGTGACCCGGTGATCGATATCAATACGCTGGCCAGGCCGATTCTCGAACTGCTCGCCAGTTTCGGAACCGGCGTGCTGGCCACCGGCGGTCCCGGCGACGCACTGCGTACCGCGTCCACGGCCATCGACCAGGTCCATGCGCTGGGCCGCGGCGGTATCAATCAGATGAACACCGCGTGGGACGGGACCGGCGCCGACGCCGCGACCTCGAAGGCGCTGCGCGTGCAGACCTCGGCCGCGAGCATCTCCGACCGCGGCAACGAGATGGCGACCGTGATGGGCCAGGCCGCGGCCCATGTGGAGACCGGCAACAAGGACCTCACCGCCATCGCGCAATCGTTCGTGAACACCGCCGCCGCGGCCGCGCCCGCCCTGGGCACCCCGGCGGGTATGTCGCTGCTGGTGGGGTCCGCGATCGATCATCTGGGCCAGGCGCTGGGCGTGGTGGGCCGGGTGCAGAACGAACTGCAGACCCAGACCTCCTCGATGAACGAGCTGACTCCGCCACCGCCCACCCCGTCGGCGGCGAGTACCGCGCCGGTGAGCACCCAGGCCGTTTCGACGGTGGCGTCGGGGTTGAGCACCGCGGCCGGGATGGCCGGCTCGATGATGAGCACCGCCATGTCGTCGAGCCCGAGCGGCACCACCACCAGCTCCGGGACCCCGCAGAAAACCGCCACCTCGACCGGTACCACCACGGGCGAGGGCGTGCAGATCACCCTGCCGGACGGCAGTGTGGTGGAGGCGCCGAACGAGAAGGCCGCCACCGCGGTGAAATCGGCCCTGGGCACGCTCGGCACCCCCTATGTCTGGGGCGGCAACACCCCCGGGGCCGGGCTGGACTGCAGCGGGATGACCAAATACGCCTACGGCGAGGCCGGCGTGGAACTGCCCCGGCTGGCCCACGAACAGGCCAACGGCGCCACCCCGGTGTCGCCGGGCGACCTCATGCCCGGCGATCTCGCGGTATGGGACGGCCATGTGGCGATGGTGATCGGCAACGGCCAGTTGATCGAAGCCGGCGATCCGGTGCAGATCAGCTCGGTCCGGACGGAGAACAGCGGGATGGAATTCCTCGGGTTCTACCGGCCCACGGAATGAACCACCCGCAGCAATGGCACCCCGTATCGGGGCAAGCATCCGATCATGACCCGGAAACGTAGCGCGCATGCCCGGTCCTTCAGACCGGGTCAGCGCATCAACGGCATCCTGACAGAAGCGACTGCTATTCTGTCAGCCATGGCATCGAAGGTGGTGAAGCGGGCCTACAAGTTCCGCTTCTACCCGTCGGACGAGCAACGCGAGCAGCTCGCCCGCACCTTCGGCTGTGTCCGCTACGTCTACAACCGAGCCTTGGACGAGCGGTCCCGCGCCTGGACGCAGGAGCAGCGGCGGGTCACCCATGCCGAGACGGACAAGATGCTCACGAGCTGGAAACGCGACCCCGACACGGCATGGCTCGCCGAACCGTCGAAGGGGCCGTTGCAGGCCGCACTGCGGAATCTGCAAGGCGCGTTCGACAAGTTCTGGCGCAAGCAAACCGGCTACCCCAAGTTCAAGAAGAAGGGCAGGAGCCGCGACTCGGCCACCTACTATCGGGGGTGCTTCGGCTACCGGAACGGACGGATCACGCTCGCCAAACAGTCCGAGCCGCTGGAGATCCGCTGGTCCCGTCCGCTACCGGAGGGTGCAGACCCGTCGCAGGTCACAGTCTCCCGCGATTCGGCGGGCAGGTACCACATCTCGATCCTGGTCGAGGACACGATCGTCGAGCACGTCCCGTCCACGGTGACGGTCGGCTTGGACGCGGGGATCGCCAGCCTCTACACGCTCTCCACGGGGGAGAAGATCGTCAACCCGCGGCACGAGCGCCGCGACCGCGAGAAACTCGCCAAGGCGCAGCGCAGGTTCGCGCACACACAGAAAGGATCGAACAACCGGGCCAAGGCACGAACGAAGGTTGCCAAGGTCTACGCCCGCATCGCCGACCGGCGGCGGGACCATCTGCACAAGGTTTCGACTCGGCTGGTGCGCGAGAACCAAGCGATCGCCATCGAGGATCTGAGCGTGCGGAACATGGTCGGCAATCACAACCTGGCGCGGGCGGTGTCGGATGCGAGCTGGTCGGAGTTCCGGTCGATGCTCGAGTACAAGGCGCAGTGGTACGGGCGGGAGGTCATCGCGATCGACCGGTTCTATCCGTCGTCGAAAACGTGCTCAGCGTGCGGGCACATCGTCGATGCGCTGCCGCTGAATATTCGGCAGTGGAGCTGTCCGCGATGCGCGGCGGTACACGACCGGGACCACAATGCTGCGAAGAATATTCTGGCCGCCGGGCTGGCGGTGTCAGCCTGCGGAGATGGTGTAAGACCTTCCCGCACGTAAGCGCGAGGAGGCGATCTCGGTGAAACAGGAAGGCCCTGTCGTGAGTCAGGGAATCCCGCCCTCTCAGGGCCGGGAGGAGGTCAAGAGTGGAACGAATTATGAGTGAGCAGCAGCTTCCCGAGGTACCGAATGTCACGATGGCGGTCAGCCGCAACCGGGCCGGCACGCTGTCGGTGCGCGCCACCGACCAGGGTATGCCGGTGGAGATCAAATTCGAACGCAGCGAATACCGTTACGGCGCACAGGCTCTCGCCGACGAGATCCTGCGGTTGACCCGTCGCTCCACCATCGCCGCCAAGGCCAAGCGCCGGGAACTGCTGGCGGAGACCGGAATGCCGAACGACATCCTGGACCAGCTCGGACTGCCCACCCGGCAGCAGGCGGTCGACGAACTGGACCGGATGGACGATGCCGACACCGGCCCGACGAGCTGGATGAGGCCGGTATGAGCGGCTCGCACGTGCGACACCACCACAGCGGATTCCCGCTCGGACCCAGGAGAGACGTATGAGCGCGGAAATGGATGCCCTGGTCGCCGATGCCACGCGGAAACTGGAAGCCTTGGAAGCGGCGCTGTACGGACTCAAACAGGTCCGCGGCCGGTTCGGCACCGAGGACGGGATGGTCACCGCCGAGGTCGACAGCGACGGCGCCCTGGTGAGTTTGCAGCTCACCGAGGCGGTGACCGCGCTACCACCCGCCGAGGCCGCCCAGCTCGTCATCTGGGCCTGCCGGCAGGCCGCGGAGGATGCCGGCGGCCGACGTTCGGAGGTCGTTGCCGCCCTGAACGAGTCGTTCGCTCCGGCACCCCCGGGAGTGGTCGACCCGACCGGAACCGCACCGGACGGCGCCTGATCGGGCAGCTTGCCCCGCATACCTGCCCGATGCCGCGCGGTTGTGCGCGGACCCGCGGCCCGGGATACTCCGCCTCCGCGACAACTGTGCGCGGACCAGGGGTGGGCTCCGTTCGGCCGGACCTATTAGGCTTCCGCGTATGGCTTCTGGAGACATCGTCCCGATCGAGCTCGGTCTGACCGACGGCGATCTTGTCACCCTGTGGGCACCGCGCTGGCGTGACGGTGACGACGAGTGGGAGGCGTTCCTAGGACATGAGGACGCCCTCTACGGCTTCGAGTCCGTGGCGGAACTAGCGGCCTTCATCCGGACCGACTCCGACAACGACCTGATCGATCATCCGGCGTGGCAGGTGGTCGCGGGCCTATCGGCCGCCGAACTCGAGCCCGGCGACAACTACTCCTTCGATCTGGTCGGTGTGCCGGAACTGGCCGCCGGTGACCCGGATGTGGACACCGTCGCCGAGTTGGAGGACACCTTGGCCATGGTGCGCAATATCGGCGAGGTCTGCGAGCTCGAAACGGTCACCAAGTTCTTCGGTTCGCACCCGTCGCTGGGCGCCCTGGCCGGCGGCACCCATATGTTCGCGGGCCGCGACGGTGAGGAACTGTGGGATCAGATCGGTGCCGCGGTGGCCAAGAGCTGGGACGATGTGCTCGACGCCATCGATTCGGTGGTGCGGGTACCCGAGGTCGACGCCGAGGCGGTCGCCCTGGCCGAGGCCGAGCTGCTGGCCGCCGAGGAGAACGAGGTCGACGCCGACGACGCGGCCGATACCGACGACGACAGCGATTTCGAACCGGTTGATCTGGACGACGAGGACGACGAAGACGAGGACGACGACGCCGAGCTCACGTTCTGGGAGGAAGTCGGGATCGACCCCGTCAAGATCGTGACGGCCGATGCCGAATATTTCACCCTGCGCTGCTATCTCGACGACGAGCCGATCTTCCTCGGCGCCGGGAACGCCATCTCGGTGTTCGCCAGTGAGCGTGCACTTGCACGGTATCTCGCCGACGACCACGAACACGATCTGGCACGGATCAGTACCTTCGCCGAAGTACAGACCGCCGCCATCGACGGATCGCTCGAGGTGGAGGTCACCGAGGAGAACGTCTACGTGCTCCCCGGCCTGGCCGATGACCTGGCCGAAGGACCGGAGGCGGTCGATACCGAGCAGCTCGACCTGGTCCTGGAGTTGTTCTCCGATGCCGCCGACTACGCCGACGACGACGCGGTGGAACAGGCGCTGGCCAAATCGACCCCCCTCGGCTGGTATGTGTCCTACCTGCTACAACCGGACCCGACCCGGATGGCACCCAACCCGCCGTTCGATGCCGAGGCGCGGGCCTGGCGCGAACTCGAACGCAATTTCGAAACGCGCCTGTCTCCGCGCTGACCAGTCCCGCGTCGGCCCGATCCCAGGTCTCGATGTGGACACACGGCGTGACATTCGGTCGATAAACCGGCAGCGACTGGGCAAACTGACTGGCCAGCGGCGTTCGTTTGCGTTGTCATTGCCGGGATGCCGACGCCATGCCGCCGCACCAGGGCGGATGTACTAAGGAGGACGCATGCCGACAGTGCGGATCGAGCTCGATCAGGATCTGCTGGCGGCCGCCGGGGCCATCATGGGCACGGCGTCGAACAAGGCGACCATTCACGAGGCGCTGCGCCGGATCGTGGTGCACGAGCGGCAGCTACGGCATTTCGAGCGGCTGGCGGCGTCGGCGCTGAACCGCTCCCCGCAGCCCGCGGTGGTCGACGGCTGATCCGGCCGGGCGTCCGCCCCGAGCCCGGCCGAACCCTCCGGAACTGTCGGTACCCGCTGGCATGATGACCTCGGAATCTGGAGGGGGAATCATGCCGGTACCGATCACCGATCTGCCCAGGACACAGCGGCCGCGTGAACGCCTCTGCGCACTCGGCCCGCAGGCGTTGAACGACGGTGAGCTGCTCGCCCTGCTGCTCGGTCAGGGCCGCCGCGGCGAGAGCGCGGTCGAACTCGCCCTCGCCCTGCTCACCGAGTTCGGCGGAGTCTGCGGACTGGCCTCGGCACGGCCCGAGGAACTGCTGCGCCGGCCCGGCGTGGGAGTGGCCAAGGCCACGGCCATCGCCGCCGCGTTCCAGCTCGCCGCCCGGGCCCGCAGCGGCACGCAGGCCCCGGTGCCCTTGCTGCGCGCCGCTGATGTGGCCCGGGAGGCCATCCCGCTGTTCGCCGGGGCTCGCGTGGAGCGGCTGCTGGTGCTGATCTGCGATGCGCGCAACCGGCCACGGCAGCGGGTCTTCGTCGCCGAGGGCGCCATCGACGAGGTCGCGGTTCCGGTGCGCGAGATCCTGAACACGGTCCTGCGCCACGACGGTCGCGCCTTCGCGCTGGCCCACAATCATCCCTCCGGTGACCCGACTCCCAGCCCGGACGATCGCCGGGCCAGCACACTGCTCGCCGCGGCGGCGCGGACGGTCGGCCTGCGGTTCCTGGACCATGTGGTGATCGCGGGCGACTGCTGGCGGCGGGCGGCCCCGTTCGAGGATGCCTTCCCATGAAGCCACCCACGCGGGCCGCGCACCGTCGGCTCGGTAGCGCACGAGTACTCGACCGTGTCGAATCCGTCGGCTCTCGCCCCCGGTGCGCGCCGTCGCCAACGCCTCGGCCCGGACGCCGACCGCGGCCGAGGGTGGCCTGCTTCTCCGCCGCCCTCCACCGCGTGAAGCTTCGGCAGGTCACGGGGGCCGGCTACGACCGCCTGTGCACCGCGGCGACCGGTCCCGCCGAGCGCCGCCCGCCGGGTGGGCACGGCTCGGCCCGGCCGTGGTCGTCTCCATCCCGGACCGGGATCGGTGACGATGCGCTTGTCGGTGAGCTGCGGCCCTCGGCCGCCGGGCCGCCGCCGCGGGCCTCCGTTCGTGCACGTGTTCTCTGCATCCCGGGTCCGTCAGGTGGGCGGTTCGACGGCCACGGCCGCCGTCGGCTCTCCGGACACCTCGCGTGCCCGGCGGCGGCCGGCCGCCAGCCGGGAACCGATCAGGCCCTGCCGGGGCGCGAACAGGTAGGCCGCGGTGAAGACCACGCCCTGGGCCAGCACGATGGTGGCGCCGGGTGCGGTGTCGGCGTAATAGCTCACGTACAGGCCGGTGACCGCGCAGATCGCCGAGAGCGCCGGGGCGATCACCAGCATCCGCCCGAACCGGTCGGTGAGCAGGTAGGCGGTAGCACCGGGGATGATCAGCATGGCCACCACCAGGATCACACCGACCGCCTGCAGGGCCACCACCGAGGTCAGCGCGAGCAGGCCGAGCAGAGCCGCGCCCAGCAGGCGCGGGTTCAGTCCGAGCGCGTAGGCGTGGGTCGGGTCGAACGCGTACAGCGTGAAATCGCGGCGTTTGAGCACGAGGGCGACGAAGACCAGGGCGGCCAGCCCGGCGATCTGGATCAGGTCCTCCTGGCTCACGCCCAGCAGGTTGCCGAAGATGATGTGGTTGAGGTCGGTATTGCTCGGGGTCACCGAGACGAGCACCAGGCCGAAGGCGAACAACGTGGTGAACACGATGCCGATGGCGGCGTCCTCCTTCACGCGGGTGGTGTCCCGGACCAGGCCGATCAACCCGACCGCCAGGAACCCGAAGATCACCGCCCCGACGGCGAACGGCACTCCCGCGATATAGGCCAGTACCACGCCCGGCAGCACCGCGTGCGAGACCGCGTCCCCCATCAGCGACCAGCCCACCAGGACCAGCCAGCAGGACAGCAGCCCGCAGACGATGGCCCCGACGAGGCTGGCGGTCAGCGCGCGCACCATGAACGCGTAGCGCATCGGTTCGAGCAGGATTTCGATGAGGTCCATTGCGCTCACCGCTGTCCGATGACGTCGAGGCCGAAGGCGAGGGCGAGGTTCTCCGGCCGCAGCGCCTCCTCGGGGTCGCCGTGGACGAGCACCCGCCGCATCAGCAGTACGGCTTCGTCGGCCAGGCCGGGCAGGGCGTGCAGATCGTGGGTGGAGATCAGCACGGTCGCCCCGTCGGCCGCGAGTTCGCGTAGTAGTCCGGTGATCGTCGCCTCGGACCGTTTGTCCACCCCGGCGAACGGTTCGTCGAGTAGCAGGATCCGGGCGCCCTGTGCGATACCGCGGGCCACGAACGCGCGTTTGCGCTGGCCACCGGAGAGCCGGCCGATCTGGCGGTCGGCCAGATCGGTCAGTTCGACCCGTTCCAGCGCCTCGTCCACGGCTGCCCGGTCGGACCGGCTCGCCCGCCGGGTGAACCCCATCCGGCCGTACCGGCCGGTGGTCACCACATCGCGCACCGACAGTGGGAACGACCAGTCCACGGCCTCGTTCTGCGGAACGTAACCGAGGAGCCCGGCCCGCCGGGCCGCGACCGGTTTGGCCCCGCCGATCCGGACCGTGCCGCGGTCGGGGGTGATCATTCCCATGAGGGTTTTGAACAGGGTCGATTTCCCGGACCCGTTCATCCCGATGAGCGCGCAGACGCGGCCGGCGTCCACCGTCAGCCGGACCTGGTCGAGGGCCTGGACTTCGCCGTAGTAGACGGTGACGCCGTCGATGTCGATCGCGGGGACTGTCATGGCCTGCTCCCGGTGAGTGCTGCGGCGATGGTTTCGGCGTCGTGCCGGATGAGGTCGAGATAGGTCGGTACCGGGCCGTCGGCCGCCGACAGCGAATCCACGTAGAGCACCCCGCCGAATTTCGCCCCGGTGGCCTCGACCACCCGGCGCATCGGGGCGTCGGAGACGGTGGATTCGCAGAACACCGCCGGGACCTCGTGGTCACGAACATATTCGATGACCCGGGTGATCTGCTGCGGGGTGGCCTGCTGCTCGGCGTTGACCGCCCAGAGGTAGTACTCCGACAGGCCCGCGTCACGGGCCAGGTAGGAGAAGGCGCCCTCGCAGGTCACCAATGCGCGCTGGCGGCGGGGCAGGTCGGCGAGGTCGGCGACGAGTTCGTCGTGGACCTGTTGCAGTCGCTGTTTGTAGACCTCGCCGTTCGCGCGGAAGTCCTCCGTGTGCTCGGGCGCGAGCCGGGAGAAGGCCGCGACCATATTGTCCACATAGACGCGGACGTTCAGCGGCGACATCCAGGCGTGCGGATTGGGTCTCCCGGCGTAGGCGTCGGAGGTGATCGGGACCGAGGCGACCCCGTCGCTCACGGTGACGTGCTCGGCGTCCAGGTCGGCGACGAACTGTCCGAACCATGCCTCCAGGTTCATGCCGTTGTCCAGGATCAAATCCGCTTTGGCGGCGCGTTTGATATCGCCCGGGGTGGGTTCGTAGCCGTGGATCTCGGCACCGGGCTTGGTGAGCGACTGCACCTCGAGGTGGCCGCCCGCGATGTTCGACGCGATATCGGCCAGCACGGTGAAGGAGGTGACGACGACCGGTTCACCGGTACGCGGCAGATGAAACGTATCGCAGGCGGTGAGCACGACGGTGAGACCGCAGGCCGCGAGCACGGCGGCGATCCGGGGAAACACCTGCATACCGAACCACCCGCCTTCCAGTCAGAATGGTAAGTTCGGGTACCCGAATTATCAAGTTCGCGTGACGAAATACAAATGGCCGGTAATGCAAAACCGCCCCCGCGCGGGGCACGGGAGCGGTTCTGTCGGTAGCAGCCGGGGTCAGCGGGCGAACAGCAGCGCCCGTTTGACCTCCTGGATGGCCTTGGTGACCTCGATACCACGCGGGCAGGCATCCGTGCAGTTGAAGGTGGTGCGGCAGCGCCACACACCGTCGACCTCGTTGAGGATGTCCAGGCGCTCCCGGGCGGCCTCGTCGCGGCTGTCGAAGATGAAGCGGTGCGCGTTCACGATCGCGGCCGGGCCGAAGTAGCTGCCGTCGTGCCAGTACACCGGGCAGGACGTGGTGCAGCAGGCACACAGGATGCACTTGGTGGTGTCGTCGAACCGGGCGCGGTCGGCCTGGCTCTGGATCCGCTCGTAGGTCGGCTCGTTGCCGGAGGTGATGAGGTAGGGCTTCACCGCCCGGAACGCGTCGAAGAACGGTTCCATATCCACGACCAGGTCCTTCTCGACCGGCAGACCGCGGATGGGCTCGACGGTGATGGTCACCGGCTTACCGCTCTTCGGCAGCATGTCCTTCATCAGGACCTTGCAGGCCAGCCGGTTCACGCCGTTGATCCGCATGGCGTCGGACCCGCATACACCGTGCGCGCAGGAGCGCCGGAAGGTGAGGGTGCCGTCCAGATAGGACTTGATGTAGATGAGGAGGTTCAGGAACCGGTCGGTCGACAGGGCCGGCACCTGGAACGACTCCCAGCGCTGCCCCTGACCGTCCTCCGGGTTGAACCGCGCCACCTTGACGGTGATCATGGTCGAACCTTCGGGGACCGGCGCCGGGTTCGCGGCCGTCGGATTCTCGGCTACAGCGGTCATCAGTACTTACGCTCCATCGGCTCGTAACGGGTCTGCACCACCGGCTTGAAGTCGAGGCGGATATCGGAGAGGAGATCCGCACCCTCCTTGTAGGCCATCGTGTGCCGCATGAAGTTCACGTCGTCGCGGTCCGGGTAGTCCTCGCGCGCGTGCCCGCCCCGCGACTCCTTGCGGTTGAGCGCCCCGACCACCGTGACTTCGGCCAGCTCCAGCAGGAAACCGAGCTCGACGGCTTCGAGCAGATCACTGTTGTAGCGTTTGCCCTTGTCCTGCACCGTGATCCGGGCGTAGCGCTCCTTGAGCGCGTGGATATCGGTGAGGGCCTGCTTGAGGGTGTCCTCGGTGCGGAACACCGACGCGTTGTTGTCCATCGACCGCTGCAGTTCGGTGCGGATATCGGCGACCCGCTCGTTGCCGTGATCGGACAGGATCAGGGCCAGCCAGTCCTGCACCATCTGCGCCGGCCGCTCCGGCATTTCGACGAACTCGGCGCGGTGCGCGTATTCCGCGGCGGCGATACCCGCACGACGGCCGAACACATTGATATCGAGCAGCGAGTTGGTGCCGAGCCGGTTCGCGCCGTGCACCGAGACGCAGGCGCATTCGCCGGCGGCGTACAGGCCGGGCACGATATCGGTGTTGTTCCGGAGCACCTCGCCCTGGATGCGGGTGGGAATACCGCCCATCACGTAATGACAGGTCGGGAACACCGGCACCAGTTCCTTCACCGGGTCCACACCGAGGTAGGTGCGGGCGAACTCGGTGATATCGGGCAGTTTCTCCTCGAGGACGTCCTCGCCGAGGTGGGTCACGTCGATGTAGACGTAGTCCTTGTTCGGTCCGGCGCCGCGGCCCTCGAGCACCTCGAGCACCATGGAACGGGCGACGATATCGCGCGGCGCGAGGTCCTTGATGGTGGGCGCGTAGCGCTCCATGAACCGCTCGCCGTCGGCGTTGCGCAGGATGCCGCCCTCACCGCGGACCGCCTCGGAGATGAGGATGCCCAGGCCGGCCAGGCCCGTGGGATGGAACTGATGGAATTCCATGTCCTCGAGCGGCAGCCCCTTGCGGAACACGATCGCCATACCGTCACCGGTCAGCGTATGCGCGTTGGAGGTGGTCTTGTACATCCGGCCCGAACCGCCGGTGGCGAAGACGATCGACTTCGCGTGGAAGACGTGCAGCTCACCGGTGGCCAGCTCGTAGGCGACCACACCGGTGGCGACCTGACCGCGATCGGTATCGGTCAGTACCAGGTCCAGCACATAGAACTCGTTGTAGAACTCGACATCGTGCTTGACGCAGTTCTGGTACAGCGTCTGCAGGATCATGTGACCGGTCCGGTCGGCGGCGTAGCAGGCCCGCCGGACCGGCGCTTTGCCGTGGTCACGGGTGTGCCCGCCGAAGCGGCGCTGGTCGATCTTGCCCTCGGGCGTGCGGTTGAACGGCAGACCCATCTTCTCCAGGTCCAGCACCGCGTCGATGGCCTCCTTGGCCATGATCTCCGCCGCGTCCTGGTCGACCAGGTAGTCGCCACCCTTGACCGTGTCGAAGGTGTGCCACTCCCAGTTGTCCTCTTCGACGTTGGCCAGGGCCGCGCACATACCGCCCTGGGCCGCGCCGGTGTGGCTGCGGGTGGGGTACAGCTTGGTCAGCACCGCGGTCCGCGCCCGCGGGCCGGCCTCGATGGCCGCCCGCATGCCCGCGCCACCGGCACCGACGATCACGACGTCGTAGCGGTGCTCCTGAACAGGTCGAGACTCAACAGTTTCGCTGGTTCGTTCGCTGCTCTCACTCATGCGAGGGGGCCCGTTCCTAACTGATATTGGGGTCGAAGGTGAAGATGACGTAGGTGCCCACGCCCATGATCAGGATCATCGACAGCACCAGCAGCGTGTTCAGCCAGAACCGAGTCGAATCCTTGCGCGAGTAGTCGGCGATCACGGTGCGCACACCATTACCGCCGTGCAGCTGCGCCAGCCACAGCATGGCCAGATCCCAGATCTGCCAGAACGGGCTGGACCACCTGCCGGCCACGAAGGCGAAGTTCAGCCGTTTCACGCCGCCGTCGAGCAGCAGCATGATCGCCATATGGCCGAAGACCAGCACGATGAGCGCGAGGCCGGAGAAGCGCATGAACAGCCACGCGTACTTCTCGAAGTTCCCGCTGGCGTGCGAACGCGGCGAGCGGGGCAGGTCCAGGCTCGCGGGACGGTCGTAGGACTTGCCGAGAACGGGTGCAGACATGGCTCAGTGCTCCGTCAACAGTAGGTAGAACATGCGGCCGATCGAGGGCACCAGGAGCACGACCACGAGCCCGATGATGCCCCAGAGCATCTGTTTCTGGTAGCGCGGTCCCTGGGACCAGAAGTCCACCAGGATCACCCGCACACCGTTGAGCGCGTGGAACAGCACACAGAAGACGAGTGCCATCTCCATGAGCGCGACGATCGGCGTCTTGTAGATCTCGATCGCTTCGTCGTACATCTGCGGGCTGACCCGTACGAGCGCGGTGTCCAGGACGTGCACGAAAAGGAAGAAGAAAACCGTGACACCGGTGATCCGGTGCAGGGCCCAGGACCACATTCCGGGGTCACCTCGGTACAGCGTTTTGCGCTTCGGCTGAGCCGGAGCTTCTATCGTGGCCATAGAGTTTCGGTGCCTCCAACATCGTTGATGGACCCGGTCGCAGATCCCGGCACCGGTGTGGCGGGCCGGAAATTCGGTGGCGTACCAACCCGCGGCCGACAGGGACCGGCTCGGGGCCGCTGTCGATAGGGCTCGCCGCCGCCGAACCTGAACCGATCTGTTCTGGACTCTAATCCTCTGACAATCGGGGAACTAATTCGGCGGGCCGCGCGTTGCGCCCAGATCACACAGGTTAGGTTTACCTTTGTAGGGCGGTTGAGGGGTTCCGCGGCAGGTTCGTCGCACCCTCGATCACCTACTTCCAGAACCTTCCCGCGACGTCGAATTGTTCCGCAAAACCCTGGTGTGCAGCGGATTTCACATCCGGTCCGCAATGCACGCGCGCACCGCGCGTTTTGCGTCGCGCACGCCGGCCCACAATGCCGATCTCGCCATGGCGCACGGGGGCAATGTGCAAAATGTCTCAGTACGAGAGACGAAGTTACTCAAGAGTAGCGGACAGATCCCCACGGCGTCGAAAGATTTTCCTCCATACCCCCGGAATCGCGCACGAACCGCGCGCCGGCCCGGCCCGGCGCCCGGCCGAGCCGGGGCCCACCGGCCGCCGCCCACCCGGAGCGGGCCGCCGGTGGCACCACGCCGGATCAGTCGCCCTCGTGGATCGAATCGACCCGTAGCCGCACGGCCTCGTAGTTGAAGACGGTCTCGACGATATCGCTGGGCACCCGCCCCAGCAGGGCCTGACTCGCCGGCGCGCTCTGCGGGTACTTGCCGACGGCGGGATCGGCCTCGTGATCGGGCACGATCTGGTACTCCAGCCGTACCTCGACCTTGTCGAAGGCGTCGAGCCTGGACAGCAGCAACTTCGAATACACCATGACGATGAGGAACTTCGGAAGCGTCATTCGCACCTTCCTGGTGAGGGGTCCCGGACCGAGCGGCCGGGCAAACTACATATCTCCGAGCGGAACGACGTGTTTCACATTTGCTCGGAACGGATCGTGCGCGCAGGCGCGCACCGGACACGGTGATGCGGCAGGCTGGGCCGGGACCCGGTGGGTCGCCCACGGACGCGGGAGCAGCTATGGATATCGATTGGAATCTTCTTCGCACCAGCGCGCACACCGCCATGCGACGCGCCTATGCCCCCTATTCTCGATTTCCGGTCGGGGCGGCCGGCTGGGACGGCAGCACGATCTCGGTCGGTTGCAATGTCGAGAACGTGTCCTACGGGCTGGGCCTCTGCGCGGAATGCGTGCTGGCCGGCAACAACGTCACCGCGGGCGGCGGCCGACTACTCGCCGTCTCGGTCTGCGATTCCCGGGGCGCGATCCTGCTGCCCTGTGGCCGCTGCCGCCAGGTGCTCTACGAGTTCGGCGGGAAGGAACTGCTCATCGACCACCCCGACGGCCCGGTACCCCTGGGCCGACTGCTGGCGGACGCCTTCGGTCCCGGCGACCTCGCCGCCGGCCGGACCTGACCCTTATCTCCGCCGGCACCCGGCGGCCGTGGAATCCCGGCGGCGCCGAACGGGTTGGTCCGGGTATGACAGTTCCCCTCTCCGTGCTCGACCTGGCCGCCGTCGCCGCCGACGGATCACATCGGCAGGCGCTCGCCGACACCCTGACCGTCGCCCGCGAGGCCGAGCGACTGGGGTACCGCCGGTTCTGGGTGGCCGAGCACCACGGTATGCCGGGTATCGCGAGTTCGGCACCGCCGGTGCTGATCGCCGGGGTGGCCGCGGCGACCGAACGGATCCGGGTGGGTTCCGGCGGGGTGATGCTGCCCAACCATTCCTCGCTGGTGGTCGCCGAACAGTTCGGCACCCTGGTCGCGCTCTACGGTGACCGCATCGACCTGGGGCTGGGCCGGGCCGCCGGCACCGATCCGCTCATCTCGGCCACCATCCGGCGCGGCGCGGCGGCCGAGGCGGTGGAGGACTTCCCGAAACAGGTGGTGGAACTGCTCGCCTACTTCGGGACGATTCCGCCGCTGCGCGGCGGGCAGGGCGACCGTATCCAGGCGGTGCCCGGTAAGGGCGACACCCCGGAGATGTGGCTGCTCGGGTCCAGCGATTTCAGTGCCCGGCTGGCGGCGATGATGGGTCTGCCGTTCGCGTTCGCCCATCACTTCGCCGGTGGACGTAACACCCCGCTGGTGTTCGAGCTGTACCGCAGCGAGTTCCGTCCCTCCGAAGTGCTCAGCGAACCGCACTCGATGCTGGCCGTGGCGACCGTGGTCGCCGACTCCGCCGCGGAGGCCCGCCGGCGCACCCTGCCGCAGAGCCTGGTCCAGCTGCGGATGCGCACCGGTCAGCTGCCGCAGCGGATACCGACCCTGGCCGAGGCGGAGGAGTACCCCTGGTCGGACGCGGAGAATGCCTTCGTCGACGACCGCAACGCCGACCAGGCGATCGGCACCCGGGAGCAGGTCCTCGAGCGGCTCGACACGCTGGTGAAGGACACCGGCGCGGACGAGATCATCGTGGCCCCCACGGGGCCCACGGTGCAGAACCGCCTCGAGACCCTGCGGGCGCTCCAGGAGTAGTTTCCGGACACACTGGGCGGGCCTGTTCGCCGCGGTCGCGACCGCGGCCCCGCCGTGGTCGGGGTAGGCCAGGCCGGCGGGCTCGGCTCGGCGTGCCCCGGCACGACCGCCGCGGCGCTGCCAGACTGGTGGCGTGACGGCACACGACGCGGTATCGATCATCGGGGCCAAACGCGACGGCGGCGAACTGTCGGACGCGCAGATCGATTGGGCCATAGCCGCGTTCACCCGCGGCGAGATGGCCGACGAGCAGATGGCCGCGCTGGCCATGGCGATCGTGCTGCGCGGAATGAACCGGCGCGAGACCGCACGCTGGACCGAGGCGATGCTGCGCTCGGGCCGGCGGCTGGACTTCACCGATCTCCCGCGGCCGACGGTCGACAAACATTCCACCGGCGGCGTGGGCGACAAGATCACCCTGCCGCTGGCTCCGCTGGTCGCCGCCTGTGGCGCGGCGGTACCGCAGCTGTCCGGCCGTGGACTGGGATACACCGGCGGCACCCTGGACAAACTGGAATCGATTCCGGGTTGGCGGGCCGATATCGACCCGGATCGAATGCGCGAGATCCTCACCGACCCGGCCGCGGGCTGCGTGGTCTGCGCGGCCGGCGCCGATCTGGCGCCCGCCGACAAACGCCTCTACGCACTGCGCGATACCACCGGCACGGTCGAATCCATCCCGCTGATCGCCAGTTCCATCATGAGCAAGAAGATCGCCGAGGGCACCGCCGCCCTGGTGCTGGATGTGAAGGTCGGGTCCGGCGCGTTCATGCGCACTCGCGAGGAGGCCCACGCGCTGGCCACCGCCATGGTCGAACTGGGCGCCGACGCGGGCGTGCGGACCGTGGCCCTGCTCACCGCGATGGACACCCCGCTGGGCCGCACCGCGGGCAACGCGCTCGAGGTCGCCGAGGCGGTCGAGGTGCTCGCGGGCGGCGGACCGGCCGATATTGTGGAGTTGACGCTGGCCCTGGCGCGCGAGATGGTCGCGCTGGCGGGTCTGGATACCGATCCCGCCGACGCGCTCGCCGACGGCCGCGCCATGGACCACTGGACCGCGATGATCCGCGCCCAGGGTGGTGACCCCGGCGCGCCGCTGCCGACGGCCGCGCACACCGAAACGCTGTCCGCCCCGGCTTCGGGAACCCTGACCCACCTCGATGCGCGCGGGGTCGGTATCGCCGCCTGGCGCCTGGGCGCCGGCCGCGCCCGGCAGGGCGACCCGGTCCAGGCCGCCGCGGGCGTGCAGTGGCATGCGGGCCCCGGCGACCGGGTCACCGCCGGACAACCGCTGCTCACCCTGCACACCGACACTCCGGAGGCGTTCCCCCGCGCATTCGAGGCCCTGGCCGAGGCGATCACTGTGGCGACCGGATCCACCGACCTGCCCGCCCCCGGCCCGCTCGTCCTCGACCGGGTCGCCGGCGACGCGCACCAGCCCGGACAGCACTGGTCGCCGCACCGGCATTCCGGTCACCCGCCTGCCCGGTCCGGCCTGGGGACCGCACACAACCACCCGCGTCCGGCCGCTGACCACGAAGGGAATTCGAGGTGAGCGCCCGCCGAAGAGGTGGAACCTTTCGGGCCGTCCGGCTGACCGCCGCGACATTCGGCGTTACCGTCGGCATATGACCGGACCTCTGCCGCTGGATCTCGCCACACTGCGCCGGGCACCGAAGGCGCTGCTGCACGATCATCTCGACGGCGGTCTGCGGCCCGCCACCGTGCTCGAACTGGCCGCGGACTGCGGATACGACCGGCTCCCCGCCACGGATGCCGAAGCCCTGGCGCGCTGGTTCCGGGACGCGGCCGACAGCGGCTCGCTGGAACGCTATCTGGAGACCTTCACCCATACGGTCGCGGTGATGCAGACCCCGCAGGGATTGCACCGGGTGGCCCGCGAATGCGCCGAGGATCTGGCCGCGGACGGGGTCGTCTACGCCGAGGTGCGGTTCGCGCCCGAACAACACCTCGAGAAGGACCTCACCCTCGACGAGGTGGTCGAACACGTACTGGCCGGGTTCGCCGCGGGTGAGGCGGCCGCCGCCGCGGCCGGACAGCCCATCGTGGTGCGCTGCCTGCTGACCGCCATGCGGCACGCGGCGCGGTCCCGGGAGATCGCGGAACTGGCGGTCCGCTTCCGTGACCGGGGTGTGTGCGGTTTCGATATCGCGGGCGCGGAGGCCGGATACCCGCCCACCCGGCATCTGGATGCCTTCGAGTACATGCGGGTCAACAACGCGCACTTCACCATCCACGCCGGTGAGGCCTTCGGCCTGCCGTCCATTCACGAGGCGCTGGCGTTCTGTGGCTGCGACCGGCTCGGGCACGGCGTCCGGATCGTCGACGATATCGAGGTGCCGGGCGCGGGCGAAGAAGCCCGGCTCGGGCGGCTGGCGGCGTATGTGCGCGACACCCGGGTGCCGCTCGAACTGTGCCCCTCGTCGAACGTGCAGACCGGCGCGGTGCCCTCGCTGGACAAACACCCGTTCGACCTGTTGGCGCGGTTGCGTTTCCGGGTCACGGTGAACACCGACAACCGCCTGATGAGCGATACCAGCATGAGCCGGGAGATGCTCAAGCTGCACCAGACCTTCGGCTACGGTTGGAGCGATCTGGAACGGTTCACCATCAACGCGATGAAATCGGCGTTCATCCCGTTTCCGGAGCGGCTGCGCATCATCGACGACATCATCAAACCGGGATACGCGGTACTGCTGGGCTGAACCGGCGCCCGGCCGAGATACCGGTCGGTCCGGATACCACCGGCGGGAACCCATGGCGCACGTCTCGCGCGCCGGGATTTTCGGCGTACCTCCGGCCGTGCCGGACTGTGGACGGCCACGCCCGCGGTGCCCTCTAGGCTCGGCGTCGATATGTACAACAGGTTGCTACACCAGCGCACCGCCCGTCTCCTCGGTTCGGTGCTCTCCGCCGTGGTTCTCGCGGCCGGACCATTCGCCCTCTGCGGGAGCGCGGCAGCGCAGCCCGCGCCACCCACCACCACTCCTTTCACCACCCCGGTGACCGATACATGCCCGCAGAAGGCACAGCCGCCGCCGGCGATCGACGCCTCCGAGGTCCCGGAACCCGGTGAATCGGCGCCGACGCCGCTGTCGGTCCCGGATTCCCCGATCGGCGGGAAACGGCTCGGCGAATGCGGCGTGGTCCTGCCCACCGGCGCGCCGGCGCTGCCCGCGGATATCTCCGCGACCGCCTGGATGGTCTCCGACCTGGACACCGGCGCCGTCCTGGCCACCAAGGACCCACACGGCCGGTACCGCCCGGCCAGCACTATCAAGGTGCTGCTGTCGATTGTCGCGCTGCGCACCCTGGACCTCGACAAGGTCGTCGTGGGCACCCAGGCCGACGCCGATGTCGAGGGCACCAGGGTCGGGATCGGTCCGGGCGGCCGCTACAGCAACCGGCAGTTGCTGCACGCCCTGGTGATGGCATCGGGTAACGATGCCGCCCACGCGCTGGCCGCTCAGCTGGGCGGCGACGACGTGGCGGTGGTGAAGATGAACGACCTCGCGAAATCACTGCACGCCTACGACACCCGCGCGGCCACTCCGTCCGGACTGGACGGGCCCGGTATGAGCACCTCGGCCTACGACCTGTCGCTGCTGTTCCGGGAAGCCATGTCGATCCCGCTGTTCGCGGAGATGATCAACACCGAACAGTTCGACTTCCCCGGCTACCCGCCCGACCCGCGCATCCCCGGCGACCAGGACCACCCCGGCTTCCCGATCGCGAACGACAACGGACTGCTCTACAACTATCCCGGGGCACTGGGCGGAAAGACCGGTTACACCGACGACGCCCGCCAGACCTTCGTCGCCGCCGCCGAGCACAACGGTCGCAGACTGGCGGTGACCTTGCTCCAAGCCGATGTGCTGCCGATCCGCCCGTGGGAGCAGGCGGCCCGGTTGCTCGATTACGGTTTCGCGCTCGGCCCGGGCGCGCAGGTCGGCGATATCCCCGGCGACGACGACGAATCCGTGAGCAGCACACCGGGGCTCGCGGTACCGCCGCCGGAGGACGCGGTGGCGTATTCGGCGCAGGGCCCGGGCGGTGGTGAATTCGACGAACTGTGGATGCTGCTCATGGTCGCGGGTCTGATCCTGGTGCCGATTCTGCTGCTCGGTACCTGGCACGTACGCACCCGTCAGCGGTGACCGGAGTCTTCCGCCGATAGCGCCGGCCGGGGGTCCTCACCACCCCCGGCCGGCATGAGTTCAATTCGTGGTGAAGAAGTCGCCGGCCCGCTTCCGTACTTCGGTGCACCGGAAATCCAGTTCATCGGCGGTATCCGCGACCACGAACACCAGGCCGAGCGCCACCGAATCCATCATGGATTTGGTCGCCGGATAGGTCTTCCCCGGCTCGGCCGCCATCCGGACCTCCTGCACACCGGGCAGGTCCGCCAATTCCGCCTCGGCGCCGCCCAGGTACCGGGCCTCCCGCTCGACACTGAGCAGCACCAGCGCACCGGGCCGGGACAATACATAGCCGTTGCCACGTTCGGCCGGCGCGCGCATACCGAAGAGTTCGGCGATGTATTCGCTCTCGCGATGAATTTGCGAGGTACCGGTCAGCACATGGGTGTGCTGCGGGTGGCCGATGCCATGGGCGCGCGCCCCGAAATCGATCAGCCGGGGACCCAGCGGGCCGGACATGATCTCCATATGCGCGGGCCCGATCCGCATGCCCAGCGCATCGAGTACCCGGCGCGCGTACTCGGCCAGTTCCCACACGATCGGATCGTCGTGGTCGAGCCACCGGCCCTTCTCGTAGACGAAATCACCGGAATCGGAGACCCATTTGTCGTACACGGTGACGCAGACGAGTTCGTGTCCGGCCGGAGTGGAGAAGGTGTCCACGGCGTATTCCACCCGGGGGGCCGGGTACATCTCCTGGACGAGGGCGGCCGAGGTGCCACCGAACAGTCCGGCGCTGTCGGTGATCGCGGTGACCGCCTCGGCCAACTGGCCGGGGGTCTCGACCAGCCGGACCCCGACGGAGGCGGCACCGCGGGCCGGTTTCACCACCAGCTTGCGGCCCGCGCGTAGTTCGGCCACCGCTTCGGCCGGGACGGCGTCGTGACCCGCGGGGACGGCCCGGGTGGTCAGTGTCGGTACCCCGGCGGCGGCCAGGGCCTCGAACATGTACTGCTTATCCCATCTTCGCTGCGGCAGCATCATCTCGCCGGTCGGGCAACCCGGAATATCGGCGCGGAGCCGCTCGGCCAATTCGACACCGGGTTCGGACCCGGCGATGACATAGGCGACCGACCGCTCCGTGCACATACGCAGCAGCGCCTCATAGGAATTACCGAGATCGGCGGCGAAATCCAGGGCCCCCGGAGTGGGGACGGTACGGAATTCCGATACCAGCGCATGGTCGGTATCCAGGAGGATGGGTTCGATCCCGTACTGCTGGAGCACGCGGGGATACAGCTTCCCCGAGCTCACGGGATCCACGATCAATACCGAATTATCCGACACGAACCGAACTCCTGTCCTTGGACATTCCTGCAACTACCGCCACCGCACCCGCGGCGAACGAGATCTGGATGACGAGCGTCCAGTACAGCGCGCTGTCGTGCAGCACCCCGAAGGCGCCGAGGCCCGGGCCCACCGCGAAACCGAAGGACTGGGCGGCCGACAGGTATCCCTGGTATCTCGGGTTCTCCGAAGGTGTCGAGATATTGGCTATCGAAGCGCTCGCCTGCGGGATGAATATGGCCTCGCCCAGCGAGAAGAGCACGAATCCGACAATGCACACGGTCCAGCTCGACCCGGCGCCGCAGACGGCGAGCCCGAGCCCGGTGACGAAGATCCCCAGCCCCAGCGCGTAGTTCCACTTCAGTCTGGCCGTCAGCGTACTGATCGGCAGCTCGAAGAAGATGATGAAGAGTGAATTGATGACGAGCAGGATGCTGTAGAGCTGACCACCGTCGGAAATCTTCTCGACCGACAGGGGGATGCCGCTCATACTCTGCGCGTAGACCGCCATGGCCGTGCCGAATACCACGACCACCGCCCACAGCCGCGACACGCGGGACGGATCGTACGGCACCGCCGCGGCGGAATCGGCGACGAGATCGGGCGCGGATGCGTTTCGTTCCCGCGCCGCCGCCAGCACCTCGGCACCCCGGAGTCTGGCGCGCTCGGAGAACAAGAAGGCGGCGGTGCCCGCCGACCCGAGGGCGGACAGATAGAACAGCATCGAGAAGTTGTGCTCACCCACCGCGGAAACCATGATCGGAGCCACCGTGACACCGCTGCTGAGGAAAATACGGTGGAAAGCGACCACCGTGACGGTATTTCCCTCGTAGGCCGATCCCGTGACCAGCGCCGCGGCCGGCCCCGAGAACGATTGCGTCAACGCCACGCTCAGCGAAGCGAGCACAATGGCCGGTACCGGATCGTTCGTCGACATACCGAGCATGTACAGCAGCGGAACATTGAGCAAGGACCCGGCGATGAGCACATCGGTGGAGCCGAAACGGGCGGCGAACCAGCCACCGGCGACCGAGCCGAGTACACCGGCGAAACCCCCCGCGAACAATGCGAGGGTCAGCGCCGAGGGACTCAGCCCCATCGATTTGTAGAACACCGTGGAGAACAGCGCCAGAAAGCCGACCGACCTGCTCAGAAAGGTGGTGATCGATATGATCCATACTTCCGCGGGAAACGTCGGTGGTTTCCGCTTGCCTGCTAACGCGACGGCCAACGGGTACTCCGCCTCGAATCCCCCGGGCGCACCACCTCTGGCGCGGGATGCCGGGTCGACGCCTCGGAATCCACCGGGTCCTCCTCTGCTCGGCAGCATGCCAAATACTCTGCGCCCCGGTAAATTTCCGGGTATCGAGCTGCCTCGGATCGGACCATAAGACAAGCGCCGTCCCGGAACATCCGTCACGCGAACCGAAATATCCGTATTCGGTTGCATATGCGCTTATCCGCCGGGGTACTTAAGTACCCCGGCGGGCCGAATGCGACCGCGCGGACCCGGTGAAAGCGCCGATTCGGGGCCTAAGTATTCGCATATGGCGCCACCGGCCGCCCGCGGTTCGGGCCCGGTGCGCCGAGGTGAAATATGCCCGAACAGCGAGTGTCCCGCGGGGTTACGCGCGTCCGGGCGTGCCGCTCAGCCGCGTCGGCGGCGGCGCAACCGGCTGATTCCCAGCGTGGCGAGCGCACCCGCGCCGAACAGCGCGGCTCCACCGGCCAACCCCGGCCGGCCGCTGTCCATTCGCGGCCGGATCAGTGCCGGCACGGGGACCGGCACCGAGGCCAGTTGTTCGTTCTCCCGCGCCGTCGCCGCCCACGCCGTGGCGAACAGGATGATCCGATAGACCACGTAACTGAACACCATGATGCCGATGATCGAGCCGAAGGCGGCGCCGGCCGGGCTGTTCAGTACCGACCGCATATAGATTCCGGCGATGTTCTTGAAGATCTCGAAGCCCACCGCCGCCAGCGCCGCGGCCTTCAGCGCGCTGCGCAGGGTGACCGGCTCCCGCGGCAGCCGGGCGATGATCCAGGCGAACAGCGCCCACGAGGCCACCATGGCGAGCACCGTGGACAGCAGCCACAGCAGCCAGCGCACCCCGGGCATCTCGTCGAGCCCCACCAGTTCGAGCAGTTGCACGCCGAGCCGGCTCGACGCCACCGCCGACAAGCCGAGCGACACCACCAAGGCGAGGAAAAAACCCAGCAGCGCACCGAGGTCCGATAGTTTGGTGCGCAGCCAGTTGTCCTCGTCCGAGGGCTGCTCCCACTGTTCGGTGAGCGCCTTGCGCAGGTTCGCCATCCAGCCGAGACCGGAGTACAACCCGGTGAGCAGACCGAGCACACCCACCGTCCCGCGCGAGTTCACCGCCTGGTCGATCAGATCGTTGAGCTGATCACCCATCTCGCCCGGAATGTTCTCGACGACCTTCTCCTGCAGTTCGCCGAGCAGCTCGGCATTGCCCGCGAGCACGAAGCCCGCGATGGCGAAGGCGATCATCAGCAGCGGGAACAGGGACAGCACAGTGAAATACGTGATGCCCGCCGCGTAGTAGTCGCCGCGCTGACTCTGATATCTACCGGCCGCGCGCACCAGATGGTCGAGCCACGGCCGCTGTCCGATCATGCGCTGGACTGCGGCCTTGCCGTTGTCGATCACCTGCACTGTTCGCGCCCCTCATCGCCACACGCACGTCCACGGACCGATATCAGTGGGTCAGGAACCCGACCCGGTCGTAAACCTGTGCGAGTGTGTTGCCGGCGATCTCGCGCGCACGCTCGGCTCCGGTGGCGAGTATGCGATCGAGTTCACCCTGATCCGCCATGTACTCTTCCACTGTCGCACGCAGCGGCGTGACAAATTCGACCAGTGCGCCGGCGACGTCGGCTTTCAGGTCGCCGTACCCACGGCCGGTGTAATCCTTCTCCAGGGTCACGATCGGCGTCTCGGTCAGCGCCGACAGGATCACCAGCAGATTGCTGACGCCCGGCTTGTGCTCGACGTCGTAGCGGATCTCGCGCTCGGTATCGGTAACCGCCGAGCGCACCTTCTTCGCCGTCACCTCGGGATCGTCGAGGAGGTTGATCAGACCTGCGTCCGAACTCGCGGACTTGCTCATCTTCGCGGTGGGATCCTGCAGGTCGTAGATCTTCGCGGTGCCCTTGACGATATGGGCCTCCGGGACCACGAAAGTCTTCTTGAACCGGGTGTTGAACCGCTGCGCGAGGTTGCGGGTGAGCTCGAGATGCTGCCGCTGGTCTTCCCCCACCGGCACCTGATGGGCCCGGTAGAGCAGGATATCGGCCGCCATCAGTACCGGATAGGTGAACAGGCCGACGGTGGTGTTGTCCGACCCCTGTTTCACCGACTTGTCCTTGAACTGGGTCATCCGGCTCGCCTCGCCGAACCCGGTGATGCAGCTCAGCACCCAGGTCAGTTCGGCGTGCTCGGGCACCTGCGACTGCACGAACAGGGTCGAGCGCTCGGGGTCGATACCCAGCGCCAGCAGCTGCGCGGCCGCGACCCGGGTACGGCGGCGCAGTTCCTTGGGATCCTGCGCCACCGTGATCGCGTGCATATTCGGGATGAAGTACAGCGTGTCGTATTCGTCCTGCATATTGACCCAGTACTGCAGGGCACCGAGGTAGTTCCCGAGGTGGAACGAGGCACTGGTCGGCTGGATACCGGAGAGCACCCGCTGTTTACGTTCCCCGGCGGCCGGGGTCTGCGCAGGACTGGACATGCCCATGATTTTGGCATGCGGCTCGACCCGAATTTCGCTCCGCCCGCTGTATCCATCGGGCCGAGCGCGGGCCCTGCGTGGTTACGCTGCGCTACCGCCTCCGGGCCTGACCCGCACGTGCCGATCCATCGGGCACGAGCGCGGGCCCTGCGTGGTCACGCTGCGCTACCGCCTCCGGGCCTGACCCGCGCGTGCCGACGCGGATCGATCCCGGGCATACTGCGCCTCCCCTCCCGGGCCAGACGCTGCTCCTGTTTCTTGATCAGCCGGTACAGCGGCGCGCTCGGCCCGTTGAGCGCGGTTTTCACCGGCCGCGGTACCAGCACCGAGGGGACGCTGTGCGCATTGCGCACCGACTGCGCCAGTCCGCGGTAGGCGATCTCGTCGGTGCGTTTCCACTCGATCCCGTACATTTCGCGGATCCGCCCCGGCAGGCTGCCCTGGACCAGCAGGTAGTACGCCGAACTCACCTGCCGGCCCGGCGCGCGCTGCGGATAGGGCACCACGTGCCCGGACAGATAGTTGCCCACCTTGCGCGCCTCGTCGGTGAGGAACAGCTCGTCGGAGACCAGGTAGCTGTCGAAGTACGCCCGGAACGCCCGGTAGTCCGCCGGCGCCGCCTCTCGCGGCATGCCGAACAGCTCACCCCAGCGCACATAGTCCTGGTACAGGTCCTCGCGTTCGGTAGCGCTGAGCCGCCGGACCAGCAGGTCGTACATGACCTCGGCCGATTCGAAGGTGAACGCCATGGTCATGAAGCTCAGATGCGGGTCATATGCGGAGTAGGCGGACCCCGCCGGGTGGTGCGTCCCCGCGTCCTCGGGTAGCCGGCCCTGCACCTTCGCGTGCTTCTTCCCGGTGAACTCCAGCGCCCGGTCGGCCTCCGCCCGGCTGCCGAAGAAGACGGCTTCGAAGAGTTTCCCGGTGAGCGCCAGCCGGGTGTAGGGGGTGTCGCGATGCGCGGTCGATTCGGCGGTCCCCACATAGAGCAAGGGGTTCACCGCGCCGATCACCAGCGCCCGCAGCCCGTAGGTGAGGCCTACGGCGCGTTTCCGCATCACCCGCCGGATCATCGAGTCGTCGGAAAAGTATCCGGTGTCCACGGCCATCTCAGCCTCCTGGTCCGCTCCACGTCGAGCACTGCGCACCCGCATCTGGCAATAGCATCTACCAGTTGGACAGTTTCTGGCAAGAGCTGTTCCCAAATTGCGGCCGGGGTTCCGTGTGGACTCGCGCAGGGCCCTGTGCAAGCCTCATTTCACCGTGCGACCGGCACCTGCATGTCCGGCGCGCACCAATAAACTCGGGCTATGGCAGCGCAGCGCACCTATGGCGGTTTGTCCGCGGCGGAACGGCAGACTCAACGACGGTCCGCGCTCCTGGACGCGGCGCTGGAAATCATCGGCACCCAGGGACTGGACAAACTCACCGTGTCCGGGATGTGCTCGGAAGCGGGGCTCAACGAGCGCTACTACTACGAGAGTTTCAGCAGCCGGGACGATGTACTCACCGCGCTGGTCGACGGTATCGCCGAGGAACTGGTGATCGCGATCGCGGCGGCCCTGCAGACCGCCGGTGACGATTCACGGGCCAAGGCGCATGCGGCCATCACCGCCGGTATCCACCTGCTCACCGACGACCCCCGCAAAACCGAGGTCACCATGGTCGCCGCGATGGCGACCCCGCAGTTACGGGCGCGCACCACCGAGACGATCCGGGTCTTCGCCCGGCTGGTGGCCAGTGAGGGGATCGAGTTCTACGGTGTCCGCGATCCGGCGCCGGACCCGGTGATCGATTTCCGGGCCACCTATCTGGTGGGCGGGCTGGTCCAGACACTCACCGGCTGGGTGCGCGGTGATCTGCCGATCGGCCGGGACCAGCTGATCGAATACACCACCGACGTCTTCGTCCTGCTCGGAGAGGATTTCGCGCGCCGCGGCAACTGAACCGTTCCACGCACGGGCGATCAGACGCGGACGGGAACCGCGGTCAGCCCCTCCGGCGCCCCCTGCAGCACGACCCGGAACGCCACCTCCCGCGAGGTCCAGAATTCCGCGCATTCGGCGAGCACCGAATCGAACCACTCCCGCTCCCCCGGCGCGTCCGCGAGCAGTTGCTCGGCATCGCGGACGGCCACCACATAGCCGGTGGCGTCCCCGAGCAGATCCTCCAGATTGAACAGGCATTCGTCGAACGCGTCCTTGTTCGGCCGGAAGTAGTACGGGAATTGCAGCGCCGCCGCGAATTCGTCGAACAACGCCGCCACCGTGCGCGTCCGGCTGCCGCGGACTTCGCGCACCCGGTAGCCGGCGGGCGCGCTGTAACGCACCCGGCTGAACTCGGCGGCGTCCACGGTCGTCACACCCACGGCCGGCGGGGCGGTGGCTGTCGATTCGTGCTGCGGGAGGGTGAGAAAATCGGCCAGCAGGACGGGTTCGGCCATCAGCGCATCCTGGTGAAGGTGTCGTAGTGGTCGCCGGTGTACCAGGCCGACCCGTCGCTGCCGGTGACGATGCGTTCGGCGTCGCGGGACTGTCCCGGTTTCTTCGGGTTCACATCCCACTCCTGGTATTTGATCGCCTTGCCTACGGAGTCCGCGGCCGGCAACCGACCCTCCCGGTTCCCGAACGGAACACCGCCCTTGGTTCCCGGCGCGTTCGCCGAATCGGGCCAGCGCCCGGCATCGATCTCCGCGAGTGTGGCGTAGGCACGGTCGGGTACCCCGGCCACCCTCGACACCACCGGGGCATCGGCCGCGGTGCTCCGGCCCGGTGCGGGCTTCGGCGCGACCGACGTGGCGGCCGCCGCGGTCTCCGACCGTAGCGCCGCGGCGGGGGAACCGCTGTCGTCTCCACCCTGGCTGCCGAGCAGGGCGACCACCACCGCCACCACCACCGCGCCCACCGCGGAGAGGACCTTCACAACTTTCGCACGCACGACTACCCCTTCATCGATACTGGACCGTCACCGGAGCATGGTCCGACCAGCGTTCCGCGTAGGTCGCGGCACGTTCGACCACCGCCTGCTTCGCCCGTTCGGCGGCCTGCGGTGTCGCCAGCTGGTAATCGATCCGCCAGCCGGTGTCGTTGTCGAACGCGCGCCCACGATACGACCACCAACTGAACGGACCGTCACCCTCCGGGTGAAGTTCCCGGACGACATCGACGTACCCGGCCGCCAATTGCCGGTCCAGCCAGGCCCGTTCGGCGGGCAGGAAACCGGATTTCTTCAGGTTTCCCTTCCAGTTCTTCAGGTCTCGTTCGGTGTGCGCGATATTCCAATCCCCCGCGATGACGAAAGCATCCGTGCGGGTGGACATCCGGACGGCCAGTTCGTCGAGGAATCGGTACTTCTCGTCCTGCCGGGGCGTATCCGCCTCTCCGGTATGGACGTACACGCTCGCGACGGTCACCTCGTCGAACTCGACCTCGAGGTAGCGGCCGGTGGTCGCGAACTCGCTGTCCGGTTCGATCCCGATCCGCACCGATCGCATCGGACGCCGCGCCAGCACCCCCACCCCCGCCCGGCCTTTGGCACCGGGTTCGGCGTGGGCGAGCGACCATCCGTCGTCCAGTGCGGGCGCGAGCGCGGCGGCCACCTGGGCATCGTCGGCACGCGTTTCCTGCAGGCAGACGATATCGGCCTCGGTTCGGGCCAACCAGGCGAGCAGCCCTTTGCCCGCGGCCGCCCGGACCCCGTTGACATTGACAGTGGAAAGGATGTACGGCACCGATCGACCGTACAATGACAGGTCACCGCTACTTGCCAGGAAGGGGTGACGACATCGATGTCAGGCACCTCAGCTACCCCGTCATCCGGACCCGTCAAGGCTCTCCACCTGGGATCGGGCGCCCCGCTCCTGCTGCTCCACGGTTTCCTGCTCTCCCCGCACTGCTGGGAGCAGACCGCGACCCGTCTCGCGGCACGCTGCGAGGTCTTCGCCCCAGCGCTGGCGGGGCACTGGGGCGGCCCGGAGTTCCCCGACGACGACTACACGGTGCCGACGATCGCCGACCGGGTCGCGGCCCAGCTCGACGACCTCGGCTGGCGTACCTGCCATATCGCCGGCAATTCGCTCGGCGCCTGGGTGGGGTTCGAACTGGCCCGGCGCGGCCGCGCCCGCACCCTCACCGCCATCGCGCCGGCCGGCGGCTGGCGCACCCCCTCGGCGGCGCAGATCTACGCGGCCGCCAAATTCATCGCGTTGACCCCGCTCCTCGAATTCGGCGGGAAGCTGGGTGATTTCCCGACCGACAGCCGGGTGGTCCGGCGCGCGGTCGCCCATCTGCTGGTCCGTAATGTCAACGATGTCCCGCGCGCCGATATCGCGACCCAGATCCGCGCGGCGCTGCACTGTCCGGCGCTGCGCCCGCTGGTCGCCGCCACCCTGCGCGGACCTGGCCTGGCGGATATGTCCGAGCCGAACACTCCGGTCCGGCTGATCCTCGCCGATTCCGACCGGCTCCTGCCGGCACAGACCTACGGACGCCGGTTCCTGCGCGAACTGCCGGAGTCGGCGGACCGGATCATGATGCGCCGAGCGGGTCATATACCGATGCTGGAGACCCCGGAGCGGGTCGCGAACCTCATCGCCGAGCACATCTACGCCAGCCGCGACCACCTGCGCGCTGTGTGAATCGGCGCGCGGGGTCGAGGCCCTCGGCTCACCACCGTGCTCAGTTCCCGAGGAGGCCCTTGGCCACGTGGGTCACCTGGATCTCGTTGCTGCCCGCGTAGATCATGAGTGATTTCGCGTCGCGAGCCAGCTGCTCCACCCGGTATTCCGACATGTAGCCGTTTCCGCCGAACAGCTGCACCGCCTCCATCGCCACCTCGGTCGCGGTCTCCGACGAGTACAGCTTCACGGCCGAGGCCTCCGAAAGGCTCAGCGGTTTACCGGCCCGCCCGCGCTCGATGATGTTGAACACCATGTTCTGCACATTGATCCGGGCGACCTCCATCTTCGCCAGTTTGAGCTGGATGAGCTGGAAGCGGCCGATCTCCTGGCCCCACAGTTTCCGGTTGCGGGCGTAATCGGTGCACAGGCGCAGGCATTCGTTGATGACGCCCAAGGCCATGAACCCGATGCCGACCCGCTCGGCCACGAAACTGGATTTGGCGCTCTCCCGTCCGTCGCCGCCGCGGTGCTCCTCGGTTTCGCCGAGTAATCGGTCGCGGCCGAGACGGACGTTGTCGAAGAAAAGCTCCCCGGTGGGCGAGGCGTGCAGGCCCATCTTCTTGAAGGGTTTGCCCTGGGTGAGCCCCTCCATGCCCGCGTCGAGGACAAAGGTGAGCACCTTGCGGTCGCGGGACGGGGTGCCGTCGCCCTCGTCCAGTTTCGCGTAGACGACCAGGGTGTCGGCGAAGGGACCGTTGGTGATGAACGTCTTCTGACCGTTGAGGATGTAGTCCTCACCGTCACGTCGCACGTAGGTCTTCATCCCGCCGAACGCGTCGGATCCGGAATCGGGTTCGGTGATGGCCCAGCACGCGATCTTGCGGAGGCCGACAATATCGGGCACCCACCGCTGCTGCTGGGCGAGTGTGCCCCGGGACAGGATGGTGGCGCCGCCGAGTCCGGTGCTCACCCCGAGCGAGCTACACAGACCCATACAGACGCCGGAGAGTTCACTGGTCAGCACGGCCATCATCGTCTGCTGATCGAAACCACCGCCGGACCCGTCCGTGTCCGCCGCGGCCGGCTTCTCCGTCCCGTCGGCAGCCGCCTGCTTCGCCGCCAGCTGCTTGTTCAGCGCCTCCTCGGCCATGGCGCCGATACCGAAATCCGCGTACAGCTTGCGCAGGATCGGATAGGGCAGCATCTCCCCGCTGTCCAATGCGTCCAGGTGGGGTCGCACTTCCTTATCGATGAACTTCCGCACCGCATCGCGGACCATCAGGTCGGTTTCGGACCATTCGAACATCGTCGTTCCTCCGGTATTCCAGCACACTGACATCGGCGGACCCCACGCACCGCGCATGGTCCGCCTTGTTGACAGCCTGCCAGTTCTGGAGGCGCGGCGCTGCGAACCCGGCGATAATCCCCTCGCCGACCGTGACCCGTCGACTTCCCACTGAAGCCGACGGGTCACGGGCTTCGATCCGGCTGGACAGTATGATCCGTGCGCGGCCCGATCGTTCTGTCGCATTTCCGGAGCGGTCGATCATCGGGTCGCAGGCTTGCGGCTCCTGATATCCGAGCCCTGCGGATGCCGGTGGGAGGGCTTCAATGACCAGTTCCGCCAACCGGGCGGCCCGAGAAGCCGCAGAACGGCTCGCTACCGCCGCGACACGTGCCGCCGAAGACATCTCCGAGAGGGGCATCCGCCCGACGGAAAGAGCGGTCGGCCGAGCAGCGGATATGATCACCGACAGCGCCGCTGTTTCGCGTCTGACCGAGGCCGACAGTACGCTGCGGACCAGCGACAGAGCGCGCATCGGCGGGTCGTCGGCCCTCCCCCATGAGTCGCGGGCGGTGCGGCGGCAGGGCGACGTGCATACTCGAAAGCGGAGTACATCGCCATGTTCGAAGACCGGCGCGGTAGGCCTCTGTCGTGGTCGGAGCGGAAACTGCTCGATCTGGGTTGCATCGGTGCGACGATGGTGCGGTTGGGCCGCACCGGTATCGATCGACCTCCACTGCATCTCGCGTTCGCAGACGCTCGTGCCCACCGAGCGGTCTCGGAGGCGGAAAAGATTCTGGGGCCGGGCGAGGTGAATACCGCCGCCGTCAACAGTCTCGCGCGGGAACTCAGGAGTTATCGGACAGCACTGAAGACGGCCGACCCCGCCGCATCAGACGAAATTCGAAAAAAGATCACGGATTTGGAAGATATCTTCGGCCGAGCCAAGGCGATCACACGCGGTTACTGGTCCGATGCGATGAAGTCATACGACATCACCGATCTTCAGAACAGACGTGAGGCCGCAAAGACCGAGGGCAACCGCCTTGCGTTCGAGAGAGCAGCCGGCATCGCCGACAAGTTCAATGAAATCGTCGCGGGCAAACCGAACAACGCCACCGAATTCGAGCGCATCGCACGGCAGGACGAACAGCTGGCGGGCCTGCACGGGATCGCGGAGTCACTGCCCTCCGGCGATCTGACGGATGTCCGCGCGACGGTATTCAGCAAACACTTCTGGTCCGGCCAGATCGAGACTCTCGACGCGGCGGGGCAGGTGGCGCGAGATATATTCGGCAACCCGCAGGGACGGGCCGGCGACCTACCGGATCCGGACAGATTCGCTCCGAACGCGGACACCGGCCAAGTGGATATGTCCCGAGACCTCTACAAGGGAAAACCGGGATTCATAAAATTCGACTACGGATGGTACGACGAGCAGAATGGAAGCTGGTGGAATGTAAATCATGCCGAACATTCCGATGCGGCTCGCCGAGCCGCAGACCCGATGCGGTTCTATCAATGCTCGCCGGAGGTGTTCTTCGCCGGACTGGATGACTTCGATAGTGCAGTGATGTGTGTTGCTTTTACGAGAACCACGTTGACCTGATATCCCGAAGCCGGCACAGGTTGAGAATGGAAGCAATGGATCTCGCCGATTATCTCAACGAGGAAGTCGTACTCTATGGCATGGCGGAGAACGCCATGTCGGGCGCTGTCCTGCGCTGCGGAACCAATTCCTACGTCTACATCGATGGGCTGGCCCGATGGGCAGACACCGAAAAGTACGGCGCATTCGAAGTCACCGGAGTACTCGGCGAGGAGATCGACACCACGCCCGATATTCCCGCACACCTCGCGCATGCCCGCGAGCGCTATTACGTGGTGAAGAATCCGGTGTGGAAACGCATAGGGTGAGCAAGCACCCCTGGTCACCCGGAGGTCCCCCACAGGGTGGGAAACCCTTGGAACGAACCCGCACCACCCCGGCACGCACGGGAGTCCACAGACGCGCACCCTGGCACGATCGGCGCCTGCGTCCCGACGGCGGTGGCCGAACGGTCGGCACACCGTAGTTCGGGCAACCCGCTCCGGGCAGCCTATCTCCGGCGGTCTGCGTCGGGGGACCGAACTCTCGTTCCAGCCGGAGGCGGGCCGACGCCATCCTTCAACGGCGTGAGCCGCCGGTTACGACCACGCCCGATCCGCGGGATCGGCGATCGGCGTTCGCCTCGCCGGTCCCGCGGAGTCGGTCTGTCAGCGCAATGCGCTGGCCAGGTTGGCGTCCAGCGCGGCCAGGAACTCCTCGGTGGTGAGGTAGCCCTGGTCCCCGCCGACCAACGCCGCCAGGTCCTTGGTCATCTGCCCGCCCTCGACGGTCTTGATGACCACGTCCTCCAGGGTCTGGGCGAAACCGATGACCTCGGGGGTGTTGTCCAGCTTGCCCCGGTGCTCGAGGCCGCGGGTCCAGGCGAAGATCGACGCGATCGGGTTGGTCGACGTCGGCTTGCCCTGCTGGTGCTGGCGGTAGTGCCGGGTGACCGTGCCGTGCGCGGCCTCGGCTTCACAGGTCCGGCCGTCCGGGGTCAGCAGCACCGAGGTCATCAGGCCGAGCGACCCGAAGCCCTGCGCGACCGTATCGGACTGCACATCGCCGTCGTAGTTCTTGCAGGCCCAGACGTAGCCGCCCTCCCACTTCATGGAGGAGGCGACCATATCGTCGATCAGCCGGTGCTCGTAGGTGAGACCGGCCGCCTCGAACTGGCTCTTGAACTCGGCTTCGAAGACCGCCTCGAAGGTGTCCTTGAACATGCCGTCGTAGGCCTTGAGGATGGTGTTCTTCGTCGACATGTAGACGGGGTAGTTCTGCTGCAGCCCGTAGTTGAACGAGGCGCGCGCGAAGTCCTCGATGGACTTCTTGAAGTTGTACATACCCATCACGACGCCGCCGTCCTCCGGCATCTGCACGACCTCGTGCACGATGGGCTCGCTACCGTCCTCGGGAGTGAAGGTGAGGGTGACGGTGCCGGCCTGGAAGACCTTGAAGTCGGTCGCGCGGTACTGGTCGCCGAAGGCGTGACGGCCGATGATGATCGGCTTGGTCCAACCCGGTACCAGGCGCGGAACGTTGGAGATGATGATCGGCGCGCGGAAGATGGTGCCGCCGAGAATGTTGCGGATGGTGCCGTTGGGCGACCGCCACATCTTCTTGAGGCCGAATTCCTCGACGCGGGCCTCGTCGGGGGTGATCGTCGCGCATTTGACGCCGACACCGTGCTGCTTGATGGCATTGGCAGCGTCGACGGTGACCTGGTCGTCGGTTTTGTCGCGGTATTCGATTCCCAGGTCGTAGTACTCGAGGTTCACATCGAGGTACGGGTGGATCAGCTTGTCCTTGATGAACTGCCAGATGATCCGGGTCATCTCGTCGCCGTCGAGTTCAACGACGGTGCCTTCAACCTTGATCTTGGACATGGATCTTCGTGTCCTCCTAAGACTGGTGCCCTCATTGCACGGCCAGGCGAACACGCTTGTGAGCGGACCCCAGCTGTTCAACAGACAACGTATACATCCCGCGTTGTCCACGAGACGTCTGGTGTAACCAAGACGAGCGTACTGCTTGTGGCGGTCTCACGGTGCAGCCAGCCCCGGTAGTGAGATCTCACAGGGGTGAGACACGCCACAAGATTACCTGGTGGGCGCGTATGCCGATTTCGATCCGTATCGGCGCCCGGCTACCATATTCGGCAGGTCATGAGCGCCAGCACCAAGCCCCGGCTCGCTGGCCGGCAACCCTCCTGCTGCGGTGGGGTGCTCCGGGTGATGACCTGGCTCCCGAGAGCCGGGAGCAAGCGCACGTCAGGAGGTCGTCGATTTGTGCCGGTGCTGGTCGCGTTGACCGCGGCATTCTCCCGACTCGACGAGAAATCCCCCATTTTCTGGAGCACGATATGAGCGATCACAGTACTCGTGGTGCGACCGCTGCCGGAGCTGCCCGCCGCCGACCAGCGGTCGTGTCCGGCGGCCTCCGCGCCCGCACAGCCGGATCCACAGCGGCGATTCATACGCTCCGGGCATCAGTGTCGTTCGCTGGTTCAGCGGAAGCCCTCGCGTGAAGGTGGGCACCGAATCGATTACCGCTCGGCCGGTGGCCCAGTTACCGCCGGCCGACGGCACCCTCGGATACGTCGATATCGGCGAACTCACTCTCGAGAACGGCGCCCGGCTGCCGCAGGTCCGGCTGGCCGTGCAGCGCTGGGGGAAACTGTCCCCGGCCCTGGACAACATCGTCCTGATCGAGCACGCGCTGACCGGTGACTCGCACGTCTCGGGCGACCCGGACGACGACCATCCACAGGCCGGATGGTGGAACGGGATGGTCGGCCCGGGGGCACCGATCGACACCGACGAGTGGTGCGTGGTGGCGACCAATGTCCTCGGCGGCTGCCAGGGCAGCACCGGCCCCGCCTCGCTCGCTCCGGACGGCGCACCGTGGGGTTCGCGCTTCCCGGGGATCTCCATCCGCGACCAGGTCGCGGCCGAACTGAAGTTGTTCGACCTGCTCGGCGTGCCCCGGCTGGCCGCGGCGATCGGCGGTTCGATGGGCGGTATGCGCGTCCTCGAATGGATGCTGCTCGCGCCGCAGCGCCTGGCCGCCGCGCTGGTCCTCGCGGTGGGCTCGCGGGCCACCGCCGACCAGATCGGCACCCAGAGCACCCAGATCGCGGCGATCACCAGCGACCCGGACTGGCAGGGCGGCGACTACCACGGCACCGGGCGCGCGCCGATCGCCGGGATGGGTATCGCGCGCCGGATCGCGCACCTCACCTACCGCACCGACGTCGAACTGGACAGCCGGTTCGCCAACAACCCGCAGGAGGGCGAGGATCCCTGGGACGGCGGCCGGTACGCGGTGCAGAGCTATCTCGAGTACCAGGCCGAGAAGCTGGGCCGGCGTTTCGACCCGGCGACCTATGTGCTGCTGAGCGAGGCGATGAACCGGCACGATATCGGTCGCGGCCGCGGCGGGATCGCGGCGGCGATGGCCGCCGCCGAGGTGCCGTGCATCGTGGGCGGTATCGATTCCGACCGCCTGTACCCGCTGCACACTCAGCAGGAACTGGCCGACGGGCTGGCCGGCTGCCGGCATTTCGAGGTGATCTCCTCGCGGGACGGCCACGATGCCTTCCTCACCGAGGCGGCGGCCATCGGCAAGCTGCTGGTTCAGACGCTGAACCTGGCCCGCGCCGGACGCTGACCGGGCCGGCGGCCCGGTCAGCCCACGCCGAGGGTGTTGATGGTCGCGGCGAGGAAGACCACGGCGCCGCCCAGCAGGGTCAGCGCGCCCACATCGAATGGTTTGCCGCGGACCGCGAGCAGGCCGACCCGGGCGGTCGGCAGGCACAGCCGGAACGCGGCCGCGATGAGGGTCGCGCCGCCGAAGAAGAAGGCACCACGGCGCCAGCGATCCTGCGCGACGAACACCACGGCGATCAGCACCACCACCGCCACCACGACCATCGGCAGATGGCAGCGTAGGAAACCGGCCCATCGGCTGCCGGTGCCGGGATCGTCGTGGGTCGGGGTCGCGGCGTCGGTCACGGGGCGATTGTTCCAGATCCGGCCGATCAGGTCTGCGTCGCCATCCGCCGCGCGGGCCCCGAATGCCCCGATCCGCCCCACCAGAGGCGGGGCGGATCGACACAGCACAGATCAGCGCAGCGCGGCGTTCTCGGCGAGGACCTTTTCCCGATGCCGCTCGCGCAAAGCGGCATGGTGCGGACTGCGCCGCACCACCAGATAGGCCCCGCCCAGCACCACGAACCAGAGGGGGGTCACCAGCAGAGCCTGCAGGGTGTCGCTCTGCTGGGTGAGCGCCCAGACCAGGAACACGAAGAAGGCCAGCACCGCCCAGACCGCCGGCACACCGCCCGGCAGTTTGAACGTCGACGCGGCGTGCAGATGCGGCCGGCGCTTCCGGTAGACCAGGTAGCTGGCCAGAATCATCGTCCAGACGAACATGAAGCACAGCGACGAAATGGTGGTGACCACGGTGAACGCTTCGACGATGGACTGTCCGGCGTAGAGCAGCACCACCCCGATCAGCAGGAACGCGCACGAGAAACGCAGCGCGTTGGCCGGGACCTTGCGCCGGGACAGTTTCCCGAACAAGGCGGGAGCGTCCCCGTCACCGGCCAGGCCGTACACCATCCGCGAGGTGGAGTAGATCCCCGAGTTCGCGCTGGAGGTGGCGCTGGTCAGTACCACGAAGTTGACCACACTTGCCGCGACACCCAGCCCGGCCAGGGAGAACATCGCCACGAACGGACTCTCGTCGGCCGAGACCTCCCGCCACGGGGTCACCGCGCAGATGACGATCAGGGCGCCGACGTAGAACAGCAGGACGCGCACCGGGATGGAGTTGATCGCGCGGGGCAGCGTGCGCTCGGGATTCTTGGCCTCGGCCGCCGTGGTGCCCACCAGTTCGATACCCACGAAGGCGAAAACCGCGATCTGGAATCCGGCCACGAAACCCATGGGCCCGGTCGGGAAGAAGCCGCCGTCGTTCCACAGATTGGCCAGCGAGGCGGTGGTGCCGCTGTCACCGGTGAAACCGGTGATCACCATCACCAGTCCGGTGACGATCAGCGCGCCGATGGCGATCACCTTGATCAGCGCGAACCAGAACTCGGTCTCACCGAACGCGCGCACCGTGGGCAGATTGAGGACCAGCAGGACGACGATGCAGACCAGCGCGGGTATCCACAGCGGCAGATCCGCCCACCAGTAGGACACGTAGCCGGCGATGGCCACCACATCGGCGATACCGGTGACCACCCAGCAGAACCAGTAGGTCCAGCCGGTGAAGAAACCCGCCCACGGGCCGAGCAGATCACCGGCGAAATCGCTGAACGATTTGTACCCGGAGTTCGACAGCAGCAGCTCCCCCATCGCCCGCATGACGAAGAAGAGGAAGAAGCCGATGATCATGTAGACGAGGATCACCGAGGGGCCGGCGAGCGAGATCGTCTTACCCGAACCCATGAACAGACCGGTGCCGATCGCGCCGCCGATCGCGATCAGCTGGATATGCCGGTTCGCCAGCTGGCGGCTCAGCTTCTCCGGGCCGGCACCCGGATCGCTCACCCCGCTCGCGTCGTCGCCTGGATTACCGTGGCCCTGCAGCACGGCCATATTTCTCCCTCCGGAATGAATCGGACAGCCCATTCGACCACCGGAAGCGGATTCCTGCAGAGTGGGCGGCCCTACGGTACGCTGCCGCACTCCGTGCCGTGCGCGGCCCCCGCGCCACGTCGGTGACCGTATTCGCTGTGGTCAGGGCGTCGAGAGGGCGGTAGCGCCCGCACCGGGAATTTATCCGGCACCCTCGCAGCTACCGCTCGATCATCCGGCTCGATCACCGCGGCGCCGCACCACCTGATTGACTGGTCGGCTGTGTTCCGATTGATGTTCCATGAACCTCGCATACCGGGTAATACGGGCAATGCCATCCGGCTCGCCGCCGGCACGGGCAGTGAGCTGCATCTGATCGAACCGCTCGGCTTCGATATGTCGGAGGCGAAGCTGCGCCGGGCCGGGCTGGACTATCACGACCTCGCCTCGGTGACAGTGCACCCGGATCTGGCGACCGCGTGGAAACAGTTGCGACCCGGGCGGGTGTACGCGTTCACCACCCGGGCCACGACCCCGCACACCGATATCGCCTACCGGCCCGGCGACATCCTGCTGTTCGGTGCGGAACCGACGGGTCTACCGGCGGAGGTGCTCGCCGACGAGCACATCGATGCCGAGGTGCGCATCCCCATGCTGCCCGGCCGGAGGTCGATGAATCTGGCCAACGCGGCCGCGGTCGCGGTGTACGAGGCGTGGCGGCAGCACGGGTTCCCGGGCGCGGTCTGACCCGGACGCCCGCGGTTCAGTCGGCGATCTCGAACCGTTTGCGCCGGGAGGTCGCCCCGCCGGTGAGCCGGACCGCGTTCTTCGGGACACCGAGATGCGCGGCCGGCAGTTCGGCCGCGGCCCGGTTCGCCTTCCCCTCCACGGCCGGCGCCCGCACCCACAGGTGCAGCGTGCCATCGGGCAGGGCTTCGACCAGCGGACCCTTCCGGCTGTTCGGCGTGATCATCGCGCGGACCGTGGTGGGCACTGCTCAGGCCCGGCCCGTGTCGGGCCTGTCCAGATCGGCGGCCTCGTCCCCGGTCGGCACGGACTCGTCCGCGCCCGTCGCCGCCCGGCTCGTGCCCTTCCCCGTCTCGTCCGTGCCCTCCCCCGTCTCGTCCGTGCCCTCCCCCGTCTCGTCCGTGCCGGTCGCCATCCGGCCCGCACCCTTCGCCGCCTCCTCCGTATCCGTCGCCCCCCGGTCCGTGCCCTTCACGGGCTCGTCCACGTCCTTCGCGGTCTTGCCCGGCGCGTCCCCGGGTTCGGCAGCGGTCCGCGGGGTGCCGGGCACCGGGGTCTCGACCCGCGCGGTCGCGTTCCCGGCCGCCGGGGCGGCAGCGCGTGCACGGCCCAGCCGGCGGGCCGACCCGACGACGGCGCCGACGATCGCACCGAGGAGGGCGAGGAAGACCAGCCACGGCAGCACTTGGCCGCTGAAGACCACCGCGCCCTTCAGCCAGGCGAACAGGGAGTTCCAGCCGTCCACGACCCCGTCCCAGAAATTGGCGGGCCCGTCTTCACCCGTTTTCTCCGCCGTGCTCCGGATATCGACGGTGAGAGTGGACAGCGAGATCTGATCGTCGAGGTAGCGTCGCTGTCCGGTGAGGCTGTCCAGTTCGGCCTGCCGGTCGGCGAGCGCCTCCTCCGCGGCGATCAGGTCGGCGGTGTTGGCGGCGCGGGCCATGAGATCGCGCAACCGGTCCGCCGAAGCCCGCAGCGCGGTGATCCGGGCGTCGAGGTCCTGCCACTGCAGGGTGACATCGTCACGGTTGGTGCTGATCTGGGTGATCTCGCCGAGATCGCTCAGGCCCTCGATGAACGCGTCGGTATCGGTGGCCGGGATCCGGACGACCAGATTCGCGTGCGGATCGTCGTCGGCGGTACCGGGATTCTCGGTGCGCTGGTCGACCCGCCCGTCCAGTTCGGTCACCCGGTCGACGAGGGTCTGCGCGGCCGCGACGGGGTCGTCGGCGGTGAGATCCACCGTGCCGGTGACGACCTCTTTCCGATCGGTGGCCTGATCATCGGCGGTATCCGGCGGGGAGGCAGGAGCCTGTTCCCGGCTCGGCGCCTTCTGCACCCGGATCCCCGGCGCCGTGGCGGGCGCGGGCGCACCACCTTCGAAGGACATCGTCTGATCCGCAGTGCTGGAATGGGAATCGTCCCCGCATCCGGTGAGCAGAACCGACCCGCACACAACCAGAAACAACACCCCGAGCGTTCGCATGCTGGCAGCGTAATGGGCGGTTCCGGGATCGGATACCCGAATAGGAAGGCTGCGTATCGGCGCTGCCTGCGGGTCGGCGGACCGGCCCCGGCTGCCCGCCGGATCTGCCCGGATGACCTGGGCGACTTCGGTTATGGGGATTCGCGGTCGCGAAGCCGATCACGTTCGGCGGCGAGAGCGGCGTTGGTTTCGCGAAGGCCGACATCCGTCATCTCGCTGCACCATCGCCTCGGTCATTTTTTCTTCGCAAGACACTTGCATTCTTATGGCACTGGTGCTACATATAACTTGTGTCTGTTGACACAGATTATCTGGTTTCTCTTCGAAAGCGAAGGAGTGAACTGGAGGTGACGACCATGTTGATGCGCACCGATCCCTTCCGCGATCTGGACCGTCTCACCCAGCAGGTCTTCGGCACGCCCGCTCGCCCGGCGGCGATGCCGATGGATGCCTGGCGTGAGGGCGACGACTTCCTGGTCGAGCTCGACCTGCCCGGTATCGACCCGGACTCACTGGATCTGGATGTGGAACGCAATGTGGTGACCGTGCGGGCATCGCGGCCTGATCTGGATTCGGGCCGATCGATGCTGGCCGCCGAGCGCACCCGCGGTGTGTTCAGCCGTCAGTTGTTCCTGGGCGAGAACCTCGATTTCGACGCGATCCGCGCCGACTACCGCGACGGTGTGCTGCGGTTGGTGATCCCGGTTTCGGAGCGGGCCAAGCCCCGCAAGATCGAGATCGCGCGCCACGATCCCGAGCGCCAGGCCATCAACGCCTGACCGTCCCGGGTTGGCGCCGAGACCAGGAGGCCGACCATGCATACAACGACGGTTACCAGCGAAAACAGGTGGTCGGGAGTGGAGGACCGGCTACTCGAACTGGATCCTGATCTCGAGGAGCTGTTCGCCGAGGTCGACGAGGCACTCCGTAGGGCCCGAGTCCGAGGAGCGCCGCCGCGACGCACGGTTCGCGGCCCCCGCCCGCCGAACCCGGCCGCTCGACGACCCGATCCCCCGCGCCGCGGGCGTCGGCCGGTCCCGGGCCGGGCCCGTCAGCGCGGCCCGCCGGATACAGCCGATATCCCCGGCACCCGAACAATCACGGAAGCGAGGTGCTGCCCCTTTTCGAATCCATCCAGCGACGGGTGGGCCCGGTCAGCGCGGTTCTTCCGGGCCCACCCGGAATTCCCGGAACGATTTCCCACGACCATCCGGTCACCGACCGGCCGTATTGGACGCAGGACAGCCATCGTGAACGAGAACAGCGAGCGCCCCGACCACAGGAAGAACCGCCGGAAACCGGCTTCGCGGCCCGAAACAGGAACCGCCTGGCTCTCCGGTCTGATCGTGACTCTCTCCGGCGGCGGTGTCGCGCTGCTGACGACCTCGTTCATCTCCGCTGTCTACATCGCCCTACTCCTTGCCGCTGCGCTGGCCGTGGTCGTGCCCCTGCTGCGCGGCTGATTCCCTGCTGCCGCGGACAGGCGCGCACGGAACGCTGAGGCGGAGAACCGGGTAACAGAACCCGGCCCCGCCGCGGCCGGAGGCGGCGGCGAATCACCTGAAGTCCCGGGAGCGGGAGGCTATGCGCATGTCCAGGCGACTCAGGCGTTCGGCGTAGATGCTCACCGCGCCTTCCGCATTCTGTATCCGGCCGCGGATCAGCAGTGCCGGGGAGCTCTGCGCGGTGCGGCGGTACCGGGCCCACAGCCCGGCCGAGCACACCACGTTCACCATGCCGGTTTCGTCTTCCAGGTTCAGGAAGGTGACCCCGCCGGCGGTGGCGGGACGCTGCCGGTGGGTCACCGCGCCGCCGACCAGTACCCGGGTGCCGTCGGGGACCGAGAGCAGGTCGGCGGCCGGGATCACCCCGAGCGCGTCGAGGCGGGGGCGCAGGAACTGGGTGGGGTAGCTGCCGGGTGATATCCCGGTCGCCCAGACGTCGGCGGCGGCGTGTTCGAGGTCGCTCATCCCGGGCAGGGTGGGGGTGGTGGTGGAGGCGCCGGTCCCGGGCAGGCGGTCGGGCCGCTCTCCGGCGGCCGCGCCGGCTGCCCATAATGCTTCGCGGCGGGAGTAACCCAGACTGCCGAGCGCACCGGCGGTGGCCAGGGATTCCGCCTGCGGGACGGTCATCTCCACGCGCCCGGTGAGATCCAGGAACGATGTGTAGGGCCCGCCTTCGGCCCGGGCGGCCACGATCTTTTCCGCGAGGTCCGAGCCGATGGAACGCACAGCCGCCAAGCCCAGCCGCACCTCGGTCCCGCGCCGTTCCAGGGTGGCCTCGGCCGCGCCGGCATTGATATCCGGACCGTGCACGACGACCCCGTGCCGGCGGGCGTCGGCGACCAGTGACTGCGGCGAATAGAAACCCATCGGCTGGGCGCGCAGCAGTCCGGCGCAGAACGCCGCCGGATAGTGCAGTTTGAACCAGGCGGAATAGAATACCAGCGCGGCGAAACTCTGCGAATGACTTTCCGGAAAACCGAAATTCGCGAAGGCACGGAGTTTCTCGTAGATGCGGTCGGCGAGTTCGCCGGTGATGCCGTGCAGGTCCCGCATGCCCTGGTACAGCCGCCCCCGTAGCCGTTCCATTTTCTCGGGGGACCGTTTCGATCCCATGGCCTGCCGCAGCTGATCGGCTTCGGCGGCGGTGAATCCCGCGACATCCACGGCCATTTGCATGAGTTGTTCCTGAAACAGCGGCACCCCGAGGGTGCGCTCGAGCGAATTACGCAGGGCTTCATGGTCGAAGGTGACCTTTTCCAGCCCGTTCTTCCGGCGGATATACGGATGAACCGAACCGCCCTGGATCGGGCCGGGCCGGATCAGCGCCACCTCGACCACCAGGTCGAAGAACTTGCGCGGTTTCAAGCGCGGCAGGGTCGCCATCTGGGCCCGGGATTCCACCTGGAACACGCCCACCGAATCGGCTCGGGACAGCATTTCGTACACCCCGGGTTCGGCGAGGTCCAGGGTATGCAGTTCGACCGTGACGCCGATGTGCTCGCGCACCAGGTCGATCATGTAGTGCAGGGCGGAGAGCATGCCCAGGCCCAGCAGATCGAATTTCACCAGACCCGCCGCGGCGCAATCGTCCTTGTCCCACTGCAGCACGCTGCGGTCGGCCATCCGCGCCCATTCCACCGGGCATACGTCGGCGATGGGCCGGTCGCAGATCACCATGCCGCCGGAGTGGATGCCCAGATGCCGCGGCAGTCCTTCGATATCGGCGGCCAAGGCCAGTACCGGTTCGGGAATATCGGTCCCGGTTTCCGATCCGACACCCGTCCACCGGCTCACCTGTTTACTCCAGGCGTCCTGCTGACCGGGGGCGAAGCCGAGTGCGCGGGCCGCGTCGCGGACCGCGGACTTCCCGCGGTAGGTGATCACATTCGCCACCTGTGCCGCGTTCTCCCGCCCGTACCGGCGATAGACGTATTGGATCGCTTCCTCCCGACGGTCGGATTCGATATCGACATCGATATCGGGAGGTCCGTCCCGTTCCGGGGAGAGGAACCGTTCGAACAGCAATTTGTTCGCGACGGGGTCGACATTGGTGATACCGATGGCATAGCAGACCGCGGAATTGGCGGCCGAGCCCCGGCCCTGGCACAGAATGTCGTGCTCGTGGCAGAAACGCACGATATCGTGCACCACCAGGAAGTATCCCGGGAAACCGAGCCGGGCGACGACCGCGAGTTCGTGTTCGAGCTGCCGGTAGGCGGTCGGGTTCGCGGCGGGCGGGCCGTAGCGGGCGGCGGCGCCGCGCCGGGTGAGTTCGCGCAGCCAGGAGTTCTCGTCGTGGCCGGCGGGCACATCGAAGGGCGGCAGCCGGGGCGCGATCAGCCGTAGGTCGAACGCGCATTCGCGGGCCAGTTCCACCGAGTTCGGTACGACCGAGGGGAATTCGGCGAACAACCGGGCCATCTCCGCCCCCGACCGCAGATAACCACCCCCGGTGGGAGCGAGCCAGCCGGCGAGATCGTCGAGGCTGCGCCGGGCCCGGATGGCGGCCAGGGCCGCGGCGCGGCGGCTGCGGTCCGGGGTCGCGAAATGCGCGGCGGTGGTGGCGATCACCGGCACACCGACCCGTTCGGCGATGGCGGCCAGCACGGTATTGCCTTCATCGTCCACGGGCAGACCGTGCCGGGTGAGTTCCACGGTCACCCGGTCGGGACCGAACCGTTCGCACAGTTCCCGTAGCGCCGCCTCGGCGCGCAGCGGCCGGCCACCCGTGTGCAGATCCTGGGCCAGTGCCCGCCGCACCTTGCCTTTGCGGCAGCCGGTGAGGATCTGCCAGTGACCGCCGGCCGCCTCGGTGAGGGCATCGAGGTCGTAGCGCAGGATTCCTTTCTCCCCGGCCGCCATATGCGCGGCCGCGAGCTGCCGGGACAGCCGGCGATAGCCCTCCTGCCCGCGGGCCAGGACCAGAAGATGTTCGCCGTCCGGATCGGGTGCGCCGGTGCGGGGTGCCGAATCGGTCTGCGGGGCACCGGATTCCACGAGGGTGAGTTCGGCCCCGTATACCGCGGCGATCCCGTGCTCGGCGGCGGCTTCGGCGAACCGGACCACCCCGTAATAGCCGTTGTGGTCGGTGAGCGCGATCGCCGAGAGCCCCAGCCGCGCGGCTTCGGCGACCATCTCCTCCGGTTGTGAGGCCCCGTCCAGGAAACTGAACGCCGAATGCGCGTGCAGTTCCGCGTACGGCACGACCGGGCCCGGCGGGTCCGCCGGTTCGGGCAGATACGCCCCGCGACTACTGCTCCAGGCCGAGGCGTCACCGCCGTTGCCGGGGTAGTGTCCGGGCTTCGGCCGGCCGGACAGTACCCGCTCCATCTCGGCCCAGCTCGGCAGGCCGTTACTCCATCCCATACCGCGTCAGCAGGCCACCCGTTCGGTGGACTGCGCCTCCAGCAGTGTCGCCACATGATCCACCCCGGCCCGGATCACCCGTCCGTAGGCATCGTCGGCGAGCACGTTCGCATGCCCGCGCGCCAGCGCCAGCTGCATCCGGGCCTCCTCGAAATCGCCGACCAGCCGGTGACTGTCGGCCAGGCTCAGATACAGCGACGGGAGAAATCCCAGGAGTCCTTCGCCCAGCGGGACGCCGGGTACGAAGGCCGAGTCGAGCGCCCGGGTGTCCCAGAACAACGCGCCCTCGGCGGTCTCCTGGACATCCGCCAGATGGTGGGCCACCACGCTCCGGTACAGCGGCTCCCCGGCCGGCCCGAGCTGATCCCACAGCAGTTGCAGCGCCTGGCGCGCCGCCTCCCGATCCGCACCGCCGAGCCGCACCGCGGCATAGATATCCGCCATCCGATCGTCCGTCATGAGTTGAGTATCGCACATATGTTCGAATATCGAGAGGTGAGATCGAACCTGTTTTCGAACACCGAACCCACCCTGGCGCGCTTTCTTACTTTGGAGTAAGTTCGGCCGGGAAAGACCTGCGCAAAGGGGCTGTCATGAGCGATTCCGGGACCGACCGGGCCGAACACGAACTCACCGGGCGGCATGTCCTCATCACCGGCGCCTCGTCGGGTATCGGACGGGCCGCGGCGCTGGCCGTCGCGAAGAAGGGCGCGGTTGTGTTCCTGCTCGCCCGCCGCGAAGACGAACTCGCCACCGTGGTGGCGGAGATCCGGGCCGCGGGTGGCCGGGCCTACGGCTACCCCTGCGATATCACCGACTCCGCCTCGGTGGAGGTCACCCTGGACAAGTTGCTCGGCGAGCACGGCCGGGTGGACATGCTGGTGAACAATGCCGGTCGTTCCATCCGCCGGGCCATCCACCGCTCCACCGACCGGTTGCACGATTACGAACGCACCATGGCGGTCAACTACTTCGGCGCGCTGCGACTCACCCTGGCGCTGCTACCGCAGATGCGCGAGCGCAAATTCGGCCATATCGTCAACATCAGCAGCGCGGGTGTGCAGGTGGCCACCCCGCGATACTCCGCCTATCTGGCGAGCAAGGCCGCGCTGGACAAGTTCACCGAGGTCGCGGCGGTGGAGACCATGGCCGACGGGGTCACCTTCACCACCATCCACCTGCCCCTGGTCCGGACCCCCATGATCGCCCCGTCCGGTGATCAGGGCGGCCGCGCCGAATCGCCGGAATGGGCGGCCGCGACGATCGTGCGCGCGCTCACCCAGCGGCCCCGGCGTATCGACGTGCCGATCGGCACCCTCGGCGAGTACGGCGCGATGTTCGCCCCGCGCCTACGTGACTTCGTCCTGCACCGCTACTACCGGATGATCCCGGACTCCCCCGCCGCCCGGGGCGAACAAGCCGAATCCGCCCCGGTCACCCCACTCGACACGCAGACCTCCGCAGAGGAGACACCTGTTGTCCACCGCATCGGCGGCGAGCACCCCGCGCCACGGTCACGGCCGCGCCGCGCCCCGCTGCCCCGGGCCGGAGCGCGGGTGGCACGCGGTACCGGCACCGCACTGCGACGCGCGGCGCGCTGGGTGCCGGGCACGCACTGGTGAAGCCGGCCCCGCCGTCGTGCACGGAGAGGAGCGCCGATCGTGACGACCGATGAGCACAGCGCCGCGTTCGAGGCCGTCCTGGACCTGGTGACCTCGCGCGGGATCACCGAGACCACACTGCGCCGGGTGGCCGACCACGGTGGCCTCGACGGGAAGACGCTCCGCCGGAAATACGGTGACCAGTACGGCCTGCTGATGGCCGCCGCCAAAGAACTCGAACTCGATCGCGATCGCCGGCTCGCGGCGGTCGGCAGCGAGCCGCGCAGCGACTCGGTGGCCGACCGGAGGGCCTACCTCGAGGCGGTCACCCGCGCACTGCTGCTGGACCCCACCGACCGGCGGCGCCTGCTGCTGCGCACCGAGATCGTCGCGAGTGCCCGGCTGGTGAACGGGATGGAAGCCGAAACCGAGTGGATGGGCACCTCCACCCGCACCCTCGTCACCGCCGCGCTCACCCGGGCGGGGGTGGCCGAGGCCGAACTGGAAACGGAACGGCTGCTCGCCCTGATCAGCGGCCTGGCCTTCGAACTCGCCTATCCGCACGGCGCGGGCGAGGGTACGGCCGATCGGGTGGTACGCCACCACATCGCCACCATCGTGCACTGACCGCGGCGCCCGGGCACGGTGTCAGAGCTCGAAGATCCGCTCCGCGGGCGCCAGTGGCCGGAATGCTCCCGAGATCTGCGCTACCAGCTGCCAGGGGCGTTCGCCGTCCACCGAGGATTTGCCGTTGGTCAGGATCGCCCCGCTCAGCCCACGTGCCGGATCGGCCCAGCCGTACTGCGTGGTGAACCCGCTGCGGCCGAAATGCGCGGTCGTATCGGGCCCGAATTTCGAACGGTGCCCACCCAGTTCGTAACCGGCCCGGCTCACCCGTCCCGCCACTCCGGGAACCCGGGGTGCGGGCCGTACCGCGTCCCGCACCGTCTCGGCCCGCATGATCCGGACGCCGTCGAGTTCGCCGCCGCGCGCGAGGATCTCGTAGAACCTGGACAGTTCGGCGGCGGTGGTGACCAGATTCCCCGACGGCAGTTCGGCGGTGAGGAAGGATCGATTCGATTCCCGATTCACCGCGTCCGAGGCGAACCCACCGCCCAACGCCCGCCCGGCGACGAAAGACGCGAGCTTGGACGGCGGGGGGCCGGTTTTCACGCTCGGCACCACCGCGTCCACGTCCTCGGGCCGGACACCCAGGTTCGTCCACCGGAAGCCCAGCGGTTCCAGTACCTGTTCGGCGAGATGGTCCTTGATCCGCTTACCGGTGGCCCGCTGCACCAGCAGCCGCTGGATGAGCCCGCTGGTCAGGGCGTGGTACACGCGGAAGCGTCCGGCCGGGTAACTCGGCTTCAGATCGATCAGACCGCGCAGGCACAGTTCCTCGTCGAAAACCATTTCGTGCCCGCGGTAGGGGCGGGTCACGAACGGGACGCCGGCGGTATGGGTGAGTACGTGCCCGATGGTGATCGGCGCCTTGCCGTTGGCGGCGAACTCGGGGATGTAGTCGCTGACCGGATCGTCGAACGCGAAGGCGCCCTGCTCGATGAGCATGAACATCACCGCCGCGGAAACACCTTTCGCGGTGGAGAATCCGCAGAACGGCGATTCCGTGGTCACCGGGACCCGTTCGGCCGCCGGACCGTCGCCGGGCGCGTTGCCCCGGCTGTGGCCGATCGCCCGGTTCAGCACGACCCGCCCGTTGCGGCGCAGGCAGATCTGGATCGCCGGGGTGGCGCCCAGCCGGTACCACGCCTGTACCGAGTCCCAGATCGATTCGATTTCCGCCGGGCTCGGCCCGCCGGGCCCGGCATCCTCCTCCGGACCGACAGCGGTGATGTCGGCCAGTTCGGCGGCGACCGGGACCAGGAGCGCGGTATCTGCCTTCACACGCCCCAGGGTAGCCATGCCACTGAGGCGGCGACGGCCGTCGAGCATTCCGGGCGCGACCGGCCGGGGTCCCGGTCGGCGTCGGTCACGGGCCCACCACCCACCACCGGTGAGCAGGTGGTCCGCCGTCCTCGCGGGGTAGTGATGGAGATCACCGGTGGTCACCCCGGGGCATTGTGCTCTGATCAAAGGAAACAACCGCTTGTTCCCCATCTGCCGGGAGGTGGCCATGACATCGGTGAACCCGCGCCTGTCCCGGGCGCACATCTGGTTGCTCACCCTGTCGTCGATGGCCGTCGCGCTGGTCATCGCGGCCATGGCCGCCCTCTACACCGCGCTTCCCGAGATCGCCGCCGATACCGGCGCCACCCAGCAGCAGCTCACCTGGGTGGTCGACGGTTACACCCTGGCGCTGGCCTGTCTGGTCCTGTTCTCCGGCGCGCTGGGCGACCGGTTCGGCCGCCGCATCATGATGGTGCTCGGCCTGGTGGTGTTCGCGATCGCCTCCGCGGTGCCACTGGCGCTGGACGAGCCGCATTGGATCATCGCCTCGCGCGCCGTCGCGGGAGTGGGCGCGGCGCTGGTCATGCCGTCCACTCTTTCTCTGCTCACCGGCGGATTCCCGCCCGAGCGGCGCGGAGTCGCCGTCGGGTTGTGGGCGGGGGTCGTCTCCGGTGGGGCGGTCCTGGGCATTCTCGGCTCCGGGTTGCTGCTGCAGATCTGGAGCTGGCAGGCCATCTTCCTCGCGATGACGATGGCCGGCGTCGTCCTGGCGGTCGCCGGGTGCACGGTCCCCGAATCCGTGGACGACTCACGGCCGCCGCTGGACTTCTGGGGCGGTATCACCGCGTCGGTCGCCGTGGGTGCCGTCGTGGTCGGGGCCATCGAGGCGCCGGTGCGCGGCTGGACCGATCCGCTGGTCCTGGGCTTGTTCGGCGTCGGGATACTCGCCGGAGTCGGGTTTGCGACGGTCGAACTGCGGGTACCGAATCCACTTCTGGATGTGCGGCTGTTCGCCGACCGCGGCTTCGGCAGCGGCACGGTGAGCGTCGGCGTGCAGTTCCTGGTGGCCTTCGGCTACTTCCTGCTGTTCGTCCAGTACATGCAGTTGATCTTCGGGTACTCGCCGCTGATGTCCGCGGTGGCGATGGCGCCGATGATCGCGCCGCTGATCGGTATCTCGGTCGTCGCCCCACGGCTGGCCGAACGGTTCGGCCTGCGCCTGCCGACTTTCATCGGTCTGCTGTGCGTCGGCAGCGCACTCATTTCGGTGTCCCGGACCACGGTGGACAGCACCTACCTCGATGTCCTCTGGCCGCTGCTGATCCTGAGCACCGGGCTGGGTCTGTGCACCGCCCCGGCGACCGCCGCGATCATCAACGGCACACCCCTGGAGAAACACGGGGTGGCCTCCGCGGTCAACGACGCCTCCCGGGAGGTCGGGGCGGCCATCGGTATCGCGATCTCCGGCAGCATCCTCGCCGTCGGCTATGCCGACCGGATCGCTCCGGCGCTGCCCCGGCTCCCCGAAGCGGCCCGCGGCCCGGTCGGCGATTCGCTGGCCGCCGCACTGGAGGTCGCCGAGCGGGGAGGTCCGGCGGCCGCGCCGCTGGCGGCGTTCGCCAAGGAAGCCTTCGTCCACGGTGCCGCGCAGGCGGCGCTGGCCCTGGGCATCCTCACCGTGGTGATGGCATTCGTGCTGGGCGCATGGGCTCCCGGCCGCCGGACCGCCCGCACCGATTCGGCCGCCGAAGGCGCCGTGCTGATGAACCGATAGCCACAGCGCGTACCCCGCCATGGCTTGCTTCCTCGGTCGTCTCGCCACGCAGGTGCTGGTGATATGTGTACTACCGCGATTTCACCGCCGCCTCGTACGAGGCAATCAAGTCACTTATTGCCCGGAGTCGGGCGAGGACCAGCGTTGGTTCCCCCCATCGGGTCGCATATCTGATCCACCGGTGACCCCCCACCCAGCGGCCGGGTCGTCTTTCGCGGCCGCAGGCAGCGAGTTCCGATCAATCCTGCTGAGTGAGTTCGGCGTTGATTTCGCGGGCTTCGGCGAGTTGGTCTTCGAGGATGATGATCCGGCACGCCGCTTCCAGGGGGGTGCCGTGGTCGATGAG